>CAJTTS010000130.1 GCA_910579155.1 uncultured Oscillospiraceae bacterium | reverse complement strand
CTGTGGAGAGGGCCAGATTGACCATCTCCCGCTTGGCGGTGAAGGACTTGCCGGAACCGGACACGCCCAGCACAAAACCGTTGCCGTTCAGCAGTTCCTTCCGATTGGCGATGATGAGGTTCTTGGAGATCACGTTCTGCCCGTAGTACACGCCGCCCTGATCCCGCACCTCCTGGGCCTTGAAGGGCATGAGGACGGCCAGCGCCTCAGTGGTCAGGGTGCGCAGGGCGTCGATCCGCCGCAGGCCCAGGGGCAGGGCGGTCACCAGCCCGTCCGCCTGCTGCCAGTTCAGGGTGGCCAGCTGGCACAGGTGCTTCCGGGCGGTGGCCTGGAGGGCGTCGGTGTCGCTGTCCAGCTCCTCTTTGGTGTCCGCCAGGTGAACCAGGGTCACCACGGCGAACATCATCCGCTGGTCCCGGGTGGTGAGGTCGTCCAGCATCTCCCGCGTTTCCTTCCGCTGCTGCTCCAGATTATATGGGACAACGGCGGAGAAATTGTTGTTGTTATTCTGCCTCCGCTGCCAATTTGTCACGTTGGTCTCAACACCGAGAAGTCGGCTCTGCATCTCCCGGACGGCCTCGTCGGTGGGGACGGGGATCACGTCGATGGACAGCATCATGGCGCGGTTGAGGGCCGTGAGCTCGTTGATCATGGAATCCTTGATATAGCTGGCGTACTCCTTCAGGAACAGCACCCGGCCAAACTTATCGCCCATGATGAAATAGTCCTTTTTGAATTCCAGGCTGTCCGGGCAGATGGTGCCTTTGAAACTGTGGCCTTTCCGCATCACGTCCCGGAGATCCATGTGAAATTCGGTTTCCTCCCCGGTCCGGTAGAAGTCGTGGAGTACCCGGAGGCGCTCCACCGCGTCCAGCTCCTCGCTGTGGGAGTCCAGGTGGTTCAGCCGGGTAGTGACGTCGGCGGTGACCCGGTCGAAGAAGGTGCGGGCCTCCTCAATGCTCTTGCGGTGGACGGAGAGGGTGACGTACCGCTCCTGAACCACGCTGTTGGAGCTGTCGGTGACCTTATCCATCAGCATGGCGTTGTACTCCGCCCGGTAGCCGTCCAAGTAATCGTCCTGGCGGGGGAGCAGGATCTTCTGCTCGAAATCCTGACGGTTGAGCCGCTTATTGTTGATGGTGAGCTTGGTGGTGGAGCCCGCGTCCAAGGCGTTCAGCAGCTCGGAGTAGCCCAGAAACATGGCTGTCTTATCTTCTTTAGAAGCAATCGCATAGTTGATGTCGCTGAACCGGATGGTCTTGGAGAATTTGCTTCCGAATTGAAAAATCCCATCCGGCCACAGGCGGCGGATGGGGATGGCGTCCTGGACGGACCGGGGGAGGTCGAAGCCCTCCCGGTCCTGTTTGAGCGCATTTTGCAGGGTTTTAATCAAGATGTAAAGCCTCCTTGATGGATGAGTTTTCGAGGGTTTTGGCGTACAGATTTTCTGACTTGAACACCAGCCGCTTGGGGTACAGCAGCTCGGAGCGAATGAGGGCCAGCAGGAACTTCTCAAAGGTCATGCCGTTGTACGTAAAAAAGCCGCCCAGGGCGAAGGGGAACGCCGCCAGGACGCAGATCCAGCCGATCTCGCCGCTGCCCACGATGCCCCGCAGGCCGAAATACACGCCTACTGCCACCAGTACGGCCAGCAGGGCGAAGATGAGCTGCCGCAGGGACAGGCCGAAGAATACGCTTTCCTGATAGTCCCGGACTTCTTTGTTGATGCGGACTTCTATGGGTATCACCACTTTCACTTTTCTAAAGTTGATTTGGATAGTTGTTTGTATTATGATAAGAATAGAAACGAATTCTGCGAGGAGCTGAACAGTATGGATGAGCGATTGAAAAAGCAACTTATCTTTGCGCTTGAAATTGACAAAGAGAAAGAGGTTTTCAGGCAAACGCACCTCTCCGGCAATGGCCGCAATGAAAACGATGCGGAACACGCTTGGCATATGGCGATCATGACGTATCTTCTTCGGGAGTATGCAAATCAACAAGTGGATATTGCAAAGGTGCTTTTGATGTGCCTGATTCACGACATTGTAGAAATTGACGCAGGGGATACTTATGCCTACGATGCGGAAAACCTAAAGACACAGAAAGCAGGAGAGGATGCGGCAAAAGAAAGAATTTTCTCCATACTGCCTGATGATCAGAAGGCATAACTTATAGCGCTATTTGATGAATTTGAGAACTGCCAGACACCTGAGCCGAAGTTTGCCCATGCTATGGATAATCTTCAACCCCTTCTTTTGAATAATAGCAACGGCGGCGGCGATTGGAGAGAACACGGGGTAACAGCGGCTCAAGTATATGGGCGACAAAAGAAAACGCGGCTCGGATCAGAATCCTTATATCAAATTACAGACGAAATTATTCAAGAAAACATAAAAAAGGGCAATATCAAAGGGTAACTCACTCTTGCCCGCCACGCTGTCACCCCAGCCCCATCAGCTCCCGGATGAGCCGGTCGCTCATTTTGATGGCTCCCACCAACACCAGCAGGTTAAAAATTGTTTCGCCCACATAGTTCCACACGATGGTGGCCGCTGCCAGGGTGTCGTCCGCGATGGCGGGCGGTGTGGAGGCGAAGGCCGAGAAGATCACACAGGCTAACACGATGACACAGCCCTCCAGACAGATTGCGGCGTAGCTCTTGAGAAAGGCAACGCCAATACTGCTGGAGGGCTGTCCCGCGAAGCTGGCCATGGGGATGGGCGCGATGGCGGTGGCCATGTATAACTTAAAAAATCGACTATAAACAGTCAAAATCATGACCAAAGACAGGCCCCAGATGAACAGAGAGCCCAGCAGAGTCACCGCCCACAGGGGGATGGACTCCAGGAAGCTCACGTCCTCAATGATGGTCACCATCTCGTCGGGCAGGGTGGCTGTCTCCATGGCGGACAGGCCGGAGGCGCTCATGACGGTGCCCACCATGCCTTGGGCGATGCTGAACAGGCCCGTCATCAGCTCCATGCCGTGGGACACCGCCGCCTGGGCCAGTACGAAGCGGACCAGGCATTTGACGGCCTGCTCCGGTTTGCGCATTTCCGCGAAGCTCCCCATGGTCTTGACCACGCCCATGACAAAAAACAGCACCAGCAGGGCGTAGCCCACGGCCTTCAGCCCATCGTTGATGTTGACGATGACGTTCCAGACCCCGCCGCCTTTGAAATTCTCCGGGCTGGTGGAGATCAGAGTCCAGATTTCCGCCAGCTTGTCGTTCCAGGTGTTGAGGGCGGAGTTCAGGTTGTCCACGATCCAGTTTCCACTTCCCAATCACGCCGCCTCCTTCCCACTGGCGATCCGTTCCGCCGCCATGGCGCAGTAGTCCGGGTTGATGTCAATGCCAATAAACCGCCGTCCCAGCCGCTGGGCTACTACGCCCGTGGTGCCGCTGCCCGCAAAGGGGTCCAGTACCAGGCCATCTTTTGGACTTCCGGCCAAAATGCAGGGCTCCACCAGTTTTTCTGGAAACACGGCAAAGTGAGCGCCCCGGAATCCCATGGTGCCTATGGACCACACGTCCCGTTTGTTTCTGCGCGGTGTGGGCACATATTCTTTTCCGCTTTTGCATCGGGCCTCCTCCGCTGTGCTGTCGCCGTACTTCGTGCCGCCGAATCGTGGCAGGGCAACCGCTTCGGCCTGACCACGATATCCTCGCAGATAGCGTTTTGTGCTGTTTCCCATGATCGGTTCGCTGATGGCGTCGGTGTCAAAAAAGTACCGCTCCGACCTGGACAGCAGGAAGACGTGCTCGTGGCTTTTGGTGCAGCGGTCCCGGACGCTCTCGGGCATGGCGTTGGGCTTATGCCAGATGATATCCTGCCGCAGATACCATCCGTCTGCCCGCAGGGCGAAGGCTGTCATCCACGGAATGCCCATCAAGTCTTTAGGTTTCATCCCTTGGGGGGTGCGTGGCCGGTGGTCCACTGAGCGCGCCGGGAGTTTCTGATCAAAGTCCCTGGTCCTCCGATTGCCACTGGTATAGCTGTCCCCGAGGTTCAGCCACAGGGTGCCGTCTGAACGCAGCACCCGCCGCACTTCCCGGAACACGCTTACCAACTTGTCCACGTATTCCTCCGGGGTGGCCTCCCGGCCAAGCTGACCGGGGGAACCATAGTCCCGGAGGTTGAAATAGGGCGGCGAGGTGATACAGCAGTGGACGCTCTCAGGTTCCAGCATTCGGAGCTGTTCCGCCGCGTCGCCGCACAAAATGAGAGGGCAGGCGCCAGTGCGCCCGCCCGTTTTTTCTGCCATCATGCCCCGGTGCCGGTGATGAGATTGAGGATCTCCTTCGTAAAGGTGATCACAATGCCGCCGGCGATAGTGAGCATCCCGTTGGAGCGCTGGGAGGGATCATGGGACTGGAGGGACAGGCCCACCTGGAGGACACCGTAGCCCAGCAGGATCAGGCCCACGGCGCGGATCAGGGAGAAGATGAAATCGGACAGATTTGCGACCACGTCCAGGGGGTCGCCGCCAGCGGGAGCGGCGAAGGCGGGCATGACGAACATGGCGGCGGTGAGGGCCAGGCAGACGCACAGGGCGTACAGACGCTTGGCCCGACGCTGGAGCTTATTGTTCTTCAGATGGTTCATGTTCGGTTTCCTCCTTTTCAGTGTTGGCCTCCGGAGCAAACAGCGCCGCGCCGGAGAGCCAGGTTTCTGGTTTCTTCTGGTGGTGAATGTAGGGCGGTCCGCCGCCGTCAATGGTGTGGCGGATGGCAGGGTGTTCGGTCAACTCGTACTTCAGATCCATCACCGGCTTGGCGCCCCGGATGAACAGGATGGCGTAGCGGTTATCCAGCCCACGCACCTCATCTGGGGTCAACAATTCGCGGCCGCTCATCTGAAAATTGGTCGAGTACGAGCCGGATTTCCCCTTGGTCTGCCCGTGGGTTTTCGTATCGATGGTGGCTTTCCCAAGGGCCTCGGAGATGTACTTGTGGGTGGACGCTTCGTTGCCGCCCAGGTACAGAATTGTGTCACTATTGCCCGGAATTGTCTCCCAACTGTCCTTGTAAAGTTCTTTTATTTGCGCCATGTTCTGAATAATGGTACTTGCCGAAATGTTGCGGGAGCGCATGGTGGCCAGTTCACGGGTGAAGCCAGGGAGGGGCATGGCGGCGAACTCGTCCAGCACGAAGTGGACATGGCAGGGCAAGGCCCCGTGGTGGATCTGGTCGGCGCTGTAGTAGAGGGCCTGGAACGCCTGGGAGTAGAGCAGGCTCACCAAAAAATTGAACGTCTGATCGTTGTCCGGGATCACGGCGTACAGCGCGCACTTCTGCTCCCCCAGGGTGTAGAGGTCCATATCATCCCTGTCGGTGATGGCCTTGATCTGGGGCAGGTTGAAGGGGGCCAGCCGGACGGCGGTGGACACGAGTATGCTTTTTGAGGTCTTGCCGGCGGCCATTTTAAAGACTTTATACTGCCTCACCGCCACGCTGTCGGGCTTCTCCCGCTCTATGGACTGGAAGAGCAGATCCAGCGGCGAGACGTACTCCTCGTCCTCCTCCTTGACCTCGGCGTACTCCAGCACCCGCATCACCATGGAGAAGTTCTGTTCGTACTCCGGGGCCTCCTGCCACAGCATGAGGATAATGGCCTGGAGCAGCGCCGTTTCCGCTTTGGTCCAGAAGGGATCGGATTCGTGGCTGCCTTTGGGCGTGGTGGCCTGGATGAGATTGTTCACCAGCCGCAGGGCGTCCTTCTCGTCCCGGATGTAGCGGAAGGGGTTGTATCCATCGGACTCATCCAGGTTGACAAGGTTCAGCACCCGGATGTCATAACCTTTGCTTTTCAAATATCCGCCCGTAGCCAGTAAAACCTCGGATTTTGGGTCAGTTATGACATAATTGGTATTGGCTTCGAGGATATGTGAGGTAGACACCGCCGCGCCATACTGGTTTTCGCCAGCGGTCTCGGCGGAGCCGCCTCCAGAACCGGACTTACACGTCTCCGCGTATCCGGCTCCTCGCACAGTCACCATCACGGTTCTTGGGCAAGTGTAGATTGATAACAATAGGGGCACAGCGCCAGTGACTTCCGGCGCATATGCAACATCAGTCGTTCCGCCTCGGTTTCGCCGGTGAGCTTTTTCAGGGTACGGACGTGGTGCATACGAATATCATCCGTTTTGTTGCCGCACAGCTCACAGATACCGGCTTTCAGCCTTTTTGCAAGGGTATTGCGCCCATCGTAGTGGATATAGCGGGGAAGTAGGTCCTGCACATTGTCATAGCCCGTATCCTGTTTGCGAAAACCGTCATGATAAAACTCGCACAGTTTAGGGCCTGATTTTGTGGTATAAGGAACCTGGAAAATGCCATTGTGTATATATTTCCTTTTAATTTTGCTGACATTGGTTCGGTATTTCCCCGCATAGGTTTTCAGCATACTGTAGCGCATCATGTAGTAAAATTTGCTCAATACGCCGATGTTTTCCGCGATACGATAGAAATTATAGAGGCCGCGAATTTCCGAATTGTATTGGCTGACGATTTCAACGTCCGTACTGTTGACCAGCTCGTTTCTGTGCATGGGCCGCCAGAAATTGCGGCCACGATTCTCGTCCCATTTGACCTGCATAGCCCTGAGCTCATGGAGCTTGTTCTCCCATTTTTCGTGAGGAACATAGAGGAACGCCTGACCATACCAAACCCGCCTGAGAGCTCCGTTTTTGCACCGCTTCGCCGATTTGTTGCGAACCACCCGAATGTCATAGCCCAGGTAGCGCACCGCTTCGCTGGAATGGGTGACTTTTGTCTTTTCCTTGGATAGCGTGAGCTTCAGCTTTTCGGACAGGAACTGCCGCAAATCCTCTTTGATGGATATTGCGTCCTGCTTCGAGCCAATCACACCCACCACAAAGTCATCCGCATAGCGGTTGTACTGTATCCGCTTGAAATCAGCGTCCAGCACATCGGCGTAGGGCCTGGACAGTTTCAGCTTTTGGGCCGCTTTGAACTCCTGAACGGCCTGCTTGGAATGGTCTCCTGCATCCAGTTTTTTCTTTGCTCTGCGGAAGCGCCCGGCAATCCTCCTGTATTCCTTGCTGGGTTTGCGATAGGAAGTGCCTTTGTCAAAACGGGCTTTGTATCCTTCCATAAAAGTATCCAGCTCAGACAGGTAGATATTAGCCAGAATGGGGCTCATGCCGCTGCCCTGGGGTGTGCCGGAATAGGTTTTGTGGTATTCCCACTGCTCCATGTATCCGGCTTTCAGGAACTTCCACATGAGGGATAGAAATGCTTCGTCCTTAATGCGCCGTCTCAGAATATCAATCAGGACGTGGTGGTCAAAGTTGTCGAAACAGCCTTTGATGTCGCCCTCCACTATCCAGCGCACACCAGTGAAGGTGTCCTTGATTTGGGACAACGCCGTGTGGCAGCTCCGTTTGGGGCGGAACCCGTGGGAACGGTCTGAAAAGGTGGGTTCATAGATGGCCTCCAGCAGCATCCGAATGATTTCCTGCACCAGCTTATCATTGGTGGAAGGGATGCCCAAAGGCCGCTGCTTCGCCGGGTTGTTTTTCTTGGCAATGTACGTCCTGCGGGCCGGGTTGGGCTGGTAGGTCTGGTCTTTCAGGGAGTTGATGATTTTGTTGATGCGAGCCATGCTCATGTTATCAATGGTCATTCCATCCGCACCTGCCGTCATGCTGCCTTGTGAGGCCGCAATGTTCTTATAGGCCAGCAGATAGAAGTCCGGGTTGTACAGATTGCGGTACAACCGTTCAAAATGGTATTCTTTTACACTTGCTTTCTCCGTGAGGAGCTTCAATACATCAATTGGATTTCTCATAGTGCCTCACGCACCATCCTTTCTTGTATTGAAATGACCGACGGCTGTCCTTCGCCATGTGGGCGGCGTTACCGCTTCCGTTTTTACGGCTATCCCTGTTAATCCAGGGTCCTCAGACTACTATGACAGCTCCGTTGCCATAACGGATTTTCAGGGCCGCTTTTCTCATAGCTCCCATAGCCGCGTCTGCGGCGTTCCGCGTCAGGCAATCTCCGTTTAGAACTGCTGAAATGAGCGTGATGTGCTGTCGGTATGTGACGTTCGCCATTTTCCACTTTCCCGTGGCTGGATTCGCTCCGGGTATCCGCAAAGATAGAGCCAAACACTAACTTTGTCAGGAGCGCCGGCGAGTTTAGCTTCCATACGCCGGGGGTACGTCTATTCCCAATCTCTGGCTGTCAAGCAGGCAGTATAGCTTTCATCCTCATGCACATCGTTTCATCCCTCCACGCCGCCGCCCGTGAAGCTCGGAACGGCCCGTGTACTCCGTCATGCTATGGTCGCC
>CAJTTS010000129.1 GCA_910579155.1 uncultured Oscillospiraceae bacterium | reverse complement strand
CCGGCAAGCGCATCTCCATCAAGGACACCCGCGGCATCATCGACGCCATCCTGGATGGCTCCATCCTGAAAGCCGAGACCAAGACCATCCCCTATTTCAACTTCGAGGTTCCCACCTCTCTGCCCGGCGTGGACCCCGCCATCCTGGACCCCCGCGACACCTACGCCGATGCCTCTGAGTGGGACACCAAGGCAAAGGATCTGGCCGGCCGCTTCGTGAAGAACTTCGTGAAGTACACCGGCAACGACGCCGGCAAGGCCCTCGTCGAGGCCGGCCCCAAGGTGTAATATAGCCCGCGCACTTCGCTTTCGCCTGACGGCGAAAGTGACGCGATATTCCCTTTGTTCAACCTCTCCCCACGCGGCCCACACCTCTGGGTTCGCGCGGGAGTCCCATGATCTATCTGAAAACAGACCGGCGGCAGAGGCGCTGTGCACAGGCGCGGCGCCTCTGCCCCTGTTCCGACGCAATATGGTTCAAGAGAAATTTGGAGGTGTTTCCATTTGAAGAAAAAGGTTCAGATCACGGAGACCGTATTGCGTGACGCCAACCAGTCCCTGATGGCCACCCGTCTGCCCTACTCCGACTACGCCGACATCCTGTCCACCATGGACAAGGCCGGCTACTACTCGGTGGAGTGCTGGGGCGGCGCCACCTTCGACTCCTGCCTGCGCTACCTGGGCGAGGACCCCTGGGAGCGTCTGCGCAACATCCGCAAGAACATGCCCAATACCCGCCTGCAAATGCTGCTGCGCGGCCAGAACCTGCTGGGCTACAAGCACTACCATGACGATGTGGTGGAGAAGTTCGTGGAGCTGTCCATCAAGAACGGCATCGACGTCATCCGCATCTTTGACGCCCTGAACGACTTCCGCAATATCAAGACCGCTCTGGAGGCCACCAAGAAGTACGCCAAGAAGAACACCGTCGCCTCCGGCTGCATCTCCTACACCCAGAGCCCGGTGCATACCGTGGCCAAGTATGTAGAGATGTGCAAGGAGCTCAAGGACATGGGCTTCGACACCATCTGCCTGAAGGACATGGCGGGCACCATGAGCCCCAACGAGGCCGAGGGCCTCATCAAGGGGATCAAGGACGCCATCGGCGAGATGCCCATCATCCTGCACACCCACTGCACCACCGGCATGGCCTATATGACCCTGATGAAGGCCATCGACTCCGGCGTAGACGTCATCGACACCGCCACTTCCTGCTTCTCCAACGGCACCAGTCAGGCCGCCACCGAGACCATGTTCTATGCCATGCAGCAGTACGGCATTGAGACCGGGCTGAACGAGGAGGTCATCAACAAGGTCAACGACTACTTTAAGCCCATCAAGCAGAAGTATATCGACTCCGGCCTCATCAGCCCCAAGAGCATGGCCACCGACTCCCAGGCCCTGGTGTATAAGGTCCCCGGCGGCATGCTGTCTAACATGATCGCCAACCTGAAGGACATGAACGCCATGGACAAGTTCGACGAGGCCCTGTTGGAGATTCCCAACGTCCGCAAGGACCTGGGCTATCCCCCGCTGGTCACCCCGCTGTCCCAGATGGTGGGCAATCAGGCCGTCACCAACGTGCTCATGGGCGAGCGGTACAAACAGATCTCCAAGGAGATCAAAAACTACTTCAAGGGCGAGTATGGCATCGCTCCCGGCGAGGTGAGCGCCGAGCTTCAGGCCAAGATTCTGGGCGAGGGCGGCGAGCCCACCGACTGCCGCATTGAGGACGCCAAGCGCACCGGCGAGGAGTTCAAGAAGGCCAAGGAAGCCTTGGGCGACCTGTGCCGCTCCGAGGAGGACATGATGAGCTATATCTGCTTCCCCGACCAGGCTGAGAAATTCTTCCAGGACCGCAAGGCCAAGGAGGAGAATATCGCCACCTACACCATCACCGAGGCATAAGGGGGAAGCGGTATGAATACTCTCGCTCTTACCGCCGCCCGAATGGGCATCGGCGACGCGGGTGTCGCCGCCGTGCTGGGGTACGCCGTGGTGTTTTTCGGCCTGGTTCTGCTGATGTGCGTGGTAGTCATCATGGGCAAAGCAATGGCCTCCAAAAAGGCCAAGGGCGAGGCCCCCACCCACATCCCCAGCCCTGTTCAGTCCGCGGCCCCTGCCGCTCCCGCAGCCCCATCCGCGCCCCCGGCTCCCGGCTCCGCCGGCGAGGTCAAGCTGTTCGACGTGCCCGACAAGGAGGCCGCCATGATTATGGCGATTGTGGCCGACAAGATGGGCAAGCCGCTGAACGAGCTGCGCTTCAAGTCCATTAAGGAGGTCAAGTGAAATGAAATATAAAGTGACCCTGAACGGCCGCACCTACGAGGTGGAGGTGGAGGCGGGTCAGGCCATGCTGGTGGACGAGTACGAGGCCTACGCCCCTGCCGCCCCCGCGCCCGCCGCAGAGGCGGCTCCCGCTGCGGCCCCTGCCGCCGCCCCCGCTGCTCCCGCCGCCCCTGCCGTCACCGGTGCGGGCGCCCCCGTCAACTCCCCCATGCCCGGCACCATCCTCCGGGTGGAGGTGAAGGAGGGCGACACCGTCAAATCCGGTCAACTCCTGGTGGTGCTGGAGGCCATGAAGATGGAAAACGAGATCCTCGCCCCCAAGGACGGCACCGTCACCCAGGTGGTGGTCATCAAGGGCAGCCATGTGGAGACCGGTTCGCCGCTGATCGTCCTGGCATAAGGAGGGGCTTGTATGGATATCTTACAAACCCTGTCCAAGCTGGTGAACGAGTCCGGCTTTGCCGGGTTTTTTGCCAATGGCGGCTGGAAAAACCTCGTCATGATCGCCGTGGCCTGCCTGCTGCTGTACCTGGGCATTGGCAAGAAGTTCGAGCCGCTGCTGCTGGTGGGCATCGCCTTCGGCGTGCTGCTGACCAACATCCCCGGCGCTGGACTGTACCACATGGGGATGTGGGACGCTTATATTTACGAGTGCCCCTATGACGCCGCCTACGACTACGCCCTCTATAATACGGCGGAAGGGCGCGCCTACACCCAGGAAGAGTATTACTACTATGTGTTCGCCAGGGGCTGCGGCCACACCACCGACCAGATCGAGGAGTATTTCGATCGCCTGGCGGAAAACGGCGGTGACCTCATGACCGATGTCCAGGCCCTGTCCTCCTCCGCCGACCTTGATGAGAGCGTTGTGACCGCCATCGACACGGAGCTCAAAACGGAGCTGTCCTTTACTGACATCATCCATCACGGAGGCCTGCTGGACATCCTTTATATCGGCGTCAAGGCAGGCGTGTACCCCTGCTTGATCTTCATCGGCATCGGCGCCATGACCGATTTCGGTCCTCTCATCGCCCGGCCCTCCTCCCTGCTGCTGGGCGCCGCCGCCCAATTGGGCGTGTTCTTCGCCATGTTCGGCGCGATGCTGCTGGGTTTCACCGGTCCGGAGTCCGGTTCCATCGGCATCATCGGCGGTGCGGACGGCCCCACGGCCATCCTGACCACCAGCCTGCTGGCCCCCCATCTCCTTGGCCCCATCGCCATCGCCGCCTACTCCTACATGGCGCTGATCCCCATGATCCAGAAGCCGCTGATGCGGGCTCTGACCACGGAGGAGGAGCGGAAGGTAAAGATGGAGCAGGCCCGAGAGGTGTCCAAGGTGGAGAAGATCGTCTTCCCCATCCTCGTGGCCGTGTTCGTCATCCTGCTGATCCCCTCCACCGCCCCCCTCATCGGCTGCCTGATGTTCGGCAACCTGCTGAAGGAGACCGGCGTTACCGAGCGGCTCAGCGATACCGCCCAGAACGCCCTGATGAACATCGTGACCCTGTTCCTGGGCATCAGCGTGGGTGCCACTACCGTGGCCTCCCGCTTCCTGACCCTCCAGACCCTCATGATTGTGGTGCTGGGCGTCATCGCCTTCAGCTTCTCCACCATCGGTGGCCTGCTGGTGGGCAAGCTCATGTACAAGCTGTCCGGCGGCAAGATCAACCCGCTGATCGGCTCTGCGGGCGTGTCCGCCGTCCCCATGGCGGCCCGTGTGTCCCAGCAGGTGGGCCAGGAGGCCAATCCCTCCAACTTCCTGTTGATGCACGCCATGGGCCCCAACGTGGCCGGCGTCATCGGCTCGGCCATCGCAGCGGGCTTCCTCATCGCCGTGTTCGGCTAAGCCTTGCTCAACGCATAAAAAATTCCCGCCTCCAAATGGAGGCGGGAATTTTTTATGCTCTTTGATATTCCGCCCTGCCCTGGCGGAACAGGTCGTTCCCCCGGCTGTCGATGGCCACCGTTAGAGGCAGGTCCCTCACGGTCATCCGCTTGATGGACTCGCAACCCAGGTCGTCAAACGCGATAACCTCCGCCGTCTCAATGCACCGTGCGATCAGCGCCCCCGCGCCGCCCACGGCGGCAAAATAACACGCCCCGTTGCGCACGATGGAGTCCACCACCGCCTGGCTGCGCTCTCCTTTGCCGATCATAGCGGCAAGCCCCAAGTCCAGCAGCCGGGGCGCGAAGCCGTCCATCCGCCCTGCCGTGGTGGGGCCGCAAGCCCCCACCGCCATCCCCTGCTGGCCGGGGGTAGGCCCGGCATAGTAAATCACGGCGCCCTTCAATTCAAAGGGCAGGGATTCCCCGGCGTCCAGCAGCTCAAACAACCGCTTATGGGCGGCGTCCCGGGCGGTATAGATGGTGCCAGACAGAAGTACCCGCTCACCCGCTTTCAGCTCGGGCAGACATTTCGCCAGCTCGGCGGTGCGCAAATTCAGTCCGCTCATTTCAGACCTCCCTGCTCCCGGAGGCGGCGGGCACTCTCATCCAGCAGCTCCAGCCGCTCCGCTCCGCCGCTCACCGCCCTGGCCTGTTCCACCAGCACGTCTAGGTCCCCGCGGAGCTGGCCGTATTGCTCCAGCACCTTGGACAGCCAGCCCTGTGTCTCCACCCGGATTCGATCCGCCTCCGCCCTGGCCGCGCCCACCATTTCCTGGGCCCGGCGTCTGGCCTCCATCTCCGCCTCCTGGGCCCGCTGGTGGGCCTCCAGCTCCACGCTGGCCGCCCGGTCCCGGATTTCCTGGTAGCTGGCCGCCATGGGCCCCAGGGCGCTCACCTGGGCCTGGAGCCGCTCCAGCTCCTTTTTCGCCACCGACAGCTTGGACTCCGACTGGGACAGCTCTCCTTTCAGCCGGGTTACCATCCTGGTGGAGGCGTCCAGAGAGGCTTTGGCCTTGGCCTCCTCCTCTGCGGCCCCCTTGATGGCGTTCACCTGGGTATCCAGCTCGGTAGCGCGGGTCTCCGCTTTTTCCAGCCGTTTTTGCAGCTCCCACAGCTCCTGTTTGTGTACGGCGGTCAACTGCTCGATATAGTCCTGTACGTCCTGACGGTTAAAGCCGTTCAGGGCCGCACGGAAATGCTGAATGACGGCTTCCATCCGCTCTCCCTCTTTCTAAACAGGGTTTTTGTTATTCTATCACGATTTTATGCCGCTGACAATCCTTTTATCTTGTTTTGCCCAAACCGGTTGCTTTCCGGAGCGTTTTGCGCTTTACCTCTGCCTGCCGGAAATTTCAATGAATGTTAATCAATTTTTTCTTCCCCTCCGGGGAAAAATATGGTATAATTTTTATAAATGGCCCCCACGGGCCCCATATTCTGAGAGAAACGATGTGAGCGCTTTGACAAACTATGACGCCCTGATCGTGGGCGCGGGCTACGCCGGGGCGGTGGCCGCCCGGCGGCTGGCCGAGGAGGTTGGCAAAAAAGTGCTGGTGCTGGAGCGCCGGAACCATGTGGCGGGCAACGCATACGACTGCTTGGATTCCGCCGGTATTCTCATTCACCAGTACGGCCCCCATATCTTCCACACCAACGACAGGCAGGTGTTCGACTACCTGTCCCGGTTTACCAAATGGCGGCGCTATCAACACAAGGTGATCGCCAACCTGCCTCGGGACAATCCCGAGGTGGTCCCGGCCCATAAAAAGACGGATGGACGCTTTTTCTTCCCTGTCCCCTTCAACCTGGATTCGCTGAAAAACGCTTTCGGCAGCTCGGAGGGGGAACGCTTGGGTCGGAAGCTCTTGGATGCCTACCCCGCCCAGAACCAGGTGACCATCCTGGAGCTGCGGCAAAATCCCGATCCCGAGATCACCGCCATCGCGGACTATGTATACGAGCACGTGTTCGTCCACTATACTATGAAGCAGTGGGGCCAGACCCCCGAGGAGATCGACCCCGCCACCACCGCCCGGGTGCCGGTGCGGCTGTCCGAGGATGACCGCTACTTCCAGGACGCCTACCAGGGGATGCCCCTGGAGGGCTACGCCCCCATGTTTGAGAAGATGCTGGACCATCCCAACATCACCGTGGAGTTGGGGGTAGACGCGCTGAAACGGCTGGAGCCGGCGGACGGCTCCCTCAAGCTGGACGGAGCGGTTTTTGACGGTCCCGTCATCTACACCGGGCAGGCCGACGAGCTGTTCGGCTTCCGCTTCGGCCCCCTCCCCTACCGCACGCTGGATTTCAAATACGATACAATCAGCCGGGATTATTTCCAGACCCACGGCACCGTAAATTATACCGTGGATGAGCCCTACACCCGGATTACCGAGTTCAAACACCTCACCGGGCAGGAAAAGCCCGGCGTCACCACCATTATGAAAGAATACTCCCGTGCCTACACCGGGACGGAGGGCGAAATCCCCTACTACGCCATCATCAGCCCGGACAACAACGCCCTGTACGCCAAATACGCCGCCCTTGCTGCCCAGTACCCCAACCTGCACCTGCTGGGCCGCCTGGCCGAGTACAAATACTACAACATGGACGCCATCGCCGCCAGGGCCCTGGCACTGACCGACGAGCTGGCCTGAGTCGGATAACCCCGGCCAAACAGGAAATACTTTGAGAAGCGCTGTACCAGCCCTTCCTCTGTTCAGGAGAGTGGAAACTATGGACAAACTCATTACCTTCGCCGTCCCCTGCTACAATTCCGCGGCCTATATGGACCACTGCGTTGAGACCCTGCTGGCTGCGGGAGAGGACGCGGAGATCATTCTGGTGGACGACGGTTCCGCCAAAGACGACACCCCCGCCAAGTGCGACGAGTGGGCGGAAAAATATCCCGACGTCATCCGGGCCATCCATCAGGAGAACGGCGGCCACGGCGAGGGCGTCAACCAGGGTATCCGCAACGCCCGGGGACTGTACTATAAGGTGGTGGACTCCGACGACTGGCTGGACACAGACGCCTTGGCCAAGGTCATGGCCAAGCTGCGGGAGTTTGCCGCCATGCCCGCCCCGGTGGACCTGCTCATCGCCAACTATGTCTATGAGCACGTGGAGGACAACACCCAGAAAGTCATGGGCTACAAAAACGTGTTCCCCACCGACCAGATCATCACCTGGGACTCCATCCGCCGCTTCCGGGCCTCCCAGTACCTGCTGATGCACTCGGTGATCTACCGCACGGGGCTGCTGCGGGACTGCAAACTGGAGCTGCCCAAGCACACCTTTTATGTGGACAACATCTTTGTCTACCAGCCCCTGCCCTACGTCAAGACGATGTACTATATGAACCTGGACCTGTACCGCTACTTCATTGGCCGGGCGGACCAGAGCGTCAACGAATCGGTGATGGCCGGGCGCATTGACCAGCAGGTGCGGGTAACCCGTCAGATGATCGACGCCCACGACGTGATGGCCCTCAAGGCTGTCCAGCCCAAGCTGGGGCGGTATATGTTCAACTACCTGTCCATGATGATGTCCATCTCGTCCATTTTCGCCGTCATCGCCGACACGCCGGAGGCCCTGGGCCTGCGCACCGAGCTGTGGGAGTACCTTCGCCAAAAGGACGCCGCCCTCTACCGCCGCTGCCGCTACCGCCTGACCAACGTGGGCACCAATATCCCCGGCTACCAGGGGCGGAAGCTGTCGGTGAAGCTCTACCGGGTGGCTCAAAAAATCTACAAATTCAATTAACAAAAGGAGAAACCGCCATGTCAGTCCAAACCATTACCGCAGAAAATTTTGACGAGCTGGTCGTCAATTCCGAAAAGCCCGTTCTGGTAGACTTCTGGGCCCCCTGGTGCGGCCCTTGCCGCATGGTGTCCCCCATCGTGGACGAGATCGCCGAAGAACATGACGACATCGTGGTAGGTAAAGTAAATGTGGACGAACAGCCTGAGCTGGCTATGAAGTTCGGCGTGATGAGCATACCCACCCTCCTGGTGTTCAAGAACGGCGAGCTTGCCAACAAGGCCGTGGGCGCCCGGCCCAAGGACGAGCTGCTGGCGCTGCTGGATTGATTTCACGGAGAAGGACCGTCCGCGGGGAGAACTCCGTAAAGAAGTCCTCCCCGCAAGGCGAGTCCGCAAGTAAA
>CAJTTS010000128.1 GCA_910579155.1 uncultured Oscillospiraceae bacterium | reverse complement strand
GCTTTAACGACGTTTATCAGCGATTCACATTACATTAACCATACCGCACAGCCAGGCTCCCCAGCCGCATTGTTGCTTGCAGCTTATCGCGTCCGCCTCGCGGCTTTCGCTTTACCCCTTTCGGGGAGGGCTACCCTTTCACATCATGCTCCCTCACGGCAGTCTCCCGCCGCTTTGGTGATGTTAGGCTACTGCTGATGGAACAGCAGGTTCGGCCTGCGCCGAACGATTGATTTACGCGACGACGTGTCGCACCCACAAATAGGCGTCAAAAGTTCCTTCTGTGACATAACGGAACACATGGACTTTCTTGTTGTCATTGCCCCTGCGCTCGATGCGGCCCTTGCGCTGGATAAGGTCACGGGGTCGCCAGGGACAGTCCAGGTCATGCAGGGCAATCAAGCGTTTCTGAATATTGGTCCCTGCTCCCATTTTTGCTGTGCTACCAATGATGACCCGCACTTGACCGGCGTTGACCTTAGAGAACAGGGCCTTTTTCTTCTGGTCGGTGTCGGCATCATGGATAAAGGCGATCTGCTCCGGCGGCATACCAGCGGCAATCAGTTTCTGCTTGATATCATCATAGATGGTAAAGGGCTTTTCGGTATCCTGTGCAAGTCCCTTCTTCTTTTTTGAGGGCTTGGCCTGGGGCGTGGAAATATCACAGAACACGATTTGGGTCAGTTTACCGGCCTCGCCCTCCTGCCAGATGTGCAGGATGTTCTCCACACAGCGGTTCACCTTCGTTCCCGGCTCGTCCGGCAGCAGAGGGTCAATGATACGCTGGTCCAGGCCCAGTTTCCGGCCATCCGAGGTTATCTTTAGCATATTATCCTCGCGCGGGTCAACAGTACCGCCATGTACTTTGGAGGCCCTTTCGGACAGCTCCTGCACCATCGTTTTTTGATGCTCAGTAGGTTTGGATGCGATGGTATGATACTCTACCTCCGGGGTGGGCAAATGGAGCTGGTCGGCGGTTTTTACGTCCGCGACCTCCTTGAAAAAGTTCATCAGCTCCGGGAGGTTGAAGAATTTTGCGAACCGGGTCCGGGGGCGGTAGCCGGTCCCTTCCGGAGCCAGCTCCAGAACGGTGGACGTTTCCCCAAACCTGCTGGCCCAGCAGTCGAAGTGGCCCATGCCCATCTCTTGCAGCCGGTCATACTGAAGGTAGCGGTGGATGGTAAACATTTCGGTCATGGAATTGGAGATCGGTGTCCCTGTGGCGAAAATGACGCCGCGCCCGCCGGTGATCTCATCCAGGTAGCGGCACTTGGCAAACATATCGCTGGATTTTTGGGCGTCGGTAGTAGACAGACCGGCGACATTCCGCATTTTCGTTGTCAGGAACAGATTTTTATAAAAATCGCTCTCGTCCACAAACATCCGGTCCACGCCCAGCTGTTCAAAGGTGACAACACTGTCCTTTTTATACCTTGCACTTAAATCGGCCAACCGTTTCTCCAGCCGCCGCTGTGCCTTTACCATCTGTTTGATGGAGAAGTTTTCTCCCCCTTGATACTTCAGCCGTTGGATACCGATCATAATTTCCCGTATCTCATCCTGAATAATGCGTTCCTGACGTTCAAAGCTGACAGGAATTTTCTCAAATTGAGACTGCCCGATAATGACGGCATCATAGTCGCCGGTGGCAATTCTGGCGCAGAACTTCTTGCGGCGGGCCGGTTGAAAATCCTTTTTGGTGGTAACGAGGATGTTGGCGGAGGGATACAGCCGCATAAATTCAGAGGCCCATTGCTGAATCAGGTGATTGGGAACGACAAAGATGGATTTGCGGCATAGGCCCAGGCGCTTGCTCTCCATGGCAGCGGCAATCATCTCAAAGGTCTTGCCAGCGCCTACCTCGTGGGCCAGGAGGGTATTGCCGCCGTAGAGGACATGAGCCACGGCATTGACCTGATGCGGTTGCAGCTGTATTTCCGAGTTCATACCGGAGAAAACGATATGGCTCCCGTCATACTCCCGGGGCCGGATGCTGTTCATTTCCTCGTTGTACTGTTTGACAAGGGCCTGCCGCCGTCTGGCATCCTTCCAAATCCAGTCCCGGAAAGCGTCTTTGAGGGCCTGCTGTTTCTGCTGGGCCAGGGTAGTTTCCTTACTGTTCAGAACACGCCGCTCATTGCCATCCAAGTCCGTCTCATAGTCATAGATACGGATATCCCGGAGGTTCAACGTGTCTTGCAGTATCTCATAGGCGTTGGCCCTTCTGGTGCCGAAGGTGGTGTAGGCGGCAATGTCGTGGTCATATACGGCCCTTTTTCCGGTGATTTGCCACTCCGCAGTCACAGGTGAATAATTCACTTTGATACCACCTTGCAGCCGCCAGGGAGTGTCCAGTGTTTCATACATGAACTGCTGTATGTACTTCTTATCCACCCAGGTGGCCCCCAGGCGGACCTCGATCTCAGAGGCGTCCAGGTCTTTGGGCTGGGCGGCGGTCAGGGCCTCCGCGTTCTGCCTGATCTTCGCGGCATCCTCCGGCGGCAGGACCTCCGCCATCGCCTGGGCCATGCGCAGTTTCCGCCGCACATTGCCGGAGAGGTATTCATCGGCGGTGACAAAGGGAAATTGGTTCATATCGACAAACGACCTTGGGATACGGTACGGGTCCTCCGCACAGCGAATATCCCGGAAGATCACGCCGGACAATTCCTGTTCCAGCTGTTCTTCTGTCTTGCCGGAAAGCTGTGCCATGTAGGGCATATCCACTTTGGCCTTCTCCGCGATGGAAACCGCCAGGGCCTCGGATGCGGTGTCCACATGGTCCAAGGCCCGGTGGGGGCTGATGGTCCTTTTTGTGAACATATCCGCCTTACGTTCCAGCCGCCCGTCCTCGTCGATTATCTCCAGGGCGCACAGAAGGTAATAGCTGTCGTCACTGGAAAATACCTGCTGGTTACGCCGGTCATTGATGAGGCCAAATTCAGCGGCGAACGCATCATAGAGCTGATTCAGCTTTCCCTGCTGTTCCCGGACGGCGCTGTCAGGAACGTCCTCCTTCGTCTGAAGGTCGATCAGCTCCCGAACGCAGTCCCGCAGCTCCACCATGCCAACAACACGATCTTTGGCAGCGCCATTCAGGTATTGCTTTTCCATGATGGAATTTTCACGGAAATACACATCCCCGTCTACAACAGCAAAGGAGAAATTCTGCACATTGGGGTCAGCGGGGATGGTAACGCGCTCCTGTTCGGCCCCTTCCTCCAGCTCAGACGGCTCGGCCTCCCGGTACTGGCCCTGTATGTACTTGACGGCATCGCGAAGCTGGTCGGACAGCTCCAGACCCTCTATGGGTTCCACAGTAAATTCCTGTCCGGCGTATTGGGTGCTTTTTCCGCTCTGCCGTCCCAAAATCATCTCTGGATGGCTGATGAAATAGCGGTTTACGGTAAAGCCGTTCTCATTCTTCCCAACGTGTACCCAGTCGGGCAGTTCCACCTGGGGCGTATCCCGTTTCTGAAAAAACAGAATGTCCGTTACAACATCTGTCCCGGCATTGGCCCGGAAAGCGTTGTTGGGCAGGCGGATAGCGCCCAGAAGGTCCGCCCGTTCCGCCAGATATTTTCGGGTATCCTCACTTTTTGCGTCCATGGTGTACCGGCTGGTGACAAAGGCCGCAATACCTCCGGGGCGTACCTGGTCCAGCATTTTGGCGGCGAAATAGTTATGGATGCTGAAATGGTACTTGTTGTAGGCTCGGTCAGAAACAGGATAATCTCCGAACGGCACGTTGCCCACGGCGAGGTCATAAAAATCCCGGCGGTCGGTGGTTTCAAATCCGGCCACAGTGATATTGGCTTTAGGGTAAAGCTGCTGGGCAATGCGTCCGGTGATGCTGTCCAGCTCCACGCCGTACAGCTTGGACGCAGCCATAGCCTCCGGCAGAAGTCCGAAGAAATTTCCCACACCGCAGGACGGTTCCAGGATGCTGCCGGCGGTGAAGCCCATATTACCCACAGCCTCGTAGATTGCCTTGATAACCACGGGGCTGGTGTAGTGGGAATTGAGGACTGAGGTCCTTGCCGCCTCATACTCCGCAGGGGTCAAGGCGGCTTTCAGCTCCAGATACTCGTCCGTCCAACTGGGCTTATCCGGGTCAAAGGCGTCCGCCAGAGCGCCCCAGCCCACATAGCGTGAGAGAATTTCCTGTTCCTCTGGGGTGGCGGTGCGACCCTCCAGCTCAATGTCTTGGAGGGTATTGATAGCGTCCATGTTCATGCGGAACCTGGCTTTTGGACCGCCCACGCCCAGATGATCGTCTGTGATGCGGAAATTTCCTGCGCTGGTCTGCTCCGGTTGGGTCTGCGCCGGTTCATCAACGGGCAAACGCTGAACGATCACATCAAAGGGCAGGCCGTTCTTGTCTCCCGGATAAATGGTGGTGATTTTCGCCTCCTGGGTAACGGCCTGTTCCGGCTCCTGAACGAACAGGTGGGCATTGCGTTCATCCTGGCGGAGTGCTTCCTCGAAGAAGTCCCGGCTGACTGTCTGATTGCTCCAGGCATAGGGGCCGGTGTAAATGAGGACATCATGCTTCCCGATATGGCTGATGGTCCCGCTTACATCGTGGTCGCCGTATTGGAAGGAAACTTTGTCCCCCTCCTGATAAGAGAGTTTGCCCTCCAGATGGACAGGCCGACGCTGCACTGGCGCACGGGAAAAGCCGTCCAGGTCTTGCAGCCAGAGGGCGCGCAAAAGCGGAGCGGCCTCCTGCCATGTCCTGGAGAAAGCTGCCTTTTTGTTGTTTTCTTCGTCCAGGATATGGACCTCTATGCTGATGGTGGAAGCAAAATAGTCGGCGTGCTCCCCGGTTTTCAGCATGAACGTATCAGTTTGGCCTGCGAACTGTTCAGAGAGGCGCTGGGCAATTCTGGTGTTGCTCTCGCCGGAGCGCAGCCAGCCGGAGATGTAATCCTTGTCCCGTTCAGACAGCAGGCCGGAGGCCAGGACCTCCCGGAAGTCTGCGCTGGCCTTACCCAAATTGGCAGACAAAAATTCTGTGATGGGGCCGTTCCTGGGGTCCTTCCGCAGCGCTGCTTCAAAGTAGTCCTTCGGCTCAGAGCGGAAGATAGGGTAGGCTTGCGTCAGGTCTTGCAGTTGTATCTCAAACAGATTGATGTTAGTGATGACATATGCCCTGTCCTCCAGATAGACCTTATCGCCCACATCATAGGCCGGGGCCAGAGGGTCACGGACAGGCAGGGTGGTTTCTCCGCTCCCAATGGTAATGGTATCCCCTTCACGGGTGATGGACTGGTCGGAGAAATCAGGAGGCTGTACTTCGAGTTTGAGGACACCTTTATCCGTTAACTCCTGGATGACAAGGGGCGCAACAGCATCCTCTTCAAAATAGCACCATCCGTTTTCAACGCCGCCGACAGATAGGGTTTCAGGGGAAAGGAGACTGTTTGCGTCCGCCTCCCGCACCATGATGCCGCCATGACTGGGGGTGCTGATCTGATAAATGCCCTCTGCAAGTTCTTTGCTTTCCTGTACCTTGCCCCAGGGGGAATGGTCGCCAGTCTCCACACCCCAGGGCGCTGTTTCCTCATCATACTCCGGCGAAGGTACAGAGAGTTCGGCGTAGGTCTCGTCAATGACCTCCCGATGCAGGCGGTAGCGGAAGTCGGGCATATCGTAGTACAGCCGCATAAACTCCGGTTCCGTAATGGTGAGTGCCGCCCGTTTGACTGCGGCATCGCCCTCAATGACGGCGGTCTCCCTGTCAGAATTGCGGCAGGCGTTCTGATAGGCCGTATCAGCCAGAACCAGATTGGTGATGACCGGCTTATACTGCTCAAAAATTTCCCGAACAGTGGGAGCTTTCTCCGGCGCGGCCTCTTCCGTAAAAAAGCGGTTATCTTTCACCAGACGGGCAAGATACCGCTGGACTTTGGGCCAAGGGAGGTCGATAGCCGCACCTTCCACAGTGACGGGAAAGGCAGGGAGGTCATCGCCGTACTCGCTCCGCAGCCAGTCCGCTGTATCCTTCTCACGGCCATGTTCGGTCATGTATTGCCGCACCCGGCGCTTGCTGTCTGGGTCGCCGTTCCACTCCCGGAGGGCGGTATCAATGTCGTCTTGGGTGATCTCACGGTTGGAAACAGCAGAAGGACCGGGCGTTTCCACGCTCGGCCCCTCCGGGTCATCCTCTGTATTCAGCTGTAGATCAGTTCCGCCAGAATGATCTCCTCCGCCTGGGCCTTGCAGGAGTTCATCAGTCCTACCCACTCCATCATGTTCCGGGCTTTCAGGTCCTCCGTTGCCCCCGCCGTTTTCGCCAGTGCGGGCATCATGCTCTCCAGCATCTCGTTGGCCCTGTCCTCCACCTCCAGCAGGTGGCTGAACAAGGTCCCCCGCAGTACCAGCCGGTTGAACATCCCCGGACGGTTCTCTTTCAGATATCTCCGGCGCAGCAAGCCGTATTTGCCCAAGCTCCGGTTCGGCTGTTCCGGGAGGGTCAGTTCGGGTAGGAGAACGTCTCCCACCTGTTTGTAGGTCAGTTCCAGTTCCATGTTCGTTGCTCCTTTCCGCGTGCTTTTCACGCTCATACTGCTTGATGGCTACCTCGATCTCCCGCAGGACCTGTTCGCTGCTCTGACTGATGGCCGTCCCCAGTTCTGTCACTGTGTCCAGGGTGTTGAAGTCGAACACACTCAGAAAGTCCTCGTGCTGAAAATGGGTTTCCGGCTCCAAACCGCAGCGGGCCATAAGCACATAGGTGGTGCTGACGGTAGCCGCCTGCCAGAACTGTACTCCGATGTTGACACTATCATACGACTCCAGGAAACTTCCGTCAACGATACGGGTCAGCTCATGTTCGTGCTCTTTCCAATAGTCCCCCGCCAACACAGAGGCGATCTGTTCCAGCTGGTCGGCAAGTCCGTCCTTGCCAGAGATGCCAAAGCGTTTTTCCAGAGCGGCGGTCACAACCTGCTGATGTTCCGGGCGGTACTGCCACAGCCAGGGGCGGCGGGCGTTTTCCTTCTCGCCGGTGTCAGCCACATCAAAGACATAGCGAATTCTGTTTTTGCCGGTGCTGGTGTCGATGAGGGCAATGCCCTTAGTCCCCCGCATCACATACCGGCGCATCTGCTTGTTCCAGAGGTCATAGTCTGCACAGGCGGTGGCCTCCGGGCGCTGGGCGTAGATAAGAAGTTGTTCGTTAAACGGATATTTGTATAATCTGGCGGCGGTGGCTAAAAAGCCGGTCCACTCTTTGTAACTGCCGGATATCTGCCGGGTGGCCTGTTCAGAAAGATGAATGTATTCCTGGACCTTATTTGCCATAGGCAGGGTCCTCCGGGTCGAAGTCTGGGTAGAGGTCTACGGCCTCAAAGTCGGCATCGGTCATGCGCCGCAGTTTGCCGAGGGCGCTGTCGGTCAGTTCCCGCAGTTCATCCTCATCCGGCTCCAGATAGCCCCGCATATCCTCCAGGGAGGCGATCAGGCCGGTGCGAGTGCCAGCGCGGTTGTAGATACAAAGCAAATTCCGTTCCTCAAATGTAAATTCGTTCATCTCTCAAAACTCCTTCTTTTCTTTTTTGCGGACTTCTCAGCGGCCTGCTGACGCTCCTGAATGACCTGCTCACTCCGCCCCTTGTACGCCGCCCGGATATCCGCCATCAGACGGCGGCACTTATCCGGTGGGATTTGACGCAGTTTTTTCGCCGTGCTGTCGAACAGGTCATAAACCTGGGGGGCTTTTTTCAGCTGGGGCAGGGCGGCGGTCAGGTCCTCAATCAGATGCTCCGGGGTATTCATGGCATACTGGAAAATGGTCTGCTGTTCCCCGGCGGTAAAGTAAGTCAGGCACTCGCTCATGCGGCGAAAGGCGGTGACAGTTCCGTCCTCGTCCCGGACCGGCTCATACCGTGCGGGGGAGCGCAGATACATTCCGTCCATGCCAGCGCCGCCGATGTAAAAACCGGCCTCGTCCTTCTCGCTCTCCAGCAGCGCCGTTCCGTTCTCCAGCATATAGCCCGGTTCCGTATGCTGGTTGATAAGCCCCATGGGGACACCCACTTGGCGGATGCCCACGATCTCCGCCGAACCATCGTCCAGCGTAATGTCATACCGTCCTTCTGCCATTGTTCACCTGTCCTTTCCCACACTCTTTTTGGGTGCTGTCTGCTTTTTCTCCTGTTTGGGCTGTTTTTTCAGCTTTTCCCGCACAGACTGTTTCTTTTCCTGCTCTTCCCGGCGAGTAGCCGCCGCCAGCTCCAGAAGGGAGATGGGCTGGCCGGACCGGGCCTGCTGCTCCAGCTCCGCGACAGTAGTTTTGGGGCCGTTGTTGATGATGCCGTCAATCATGCCAAGATCATCTTCCA
>CAJTTS010000127.1 GCA_910579155.1 uncultured Oscillospiraceae bacterium | reverse complement strand
GAGCCTGTTCCTTCAGAAATGCGGCAGTTGCCAGAGCGCTCGTATAAAAATGATCTTCAGACACATCCAATCCCATACGGGCCAGCTTTTGGTGCAGTTCCTTTGGCGTGTATCCGCTATTATTGGTCAAAAACAAATACCTCTTATTTTTCTCCTGGAGCCACTGAATAAATTCCACAACACCCGGAAGGATTTTATTCCCGTGATAAATGACACCATCCATATCACAAATAAAACCCTTTTTCGCGTTGAAATCAAGCAAACATTTTTCCTCCATATCATGACTGCCTTTCCTGTTTATTTTTGTCTGCTGGTCAAAATCTGATTATAAGATGTGTTTGTAAAGTCTACAAGGCTTTTTTTGTGAAATCCATGTAAAGGCTTCTTGCTTATATCAGAATTTTACAAGGATTTTTCAAAACCATGGTAGCAAATATTACATCCAGAGATTATTCTGGATGTGTCCCAAGCGGACAAACACTACTCTTTAGGAGGAAACAGGTAGATATGAGAAAAATCTTTGCTATCGCATTGGCTTTGGCGCTGACAGCCACTTTGCTCGCTGGCTGCTCTGCTACCGCCACAAAGGGAGACACAGGTCCTGTCCAGACAAATGCGGGCGCGATCAACACACTGGCAAGCCAGACCGTTCCTGACCAGGCCATCAAGGCGCCCAAGTATGTGTTCCTGTTCATCGGAGATGGCATGAGTTTCCCGCAGTTCCAGTCTGCGGCGGACTATCTTGGAGCCATGGCCGACAGCGACTATATGCAGGCTGTTCCCAGCTTGGACGACAATCAGGGCGCAGTGCTGGACGGCCCCAAGCCGCTGAACTTCATGGGCTTTGAAACGGTTGGTTCCGTTGTGACCTACGATTCCAACAGCTTCGCCCCCGACTCCGCTTCCACCGCCACCTCTATCGCCACCGGCTACAAGACCTACTCCGGCTCCATCAATGTGGACGAAACAGCCACCAAGGTTTATGAGACGATCACCGAGAAGGTTCACGAGCAGTTGGGGATGAAGGTGGGCATCATCTCCTCTGTCAACCTGAACCACGCCACTCCCGCAGCCTTCTACGCCCACCAAGCCAGCCGCAACAGCTACTACGAGATCGGCCTGGAACTAATCGACTCTGGCTTTGAGTATTTTGCTGGAGGCGGACTGAAAAAGCCCACCGGAGCGGACAAGGACAAGGAGGATCTGTATGCCTTGGCAAAGCAGGCGGGCTACAACGTGGTAAAGACCCAAGCTGAGGCCGATAAGATCACCTCCGGTCCTGTCATCATTATCGACGAGCATCTGGCCGACTATGTGGAAAAGGGTATTGAGGTTCTGGACAACGACAAGGGCTTCTTCATGATGTGCGAGGGAGGTAAGATCGACTGGGCCTGCCACGCCAATGATGCCGCCTCCACCATTCACGACACCTTGGCCCTAGCCGACGCGGTGCAGGTAGCCATCGACTTTGCCAAGGAACACCCCGATGAGACTCTGATCCTGGTTACCGGTGACCACGAAACCGGCGGTCTGACCATCGGCTTTGCCGGAACCGACTACGACACCTACCTCTCCCTGCTGGACAGCCAGAAAATTTCTTTTGCCAAGTTCGACAGCGATTATGTAGCCGCTTACAAGGAGAACAAGACTGATTTCAACACCGTCCTGGCCGACATAGAGAAGCTGTTCGGCCTGAAAGCAAAGGGTGACACCGGGGACAAGCTGGTACTCACCGAGTACGAGCTGGGCCTGCTGAAAACCGCCTACGAGAAAAGTGTGAACGAAAAGGATACCGGCATGACCCAGCAGGCGGAGTATGTGGCCTATGGAACCTACGAACCGCTGAGCGTGACGATCACCCATATTCTCAATAACAAATCCGGCGTCTCCTTCACCTCTTACAGCCACACCGGATTGCCGGTCGCCATGTTCGCAGACGGTGTAAACGCAGAGCAGTTTGGCGGATACTACGACAACACGGACATCTATGCAAAGCTGGCCTCGATGCTGGCGGTAAAGTAACCGCTTACCCTCTGCTTTCTCATAAAGAGGCCGTTCCTGCCAGATGGCGGGGGCGGCCTCACCCTATCAGAAAAGGATCATCCATTATGAAGTTATTCCCAAATGTATCCATCCGTTATCAGGCTCCGATATGGGTTTGCCTTGCTCTGATTGTTGTATTGCTGATTCTTCCGACAGGCTTTGAGGGAAATCTGGTTTTTCAGGAATCGGATATCCGGCCTGCGCTGGTATTGTCCACGGATGAATCCTCCATCGTTGACACCGGACTTGTGCGTTCCGGGGAGCAGCGGTGCCAAGTGAAAATTTTAAGCGGTGCCTTTCAAGGACAGGTTGCCGAGGGAAGAAATATGCTGAACGGCTCTCTGGAGCAGGACAAGCTGTTTTCCACAGGGGACAAGGCTCTGGTACGCATCAACTTCCTGGATGGGGAGATTCTGAATATTTCCATGATCGACCACTACCGCGCTCCGTGGGAACTGCTGCTTGCGGCGCTGTTTGTCCTTCTGCTGGTTGCTTTCGCGGGATGGACTGGTCTGCGGGCGGTGCTTTCCTTTATCCTGTCTGTGCTGATGATCTGGAAGGTACTGGTTCCGCTCTATTTGAAAGGGTGGAATCCCATTTGGGTAGGGCTGGGGATCACTTTGGCGTTGACGGTCTTGATCGTCAGCCTGGTATATGGCTTCGACCGCCGCTGCGCTGCCGCTGTCTCCGGCTCCTTCCTGGGCGTTCTGGTCACCTGTGTTATGGGCGTGGTTTTCACAAATTTTTTTCAAATCCACGGAGCGGTTATGTCCTATTCGGAGAGCCTGCTGTACGCTGGATACCAATATTTGAATCTGACACAGATTTTTATGGCCTCCATTTTCATCGGGGCATCAGGAGCTGTTATGGACTTGTCTGTGGATATCACCTCCGCTGTCTATGAGGTCGTTCAAAACCAGCCGGCGCTCAGCCGCAAGGAGGCAATTCGATCCGGTTTGAATGTGGGCCGCGCCGCTATGGGGACCATGACCACCACACTGCTGCTGGCGTACTCCGGCGGGTATGTCGCTCTGCTGATGGTGTTTATGGCTCAGGGAACTCCGCTGACCAATGTTCTTAATTACAAATATGTTGCGGCGGAACTGCTGCATACAGTGATCGGCTCCTTCGGGCTGGTGACAGTGGCCCCATTTACAGCGCTGTGTGCCGGGATGTTCTTGGCCAGTTATGACGGTTTCTCTTTGAACCAATAGCTGAAGCCGGTCACAGCGTAATATCCCCCGCACAGGCTGGCCAGTATTTGGTCAGCCTTTCATTTTACATAGATTTTACATGACATTGGTAACGGATTTTACACGCGCTTATTAGAATAAAGATGTGAAACTAAAAGAGAAGGGAAATCAGCTTTATGGACATTTTCAATGTGCTGACGCTTATCGGTGGACTGAGCCTGTTTTTGTTCGGCATGAGCGTCATGGGACAGGCCCTGGAGCGCAGGGCCGGAGACCAGCTCCGGACACTCCTGGGAAAACTGACTGACCGTAAGATTGCCGGACTCCTGACCGGCCTGGGCGTTACTGCGGTCATTCAAAGCTCCTCGGCAACCACAGTCATGGTGGTTGGCTTTGTCAACTCCGGAATTATGACATTGAAGCAGGCCATCAACGTCATCATGGGGGCGAACATTGGAACCACAGTCACAGCGTGGCTATTGAGCTTGGCTGGAATCGACAGCGGGAACCTGTTTATCAAACTTTTGAAACCGTCCTCCTTCACACCGATCCTGGCGCTTATCGGCATCATCTTTTATATGTTCTGCAAGAGCGCAAAGAAGAAAGACACCGGCATGATCCTGCTGGGCTTTGCCACGCTGATGTTCGGCATGGAAACCATGTCAGGGGCCGTCTCCGGTCTGCAGGATGTTCCGGCGTTCCAGCAGATGTTCATCATGTTCAAAAATCCGCTGCTGGGCGTACTGGCGGGCGCGGTCCTCACAGCCATCATCCAATCCAGCTCCGCCTCCGTGGGCATTTTGCAGGTGCTGGCGGTAACCGGCCAGGTTTCCTACGGCGCTGCGGCTCCCATTATCATGGGTCAGAACATCGGCACCTGTGTGACGGCCATGATCTCCTCCGTAGGCGCGAACAAGAACGCAAAGCGGGCCGCACTTGTCCATCTTTCTTTCAATATCATCGGAACAGCGGTCTGGCTGGCGGTGTTCTGCGTTCTAAAGGCGATACTGCGGCCTGCCATTCTGGACGAACCTGCCTCTCGCTTGGGGATTGCCGTGGCTCACTCGGTATTTAATGTTCTGTGTACGCTGTTGATGCTGCCCCTATCCAACTTCCTGGAGAAGCTGGTCACCATCCTTGTTCCCGATGACAAGCGGTCGGACGCGGTGGCGGAGTTGGATGAGCGTCTGTTTGCCACGCCGTCCATCGCCCTGGAGCGGTGCCATGCGGTGGCGGCAGATATGGCGGAAACCGCTGCTGCCTCCCTGAAAGACGCAATGGTTTCTCTGCGCGGCTATACCCCGGAGCTTGCCGCATCTATACGGGAAAAAGAGGACAAGACGGATCATTATGAGGATATTTTGGGGACCTATCTGGTAAATCTGAGTACCCGGCAGATCAGTGAGGCCGACAGCAGAGAAGCGGCAAAGCTGCTGAAAATGATTGGCGATTTTGAGCGGATCGCGGACCACGCCGTAAACATCCTGGAATCCGCCGAAGAACTGCGGGACAAGAAACTCCGCTTTACGGAAGATGCGCTTTCCGAATTGACCGTGGTTTCCGCAGCAGTCCGGGATATTCTGGACTTGTCCTTGACCGCATTCCTTCACAATGATCTGAACGCGGCCTCCCTGGTGGAGCCTTTGGAGCAGGTGATCGACCAGTTGAAGGAACAGCTTCGGACCCGCCACATCCTCCGTATGCAGAAAGGGGATTGCTCCATTGACGCGGGCTTTGCGTGGTCTGATCTGCTGACCAATTTGGAACGCACGGCGGATCACTGCTCCAACATCGCCGGATGCGTGATTGATATTGCCCACGGCAATATGGACATCCATCAGTCCTTGCGCACGTTCCGCGCTGACAGTGAGGATTTCCGTCAGCGATTCCAGGAGTATCAGTACAAATACGCTCTGAATGGCTATTTCGCGCAGAAAGGGTAGGAAACATAAACTTTACAATCGGGCATAAAACTTTACACAGGTTTTACCAAAGTTGTCTTTCGCATTTTACATCCAGGCGGTATCCTTGTTCTTGTGGACGGGAAGATCGGCAGGCAAATTGCCAATCTCCCAAGACACGTTACAAATCAAACAGGAATAAGGAGTTTTTTGTCATGAAAAAGAAAACGCAAAAATTGCTTGGCCTGGTGATGGCCGCTGCCGTGGTCGGGTCTATGCTGGCCGGGTGTGCCCAGAAGCTTTCCGGTACGGTGGCCACGGACGGCTCCACCTCCATGGAGAAGGTGATCGGGGCGCTGGGCGAGGCGTTCATGGAGCAGAATGACGGCGTGACCTTCACCTACAATCCCACCGGTTCTGGCTCCGGCATCCAGGCTGTCCAGGAGGGCCGCTGCGACATTGGCCTGAGCAGCCGCGATCTGAAGGACGAGGAAGCAGCCAGCGGCCTGACCGCCACCGTCCTGGCCTATGACGGCATCGCTGTCATCGTCCACCCGGACAACCCCGTGGCCGACCTGGATGTGGAAACCATCGCCAAACTCTACACCGGCGAGATTGCCAACTGGAAGGACGTGGGCGGCAGCGACGCGCCTGTGGTTCTCATTGGCCGGGAGGCCGGCAGCGGCACCAGGGACGGCTTTGAATCGGTTACCGGCACCAAGGACAAGTGCCAGTACCGCCAGGAGCTGACTTCCACCGGAAACGTCATCACCGCCGTGGCTCAGAACCCGGACGCCATTGGCTACGCATCCCTGGCCAGTCTGGACGACAGTATCCGCGCCCTCACCGTGGGCGGCGTGGCCCCCTCCGAGGAGACTGTGAAGGACGGCAGCTACGCCATCCAGCGTCCCTTCGTCCTGGTGACAAAGACCGATACCAAGCTGTCCGATGCGGCCCAGGCGTTCTTTGACTTCGCAACCTCCGCCGATGCCTCCGCACTCATCAGCAAGGCCGGGGCCGTGGCGGCGAACTGAATCCCTCTCATGGAGCGGCGGCTGTCTCTGCCGCCGCTCCCACCTGTCAGGAGGCAAAACTTATGGGAAAACATCAACGGTTTATGGAAAACCTGATCCACGCGATCTTTTTGCTCCTGGGTCTGGTCACAGTAGGCTGTGTCCTGCTGATTACCGTTTACCTGGTGATCTCCGGCATCCCCGCTATCCGGGAGATTGGCTTGTTCCAATTTCTGCTGGGGGACACCTGGGAATCCACTGCGGCAGTCCCTTCCTTCGGCATCCTGCCCTTTATCCTCACCAGTGTCTACGGAACCGCCGGGGCGATTCTCTTTGGTGTGCCGGTGGGCTTCTTCACGGCGGTGTACCTGGCGAAGCTGGCCCCGGCAAAGGTAAAATCGGTGGTGGAGTCCGCCGTCAGCCTGCTGGCGGGCATCCCCTCGGTGGTATACGGTCTGGTGGGGATGCTGGTGCTGGTTCCGGGAATCCGGCGGCTCTTTCATGTGCCAGACGGGGCCAGTCTGCTCTCGGCCATTGTGGTGCTGTCCGTTATGATCCTGCCCTCTATCATCAAGGTGTCCGTCACCGCGCTGGAGGCCGTTCCCCAGGAATATGAGGACGCCTCCCTGGCCTTGGGGGCCACGCCTGTTGAGACATGGTTTCGCGTGTCCGCCCCGGCAGCAAAGAGCGGCATCGCGGCGGCGGTGGTGCTGGGGGTAGGCCGGGCCATCGGCGAGGCCATGGCGGTGATGATGGTGGCTGGAAACGCACCCAATATGCCCTCCCTTTTTGAAAGCGTCCGGTTCCTCACCACCGCGGTAGCCAGCGAGATGTCCTACGCCAGCGGCCTGCAAAGACAGGCGCTGTTCTCCATCGCCCTGGTGCTGTTCCTGTTCATCATGCTCATCAACGCCGCGCTGAATTTCTTTCTCAAACGGGATAAGGAGGGTTGAACGTGAACACGACCATTTCTTCTGGCAGGAGGTTCTATATCGGCCTGATGAAAGGGCTGATGATCCTGTCGGCGGCGCTCACCTGCGGTCTGGCCCTGTTCCTCATCGGCTTTGTTCTGTACAAGGGTGTCCCAAACCTCACCTGGGAGCTGGTGTCCAGCAAGCCCAGCTACCTGACCGATACCATCGGCATCCTGCCGGATATTCTGAACACCCTCTACATCCTGATCGCCGCTCTGCTGGTGGTTCTGCCCTTCGGCGTGGGAGCGGCCATCTACCTCACCGAGTACGCCCGGAACAGAAAGCTGGTGGCTGTCATCGAGTACGCGGCGGAGACCCTGTCCGGCATCCCGTCCATCATCTTCGGGCTGGTGGGGATGCTGCTCTTTGCCAATACGTTCGGCTCCTGCCTGCTGGCCGGGGCGCTGACCCTGGCGGTGATGAACCTGCCCACCATCCTGCGCACCACCCAAGAGAGTCTGAAAACCGTGCCTCAGAGTTACCGGGAAGGGGCCTTCGGCCTGGGAGCCGGAAAATGGCGGGTGGTACGGACAGTGGTACTTCCCGGCTGCGTGGATGGGATCGTCACCGGCTGTATCCTGTCGGCGGGGCGGATCATGGGGGAGTCGGCGGCGCTGCTGTTCACGGCGGGCTTTGCCCATGCGGTCAATGATTTTTTCACCGCCATGGGCAGCTCCGGGGCCACCCTTACTGTGGCGCTGTATCTCTATGCCAACGAACCCCGGCCCGGAGCCAAGGAGGCGTCCTTTGCCATCGCCGCCATCCTGATGCTGCTGACACTGGCCATCAACTTTGCCGCCGTCCTGGTCAGCCGGTATTTCAAGAAAAGGAGAGCGTTATGAGAAGCATCATCACCGCAGATCACCTGTGTCTCTGGTACAGCGGCACGCAGGCGCTGAACAATATCAATATCGCAATCCCGGAAAAGAACATCACCGCCTTTATTGGCCCTTCCGGGTGTGGGAAATCTACCTTCCTGAAAACGCTGAACCGGATGAACGATCTGGTTCCCGGCGTGAAGATCACCGGCGAGGTGCGCTATGGGGAGCAGGACGTGTACGCCACCGGTCTGGATGTGAACCTGCTGCGCAAAGAGATCGGCATGGTGTTCCAGAAGCCCAATCCCTTCCCCATGAGCATCTATGACAACATCGCCTACGGCCCCCGGACCCATGGCGTCCGCAACAAGGCCAAGCTGGACGATATTGTGGAGCGTTCCCTCCGGGGCGCGGCGATTTGGGACGAGGTGAAAGACCGGCTGAAAAAGAACGCCCTGGG
>CAJTTS010000126.1 GCA_910579155.1 uncultured Oscillospiraceae bacterium | reverse complement strand
TAGTCCTCGGCCTGCCATTCGCTGGTAAATTCCTCCTGGACGCCCTCGCTGTCCGTATAAATCTCGTTGCGGGCATCGTCCCACACGGCGTACCCATTGTCCGTTTCAATGAGGGAAAAGCGTTCATAGGGTGGGAGTGCGTCAGCGGCGATCTGCTCCACATCGGCCATGACCTGCTGAATAAAAGGGTCAGCGTCCAGCTTGGCCGGGTCAACAACTTGCCCGTCCACAATGCCACGCTCCGCAAGAGCGGCCCGGATAGCGGCGGGGTCAATGTCGGAAAAATCATCTTCTTTTTCTGTGGTCGGCTTGGCTTTCTCGCCGGGGTATGCGGGGAATGTTGAGGTAACGTGCCGGTTGCCCTCCAGCGCCGCCACAATCACGTCAAAGCCCTTGCTGTTCAGTTGTGATACATAGTCCTCCAGCTTGTGGGCAGGGAAACCGCACATGGGTACACGGCCTATATCGGGGATGGTTCGCATGGTCAAGGTGAGGTCAAGAGCGGTCGCCGCCTTGGTCGCGTCCCTGCCCTCGCCGCCATACAATTCAAAGAAGTCCCCCACCTGATACAGCACCATGCTGTCCGGGTTTCGCTCCTTGATCGCGTTGTAGCTGTCCCAAAATCTGCCGCTGGCAGGCCCAGGCTGCGGGGCGGGGATGCTCTGCGCCGCTGTTTCCTCTTTGCTGGCGGTTTCCCGCAAATTGGGGACGATTTCATGGTATTTGTCATATTGAGAGAGGAAGTCCAGCACACCGCCGTCGCCGTCCCCAATGTCCTGCCGTTCGGTGAATATGCTGCCATCCGGCATGACAACGGTGAACTTGACTTTATCATAGCCTAAATAGGCTTGAAATTCCGGGTCGTTGGCGTCATACCACTTCTGCCACGTCCCATACTTGGTCATAGCGGCTTTTTGCTTGGATGTGTGTTCATCGTCTGCCTGTTTCATCAGCCGGTCAAACTCATGGAGGGAATAGGCCGTCTTATCCTGAAAAACAATACTCTCGCTCCACTCGCAGAAAATATAGGGAACGTCACGGGGCGGATAGGCCGGTTCGCTGGCATCAGCGGAAATTGCAGCAGGCTCCCGCACCAGCGGCGGGGTGGAGAACACAGAAGCGTCCTGGGTGGCGGAAATCTTTGCTTCCGAGGTGGCGGCTATATGCTCGATCCGTGCCCGCACATCCTCCGGCAGATTATCCACATAAAAGGTCACGGTTCGGTCGGGGGCAATATGGGCGATGGTCTTATAGTCGCCGTGTTCTTCTTCCAAACTGTTCCAGACGGTCAGGCCGTTGCCCATGTGTGCGTAGCCCAGGTCATATTCCGGTGTTGTAACCTGGGGCACCGTTTCCGCCACTTGCAGAAGATGGTCATTTAGCGGGTTCTCTGCCAGCAGGCGGTCAAACTCGTTGCGGGGCAGTTCTTTATTGATGATGGGAAATGCCGGGTCAAAGAGCAGGACGGTCTGCTCATCAAAGGCCAGCAGTTGGTACTCCTGCGCACCGAGATGCACCGTATCGCCCAGGGCAAAACGGTACTCTTTCTTTGGCTGGGGCGACGGGTTCAGTTCGTCATAGGTCGGCTCTGGCTGGACGGTGGGAGTGTCGCGCTGACGGCGGTACTCTTGATACTGCTCTTTTTCAGCCGGTGACAGATAGCGGTCAACAGCCATCAGCTCACCGATACGCTTCGCTGCCTTTTTCCACGTCAGCCTTACTTCGGCCTTTGGATGGGTCAGTTCTCCGATTGAAATTTTTATGCCGCTGGTGTCGCGCCACGCCCCCACCTTTTTATCCGTAATAACAGAGAAATAAATGGTTGATTTATATTCTTCTTTGAGAAATGATGCGTTCTCGCCAGAGTTTTGCTCTGCTTCAAACCGCTCATAAATACGGAATTTTCCATCAGCTATTCCGCTGCCGTGCAGGAGAACAGCGTCAATATCCTCCTGGGAAATGGCAAAAGCGGAGGACTGTTCATCCTCCGCTTCCTCTATGGCCTGACGCTGTTCTTCCTCGGTAGGGAGCGGTTCGTTTAGGCGTACACCAGCTCCCTCATCGCCACTTCCTCCGCCGCTGCCTTGAAGTTGTTCATCAGGCCCACCCACTTCATCTGATCGGACGCTTTCAGGCTCTCCGTCACGCCCTGCTCCGCCGCCATCCGCTGGGTCATGCGCTCCACCATCTCGGTGGCCTGCCGGTCGATTTCCTCCAGATGGCTGTTCAGTTCCCCGGTCAGCAGCATCCCGACGTAAATCCCGTGCTTGTGATTCGCCAGGTAACTGCGCCGCAGCATCCCATATTTTCCTACCTTGGGGGCTTCCGGCACGTCCAGGTTGGGCAGGCGGTAGCCGCTCTCCGTTCTGTAAGTCAGTTCCATGCTCAACGCTCCTTTCAGGTTTTGTTCTGCCGTCATTATACCGGGTTTCGGGCCGCTGGGCAAATGTGCGATTTTGCTTTTGTTCCTCCCGGTACAGATCGAGGACGGTGGTGGCGATCTCCCGCAGGGGCATCTCGGCAATATCACTGGCGGCTGTGCCCAGGATGGCAAGGGTTTTCAGGGTGTTAAAGTCATAAATGCGGGTGAAATCTTCGTTGGAGAAGTATTCATTGGGGTCAATGCCGCACCGGGCCAGCAGCATAAAGCCTACGCTGTTCTCCAGCAGGCCCCTAAACCACACCTTTACGCTGTCCTCGTCCAGTTCCTCCAGAAAACTGTCCTCCCGGACGGAGAGAAGATCGGCGCAGTAGTCGCCAAAGTTGTCCTCCACGATGATCTTCGCCGTTTCCAGCAGGCACTCGGCAAAGTCCGGCTTGCCGGTCAATACGCCGTAGCTGTTCTCCAGCCCCTCAATGACTGCATCCTCATACTCCGGCTTCATCTGCCAGATGGGGATGGTACGTCCGGCTCGGCTGTTGGTGTCGGACATATCAAAGACGTGCCGCAGCTTGTAGCCCTTGCTGGTGTCCACCAGGAGGGCGATCCCCGTGGTGCCACGGTTCACCCAGCGGCCATGCGTGTTCCAGAAGTCGGTTTGGGCGCAGGCGGTGGCGTCCGGCTTTTGGGCAAAAATCAAAAGCTGGTCACGGAAATTGTACTTGAAGTTATGGGCGGCGGTGTTCAGGAACGCCATATAGTTCCCGCTGTTGACGTTGATCTGGCGGGCGGTCTGTACCGCAAGCCGGACAATGGATTCAGGTTTCTTTGCCACAATCTATCCCTCCTTTTCATCGCAAGATTTGAGAAGCCCATTTTTTGCGGCGGCAATTTTGGAAATGCGCCCGGTAAGCTGGGCAACGGTGGCCCTGATCTCGGACTGCCGTGCGGCGTAAAAATAGCCGGTGGCATCGCTGCAAATGGGATGGCCGTCACAGCGCAGGCGGTTGACAGTCCGCCGCAGTTCCGTCCCCTTGATATGGAACGCGGCTTCCAGTTCTTTGCTGGAAGCCGCGCTTTCCTGTCCCCGGTGGTATTTTTTCAGATGTTCACACAGGGCCTTATCCACCATCGTGCCCACCGCCGTGTTTCAGTCCTTGACTGTACTCTTTTTTCGGCGGGTACACTCCGCCGCAGGCATAGAGAAGCTGCCGGATCATCTCGGCGGCTTCGCTCTCATACATCTGGACGCTGGCATACAGTTCGCCGTTCTTGCCGGGATAGAGCCGGGTAAAACGCATCCGTTTCTCCATCAAGTCTCTGGCATCCATGCGGGTGCGCTCATCGGCGGCGCTGGCCGCGTTGCCCTCCAGAACGGACATCATCAGGTCGAACATGGAGGGGTGTACCTTCAATTTGACATTCGGTAATTGTGCCATGATGTTCCTACCTTTCTGCGGACACCGCCTGCCGCCCCCGCTGGGGAAAGTCCCAGCCGTAGACTTTGCCGATCTCATCGCCCAGCCTGCGGGTGACGCGGGTTATATCGGCGCGGGTCGCTGTGCCGTAATACAATTTTTCTTTCAGCAGGTCAATTTGCGATTCCCGCACTCCGGGTTTGTAGGTGCGGTAAAGCAGGTGATTGGTGCCGTCATGGTGGATGGCGTCACAGCGCAGGTCGCCCAGCTTGTCAACGTACCATGTGGCGTAGTCGATGTCCCGGCCACTGTAAAGGCAGTCCCGGATGTTGCCGCTTTCGATCTCCTTGTAGCCCATGTGCCGCCCCGTCCAAAGGCCCAGGTCGGCAATAATGAGGATAGGCTGGTCAAGCTGGATGTTAAGGTTCACGCGCTCATCGTCCAGATAATCCCCGTTGATTTCGTGCATCAGGGCCATACGTTCATCCTCGGACAGTTCCGGGTATTGGGCTTCCAGGTCAGCCCGCCAGTCCTCATAGTCCAGATCATCGCTCCAGATAAGGTGTTTTTGATCTGTCACCGTGCGTCACCCCTGTCCCTGTGCTTGGGCTTGATGGGCTGGCCCTGTTCATCGTAGTTTTTCGGGTCGGCGGCGGGAGTGTCCCAGCCCATCGTAGCGCCGCCCTGCATCGCCATCGCCTGCGCCTTTGTCACGCCCATCTCGTCGTTCAACTCGTCAACCAGCTTTTGGCTGGTGCGGCCTTTCGTTACATAGGACGCGGAGCGGTAGCCGTCAAAACCCCGCTCAAACATCACGATGGCCCGCTTTTCCGGCACCTTGCCGTAGCACACCGTTGGCAGCGAACTTCGGAGGGGAATAACGGTGTTGCCGTTACGCTCCATCAGTTCGGCAAACTGGCAGATGTGGTAGAGTTCGCTGCCAATTTCAACGTGATAGTCGTCAATATAGCGGCATACCCGGTCAAACACTCGTCCATCAAACCGCTTGACACGCACACTGTCCCCGTCCTCGATCCTGAATTTTTCCTTGTAGCCTGGGGTAATAAAGCGGATGCCTTTTTCAGCGTGTTTCATGTGGCCGTCCAACCAGTCCCGGCGATAGCAGTAAATGAACAGGTTTTCCTCCCCCTTGTAGGGGTTCAGGCGGATCAGATAGGAATACTGCGCTGTGTCCGCCCGGAAACCAAAGGCAAAGCCCTCGTTAAATCCGCTCTCCGGGCGTTTCTGGCAGAAGTCCCGCATGGCGTCCCGGCTTTTCAGAAAGCCGCCATACTGCTCATCGCCCACCAGGGCGTTCAGGACGCTCTCAAACTCGGCGTGAAATTCCTCGGTGCCCAGGTTCTGCCGGTGGTCTTGCCATGTCTTGAAAAATCCTTTGCCGTCAGCACCCATGTCGGCCCGCAGATGGCCGATGCACCCGGTCTGGCCTGCTATCTGCGTACTCTGGCTGGAAGTGTAGAGCCGTTCCGCAGGGGTAGCGGTTTGCATCGTCAATTCCATAATAGTTGCCCTCCTTTTCAGCCAATAAGAAAAGACCACCATTCATCTTCCCGCACCTGAAAAGCATCGCCTAATTGGATGGTGTCAGGGAAGTTTGTTTGGGTGGTCTTTATGGCGTATTTGTCAATTTCGGTTGCGTAGTATCGGAGAACCGTTGCCCCCAGCTTATCCAGGGCCAGGTGCCCGCAGCTCATACCATCGTACATGGACAACACTTCCAGCGGTTCCGTGGTAATGCCGGGGCAGTAGGAGAGGATATGGGCGATCACGTCCACCGTCCAGCCGTTGCCCAGCATCTTGTATGCCTGGGTGTCGCTTACCGGGAATACAAAGTCCTCTGGCACTGTCTGAAGGCGCATACACTCCCGCACCGTCAGCTTGCGGATGATATAGTAGCCGTCCATCAGCTTGATGGGGTACTGCTGGCCCTTTATTGTGATCTGGCCGTCCCGGACTTCGTAGATGGGCCTGTCCAGCGTCCCGCAATACTGATAATACTGGCAGGAGGTGGTCAGGCAATTCGCCTTTTCCCGCATGGCGCGGCCCCTGCGGGTCTTGCTGTTGGGCATGGTCAAGTCCACACACTCACCCGGCAGAATGTCGGTGTAGCCCTTTGCGGTGGCTTCCGCCACCCGCAGGGCTGGGCAGTCGGTGGGGACGGTGTAAAGCCCGGTTTTCGCTCCGGCCCCGCCGCCGTTCCCGCACAGGGTCTTGCTTTTCCCGTCCGCAGAATATACCCGGTGGCCCTGCCCCTCGGAGCCGGTTCCGCTCTCTATGGTGCCGACACGGATGGGGTACATGGGTACGGCGATGTGTGGGTGAAATGCGGTAGTAACGGCTGTCCCCTTGCCCTCAATACTGTAAACCCTGTCGGCAAGGCTTGGCTGAATACCGGGGATTCCGCCGCGTCCGCTTTTGCTGTTTACACAAACAGGTTGGGCAACACAGGTCTTGCGGTCGATGGTGTTGCCCACCATATTACGGATGCCATCTTTATAATAGGTGGCCCGGAGACACTGTGCCTTGCCATCAGCGGTGACGTTTACTGGCTCTATTGCCATCGGTGCGGGGAAGTGTCCGCCGTCCAGGGCGTTAGTTGCGCTGGCCTTGGAGTAATTTGCTTTCAGCGTGTACCCCTTTTCCCGCAGGGGCAGGCCGCTGTCCAGAATGTCCAGCAGGATAAGGCCCCGGTCTTTCGGCTGTTCTACACCGGGGATATTCGTCCAGTAGAGCCGCTGGCGGCTTTGGGCGGAAACAAGGGCGGAGTTTATCAAGAGCGGTTCCACACCCAGCTCCGCCGTGATCTGCGCCCGTATCGCCGGGGCCATGCTTTTATTGTTTTCGTACAAATAGAAGTCCGGCCCATAGCGTTCCCTGGCGATCAGGTAATTGCGAAACAATTCCCAGCCCAGGCCCTCCGGCTGGGTTTCCCGGTTCCGGGTCTGCGCGATGCTCCAATGGGTGCAGGGCGAACCGCCCAGCAGAAGTTTCATTTGTTATCACGCTCCTATAACGAAAAACGGCCCCCAGGTGTTCTGGAAGCCGTTTTAAGGTATTGATTTATGGGAGAGCCTTTACCGGGCGTCACCCCTATCATGGCGTTTGGGCTTGATGGGCTTGCCCTGATCGTCATAGTCCTTGGGGTCGGCGGCGGGAATGTGCCAGCCAAACATGGAACCGGCCAACATAGTAGCCGCCTGTGCCTTGGTCACGTTGAGCTGTGCGTTGCACTCGTCCACGATGGCCTGGGCGTGGGCACGGTCGTGGCCGTATTTGTCGGTGTGATAATAGCCGCTCTCACCCTTCCTGACAATGATGATCTCATCGCTGTTGGGCAGCACATTGTAGCATTTGTCCGGCAAGGTGGAGCGCATAGGGATTACTTGACTGCTGCTCTGCTCCATCCACTCCGCAAACTCACGGGCGTGGTAGAGACTGCCGCCGATTTCAGCGTGACTTTCATCGACATATCGGGTCATGCGGTCAAAGTGCCCGCCCTCGCTGGTGATGATCCGCACCATATCGCCGTCCGGGATTCTGAATTTCTCTTTGCCGTCCAGGGTGATGAAACAGATACCCTTTTCAGCCTGTTTCATGTGCCGGTCAAGGCAGTTCCGGCGATAGGGATAGATATAAACGTGGTTATCGTCTCCAGCCGGGGTACAGCGGATCAGGTAAGAATAGTCCTGGGTGTCGGCCCGAAACGCATATTCATAGCCGTTGCGGAAACGCCCCTGCGAATGGTCAAGGCAATAGACGATCATGCTGGCGCGGTTTTTCAACATACCGCCATACCGCTCATCAAAGCGGAGCATATCAAGCACCATGTTGAACTCGGCCTTGAACTCCGGCGTGTTTTGGGAACGCACAAAAGTTTCCCAGCTATTGAGAAAGACCGTGCCAGTGTTGTCCAGCTCGCCCCACAAATGGCCTGGGTTCCCGCACCGCTCGGCAAGCCGCATACTCTGTTCACAGGCGAAAAGCCGCTCTGTGGGGGTCGCAGGCCGTATGGTCAATTCCATAAATGTCACACTCCTTTCACCGGGCGTCCCCACGATCCCGGTGCTTGAACTTGATGGGTTCACCCTGCTCGTCATAGTATTTCGGGTCAGCGCCGGGTTTGTCCCAGCCATAGGTCGAGCCGAACAGCATAGCGGCCTCCTGCGCCTTGGTCACGCCCATAGCTTCATTGGCGGCGGTGGCCCCCTCACGGGCGGTCATGCCCTCGGCGTGGGCACCAGCGGGCCGCTTGAACATCTCGCCCTTAGTGATAACGATGATCTCGTCAGCGGCGGATGTGACACTGAAACACTTATCAGGCAGGGTGGAGCGCATGGGGATCACTCTGCTGCCGGTGCGTTCCACCTTCTCCGCAAAGTCGCGCAGGAAATAAAGGGTGCTGTCACAGTCGCTGAACAGCTCCATATGGTACTCGTCCACATAGCGGGCCACCCGGTCACGGGTGTCGCCGCTTTTAAGGATGATGCGGATGCGGTCGCCATCCGGGATCGTAAACCTCTCCTTGAAATCAGGGCCAATAAAACGGATGCCCTTTTCAGCCTGTTCCACATGGAAGTCGAACAAGTCCCGGCGAT
>CAJTTS010000125.1 GCA_910579155.1 uncultured Oscillospiraceae bacterium | reverse complement strand
CCTCATAGTTACCACTGGAATAATACATATATAACATCCTTTCCCGAGCCGTTTTTCGGCTCTTTTGTTTGATGGGCTTATCATAGTATACTCGTCCTTTTTTCACAATAAACAGAAAACTCGCCGTGATAAAATTTTTATCACGGCGAGCCCATTGATGATTTTTTAATCATTTCGGGCTGTATGTAAGGATCTGTCGGTGCGGAAAGCGTTCAATGCCCGGATCACATTTCCGTGAAGCACCTTGCTGGCGCGCTCCACGATGGCGGTGGGATCCTCCTTCATATTGCCGTTGATCCAGTCCAGCATCACGCCGATCAAGGCATACTCGTAAAAATTGGCAATAAAATTTTTGTCTGCCTCACTTACGCACAACCCCACCGATTTTTCCTCTACTACCCCGAGCAGCAAATTGTGTATTAGCGGGTTAAGATATTGCTCAATGCGCTCCCGGCTCACCGTGCGGTAGACATTCATGATAAAAGGTTTGTTGTCCAGCACAGCCTGGAAGATATTCAAAAAGCCCTCCTGCCAGGTATCGTAGGTCTTTTTACCCGCCAGGGCCCGGGCGGCGTCCTCCACGCAGGCCCATTCCACCAGATCGTAGATGTCCTTGAAGTGGTAGTAAAAGGTCATGCGGCTGATACCACACTCCTCGGCAATGTCGCTGATCGTGATCTTATTCAGTGGCTTTTGGAGCAGCAGTTTTTTTAGTGACGCCTCCAATGCCCGTTTTGTCATCTGTGACATAAAAACCTCCGCCGCATTGAGCAATTGACTCAAATACATGAATACGTACAGGGCCTTCCCGTCTGTAATTCCAAACGTTTCACCGGTAGTATACTTGAAAAATGAAGCTATTTCAAGTATACTGTGTAAAAGTGGCTATTCTCGCGTTTTGACCGGGAGGATACCCCATTGTTATTCCTATTCCATCGGAGGTGCGCATGGCTAATTTTACCCGCAAGGCCATTAAGGAGACCTTTTTGAAACTGCTCAACCAGCGGCCCCTGAACCAGATTACCGTGAAGGACATTGTTGAGGACTGCGGCATCAACCGCAATTCCTTCTACTACCATTTTGAGGACCTGCCCACCCTGGTGGATGAGATTGTAAAGGAGCAGGTTCAGGCCCTCACTCAAAACCACCCTACTATCTCATCAGTGGAGGAGTGCTTTGACGCGGTGATCGAGCTGGTGATGGAAAACAAGCGGGCCATTTACCACATTTATAATTCCTTGAGCCGGGATGTATTTGAGCGGTATCTCATGGACGCCTGCCAGTATATCGTCTCTACCTACTTAAAGACGGAGTTCGCCGGGACGTCCATTGCTCCCCAGGATCTGGACGCGCTGATCCGGCTGCACAAATGCGCCTGCTTTGGTTCTGTGATCGACTGGCTCAACGGCGGTATGAAGGATGACATTTCGGACTACTTCCGCCGGGTGTGCGCCCTGCAAAAGGGTTGGGTTGAGAATTTGGGCCGCTGAATCGAATATGGGTTCCAACACGGGACAGGCCAATGCCTAAAATTTAGGCACGCGCCTGCCCCGTGTCTGAATTTCAGACAGCTTTTTCCCTGCGCCTGATTTTTAGGCATGGGGCTTTTTTCTGCCCATGGTAAAGTGTTTACCCCTCCGCTATACTCACCATCACACAAGGGAAACACAACAATGACAGGAGGTGCAAAACGTGAAAAACCGTTGTACGGTCCCCATGTGGGTAGCCAAGACCGGATACATCGTCATGTCCCTGGTGTTCTGCGGGGCAGGGGTGCTGTTCATCGCAAAGCCGGAGCTGTCCGCGGTGGCCATCAGCCGGGCGCTGGGCGCGGCCATGATCCTGTTCGGGCTGATTAAGCTGGTGGGCTACTTCTCCAAGGACCTGTTCCGGCTGGCCTTCCAGTATGATCTGGGCTTCGGGCTGCTGCTTATCGCTCTGGGTATCCTGGTGCTGGCAAAGCCTGCGGGGGTGCTGGACTTCATCTTCATCGCATTGGGCATTGCCATCCTGACCGACGGGCTGTTCAAGGTGCAGATCGCCGTGGATTCCAAACGGTTCGGCATCCCTACCTGGTGGCTGACGCTGATTCTGGCAATGGTCACCGGCGTGGTAGGGCTGGCGCTGGTGTTCCGGCCCTGGGACAGCGCCCGGTTGCTGACCGCGCTGCTGGGGGCGGCACTGCTGGCGGAAGGTATTTTGAACCTGTGCGTAGCAGTCAGCACGGTGAAAATCGTAGGCCACCAGCGGCCCGATGTGATTGAGGCCACCTCATTTGAAGTGGAAAATCCCTAATGTTATGAAAGGTTGATGATGAAATGCGTTTTTCCAAAGCGGTGGTCAAGTACCGCGTACCCATTCTGATCTGCACCCTGCTGCTCATGATCCCCTCTGTGCTAGGCATGGCGGGCACCAGGGTCAACTACGATATGCTTAACTACCTTCCCGAGGATATGGACACCGTCATCGGGCAGAATGAGCTGCTGGACGACTTCAACAAAGGCGCGTTCTCCTTCCTTATTCTGGAAGATATGCCCGCCAAGGACTGCGCTGAGCTGAAAGCCAAGGTGGAGCGGGTGAACCATGTGGAAACCGTGCTGTGGTACGACTCCCTGATGGATGTATCCGTTCCCATGGAGCTGTTGCCCGACACGCTCTACGAAGCCTTTAACTCCGAGCACGCCACCATGATGGCAGTATTCTTCGACACCTCCACCTCCTCCGACCTGACCATGGATGCCATTCGGGAGATTCGAGCCATCGCTGGGGAGCGGTGTTTTGTGTCCGGCATGTCCGCCCTGGTTACAGACCTGAAGGATCTGTGCGAGGTGGAGGAGCCCATCTATGTGGGCATCGCCGTGGCCCTGGCCTGCGCGGCCATGTTGCTCCTGCTGGATAGCTGGCTGGTGCCCTTCGTGTTCCTGGCCAGTATCGGCATGATGATCCTCATGAACATGGGCACCAACTACTTCCTGGGTGAGATATCCTACATCACCAAGGCGCTGTCGGCGGTACTCCAGTTGGCCGTGACGATGGATTACTCCATCTTCCTGTGGAACAGCTACAATGAGCAGCGACGGCTGTGCGCGGATAACAAGGAAGCCATGGCCTCCGCCATCCAGGCCACTCTGACCTCTGTGGTGGGCAGCTCCATCACCACCGTGGCCGGGTTCATCGCCCTGTGCTTCATGTCCTTCACCATGGGCCGGGATTTGGGCATCGTCATGGCCAAGGGCGTGCTGCTGGGGGTGCTGGGCTGCGTCACCGTGCTGCCGGCACTGATCCTGGTATTTGATAAGCCGCTGCAAAAGACCCGCCACCGTTCCCTGATTCCCAATATGGGAAAGCTGTCCGGCGGTGTTGTAAAAGTATTCCCGGTGTTTATCGTGATCTTCGCCCTCATCCTGCCTCCCGCCCTTTACGGTTATGACCAGGCCAACAGCGAGGTGTACTACGACATGGGCCAGTGCCTGCCCGAGAACATGGAATACGTGATCGCCGAGGGCAAGCTGCGGGATGAGTTCAATGTGGCCTCCACCCACATGCTGCTGGTAAACGCGGACGCATCCGCGAAAGACGTGCGCGCCATGGCCCGGGAGATGGAGCAGGTGGACGGCGTGAAGTACGTGCTGGGCATGGAGTCTGTGGTGGGCTCCCGGGTGCCGGAGGAGTTTCTCCCCGAGTCCGTCACCTCTATGTTGAAAAGCGACAACTGGCGCTTGTTGCTCATCAACTCTGAATACAAGGTAGCCAGCGACGCGGTGAACACCCAGATCGGCCAGCTTAACGGCATCCTGAAAAAGTACGACCAGGGTGGTATGCTCATCGGAGAAGCCCCCTGCATGAAGGACATGATCCAGACCACCGACCACGACTTCAAAATGGTCAACGCCGTGTCCATCATCGCCATCTTCCTCATCATCGCCCTGGTGGAAAAGAGCCTCACCCTGCCCTTCATCCTCATCGCGGTCATTGAGGCGGCTATCTTCGTCAACCTGGGCCTGCCCCACTACCTGGGCCAGAGCCTGCCCTTCATCGCTCCCATCTGCATCAGCACCATCCAGCTTGGGGCCACGGTGGACTACGCTATTCTGATGACGACCCGTTATAAAGCGGAGCGCATCAACGGCGCGGATAAAAAGCAGGCGGTGCACACCGCCCTGTCCACCTCCATCCCGTCCATCCTGGTGTCTGGTATGGGGCTGTTCGCCGCCACCTTCGGCGTAGCCGTCTATTCCGAAATCGACATCATCAGCTCCATGTGTATGCTCATGGCCAGAGGTGCGGTCATCAGCATGGTATCCGTCATCTTCGTGCTGCCCGCCCTGCTGTTGCTGTGCGATAAGCTGATCTGCGCCACCACGGCGGGCATGAGGCAGCCCAAGCACCCCAAAATTTCCAATGTGGAGGTATATGCGAAATGAAAAAGCCTGTTGTAAAAATACTGTCTATCAGCCTGTGCGTCCTGCTGGCGCTGGGCGGCATCGGGGGCACGGTGTACGCTATGGGTGTCTCCGCCGATACAGGTTCCCCAGACGCCGCCCCTGTTAACAGCGGCGCGGAATCCACCGCTCCAAAGACCGGTTCCTCTTATGATCCCGACGCGGGACGGAATGTGAAGGACGAGACGGTATACGTCCTGGCCGGCGCCGACGGAAGCGTCCGGAAGATCATCGTCAGCGATTGGATCCAAAACGCTCTGGGCAGCGACGCCATCAACGACGTGACCCAGCTCACCGGTATCGAGAACGTAAAAGGAAACGAGAGCTATACCATGGGCGGGAACAGCTCCTGTGTCTGGAATGCCAAGGGGAACGATATCTACTACCAAGGAGATCTTGATCAGGAACTGCCCGTGGCCGTGACGGCGAGCTATATGCTGGACGGCCAGCCCATCTCCCCCGCAGAGCTGGCGGGCAAAAGCGGCAAAGTAACCATTCGCTTCGATTATACCAATCATCAATACGAGCTATTGGAAATTGACGGCAAGCAGGAAAAGATCTATGTCCCCTTCGCCATGCTCACCGGGCTGATGCTGGACAATGACGTGTTCACCAACGTATCCGTCACCAACGGCAAGATTATGAACGACGGCGACCGCACCATTGTGGCGGGGCTGGCTTTCCCCGGCCTCCAGGAAAGCCTGGGCCTGGATCGTGACACCCTGGATCTGCCCGATTATGTGGAAATCACTGCTAACGTAGAGCGCTTTGAGTTGGAGACTACTGTCACCTTAGCTGTCAACGAGTTGTTCAATGATGCGGCCTCCACGATGGAGGACAACGATGATCTGGACGGCCTGGGCGAACTGGATGATAAACTGGATGAACTCACAGATGCCATGGATCAGCTTATCGACGGCTCCTCCCGGCTCTATGACGGCCTGTGCGCTCTGCTGACCAGCTCGGAAGAACTGGTTAAGGGCATCGACCAGTTGGCCGCAGGGGCGGCCCAGCTCAAGCAGGGGGCAGAAGGCCTGAGCGCGGGTGCCGCCCAGCTTCAAGCTGGGGCTGCTGCCCTGCATCAAGGTCTTGATCAGCTGGCCGGACAGAACGATGCGCTGAACGGCGGCGCGGTCCAGGTTTTCCAGTCCCTGCTGGCCTCTGCCAACAGCCAGCTGGCTGCGGCTGGAGTACAGGCCCCCGAGCTCACAATGGAGAACTACAGCCAGGTACTGGACGGTGTGATTGCCGCCGCCGGGGAATCCCCTGCCGCGCAGCAGGTGGCGGCGCTGAAAGCCTCTCTGGACAGCTACAACGGCTTTTACCAGGGGCTTCAGAACTACACCGCTGGGGTGGCGCAAGCCAAGGACGGAGCCGGGGAGCTGAATACTGGCGTGGATGCTCTGAAAAACGGCGCGGACAGTTTGTCTGCCGGCGCGGGCCAGTTGTATGACGGCATTCTGACCATGAAGGGCAGCGCTCCCGCCCTGATCGACGGCGTGACCCAGCTGCGGGATGGAGCCATGGAATTGAGCGACGGCCTGAAGGAGTTCAATGAGAAGGGCGTCCAAAAGCTGGTAGATGCATTCGATGGCGATCTGAGCAGTCTGGCCGACAGGCTGGAAGCTGTGCGGGATGTGTCGGAACGCTACAACTCCTTCTCCGGCATTAGTGCTGACATGGACGGTCAAGTAAAATTCATATGGCGCACCGAAGCTGTGGATGCCCAGAATCCGTAACGTTCACCTGTGCGGCATAACGGATAAAAATGAAGGGCGGGGCTGCTGTCAAAAGCGGCCCCGCCCTTGTAGTGTTCATTATGAATGCCTTTTACAATCCAGCCTCTTTTGCAATAAACTACTGAAAAAATCGCGTCTCACCGTGAGATTTATTTTTCAGCCCATGAAAGACAACTTACCCACAGCGGTGAAGCCGGAGGCGGAAAACTCGGTTATTACAGTATTATTCTGTCCACTGGCACAGCGACAGATCAGGAGCTTCCCCGCCTCGTTCCAGCCCACAACCACGCCGATGTGTGATGAATCCGGGTACAGCGCAAAATCTCCCGGCTTAGGCCAGCCGTTGATGCTACGGTCAAATTTCTGTTGATATACCAATGACCATCACTGGGCCCACATTTTTGAGCACCCAATCCAGAAAAGCGGAGCAGTCCAAGCTAAAGGGCCGGTAAGTGCCGCCGGGGTCATTCCCCCGCGAGGTCACTTTCATCAGGGGTCAGGGTAAGCATCAATATCTCTCTACAACTATTATTCGGGACAGGCAGTCTCAATTAAAAGGTTGTTTACCCCTTTTAGATGCAGATTAGGAAAGTTATTTAGTTCCGGGAATGTTTACTACTACTACGTACCTAAACTGTGGGTGTATTCTTTTGCTCTATTTATAAGCAAGATTGATGATCTCTAACCCTCGCTTTTCGGCATAGTCCACCGTATAAGCCGTCCCACCGTTATCCTTGGTAAGATAGCAGACACATACGCTGCTGTGATCCACTAAATGGCGGTTTCGTTTGTGCATACAGCCTTTGGTGTATTCCTGGGCGGTATAGATCACCTTGTCTGCCTGGGCTTTGATACGCTCATATTCCTCCACGTCCTCAGTCGGCCATCCTCGCGCTTGGGTCAAGCATGGGAGTACCAAGATCAATTTAATATCTGGGTATTTCTTTTTTAATCTGAGCACTGTTTGAGCGGCCAGGGTATCGAAGCCTAAAGCGCCCCCAGCCCCAAAAAATCGGATGCCTCTGTCAATCAAGTTGATGATGGTCTTTTCCAACTTGGCAGCGACTTTCCTCCGGCCCCAAAAGGGCAGCTTTCGGTGGCCGGTGAAACAGCAGGTTTTCTCCCGCATAATGTACCCCCCAATAATCGCGCCTCACCATGAGACGCATTTTGTCGAGCATTGTAATGGACAACCCGATATATTCAGAGAAGGCTGCTTCATGTTCCAGAACCAGCTTTTTCTTCTGCCCAAATTTCATCGAACAACGGCTGCTGTTCAGCTTTCGGAAACGAGCCTTCACAGTTTCCGTTGGCAATACTTCACCAGCGATCCGCATAGTGGGCGCGGTGCTGCACAGCACATCCGTCACAAGTTCCACAAAACTTTCCACATCATCATAGGGGTGAGCCTGCTGTAGTTCCTCAAAGTCTATATTTGCTTTGACTTCCTCCTGCTGTTCGTATCTATCCATCCCCATGAGTGCGCCTGGGGGCGCTGGAGGGGGGATGGATGGATCAGGGTAAAGTCAGGATGATTTCTCTTAGTATGATTAGGGTCGGTTTTCTCGACCTCTTGAGGTGGATTTTTCCGACGTCTTGACGTCGATTTTTCCGACCTCTTGGGGTGGGAAAAATCGACCTCTGAACAGGGCGCAAAATCATCTGGGGAAGGTGAAGCCGGTTTTGGGGGCGCGGTACGGGTAGTGAATCGCTTAACATAGAGCTTGGTGGGGCGGCCTTGGCCCTGCTTGACACGCTCAATTAGGCCGATCCCTTTCTTCTTGTCCAGCTCGGCCAGCAGCTTCATGGCCTTGTCTCGCCCGCAGCACATATCCTCACATATCTCGTCTACGGTGTAGTAGATATAGACACGTCCGCAATCATCGTACCAGTTGTTTTTGGCAGATAGGCCCATGCGGTCAAGGAGCATACCATAGAGCAGTTTGGCGTCGGTGGAAACGTGCTTGAACTTCTGATCTGTGATTAGAAGGCGAGGAATTTTGAAATATATAAATTCCTCTGATTCGTCTCCATAGAAATAATCTGACAAAATGACTTCCGGCATGGTTGACCCTCCCTTGGATATGAAAAAAGCGCGACATGAATTGTCGCGCTTTTTCAAGGTATTGAATTTTGTTCTGTGCATGGTTTGGGCAAAGCAAATCGGAGAGTGAATGAATGGCACTCATGGGACATATCAATCTGAATGCTGGGAAAAAAGCTCGTTTTGATTATTCATCAAAACGAGCTTTTTTCGGTTCCCGATGGTGGAGATAAGCGGGATCGAACCGCTGACCTCTTGAATGCCATTCAAGCGCT
>CAJTTS010000124.1 GCA_910579155.1 uncultured Oscillospiraceae bacterium | reverse complement strand
GCGCGTATTTGCAAAACATTTTGCTTGCGGCGGTTTTGAAATAACAAATTTCAAGGCCGCCGCTTTCTTTTGAAAAAATGGAAAACGGAGGGTGTGTTAAAGTCGCCCATTTTTAAGGACACGGCGGTATCCGGGAGGTATCGTCATGTCCTTTTTTATCCCTGTTCTACCTGACTTGTCAAAAAAAGCATAACCCTATCAACGGATTACTCCGGCCAGAAATGTGAAATTTGTCAGTACATTGAGAACGATGTTATTTCATGCGCCCGCACAGTACAACACTGTGCGGGCGCATTTTCTGTCCGTTATTGGTTATGCCGTTGCCGCAGTCCTCCGGCCTATCTGAATTTCCAAAAAATTCAGATAGGAGGAAACGGCCATGCCATACAATCATGGCAGGGAAGAACGCAAATGGCAGCGTTGGAAGCTGGCTGAAGAAAAGGTGCTGCGGGCCTGCGGCATGGATGAAAGCACCATTGGACAGCTTCGCCTTTGGGACAGGGCTATGTTCAATTCGGACAGGCGCTTTTATGAGAAATTGCAGGACACGGGTACATACCTTGATAGCGTTGCTGGAAGTGAAGCGCCAGCCGAGATTTACACAGTGGAAGATCTGCTGAATGATATTGAAAATGCGGAACTGCTCAAAGCCCTGCTGACGGTGGACAAGCTCACCCTGCAAATTGCTTTGCTGAAAATGAATGGGTACTCCACCAATGAAATCGCCATACTCGTCCACCTGTCCACGGACGCCATTTATAAGCGGATAGCTGTACTGAAAAAGAAATTGAAGAAATTTCAAGGGTAACTCCAAAATCGCACGTCCCCACGGGCTGCTGGGTGAGAGGTCAAGTCCTCTCACCCAGCTTTTTCGTAGGAGGACGGGCACATGACGTTCATGGATAAGGTCTATACGCTTCGAACGGAAGTCCGTGGCGATGGTAAAACGGCGTATTTCATCAGCTTTACGGACGGGCAGGATGAATTTTACGATTTGGAGGTATCAGAACCGTTTTTCATAGAATTTCGTCAAATGGAGCGCAAGAACCGCAATCTGCAACAATCCGATTGGCGACACCAGGAACATTCGGATTTGTGGGATGAAACACTCTATAACCGAGCGTTCAGAGTTCCAAAAAGTGTTGAGGAATTGATTTTTGACGTGGAACAGCGGGAACTACTCAATAGAGCTATTGCCGCGCTCCCGGAAATCCAGCGACGGCGCTTTCTGCTCTATCATGAGTATGACCTCAACTACCGCCAGATTGGTGAGATGGAGCATTGTAGGCCGCAGTCAATCAGGCATTCGGTCATACGGGCCAGGGAGAAGATAAAGGCGGTAATAGAAAAATATCAGGCCGGACAGTAAAGAAGTCCCCATATCTTTGGGAATAGGGGTAATCTGTTAAATGTTCTCTAATGGAAATTTACTGATGTTAAGACCGCCGATTATTTCTACAAAGCGGCACTGTGGGCCGCTGAAAAGGGCTTGGTGTCTGGTTCCACTTTCGGAGCAAATACTGACTGCACCCGAGCCATGACTGTGGAATATATGTGGAAAGCGGCGGGAAGCCCTGCGCCTGCTGGCAAAGCCGATTTTGATGACGTTCCTGCCAATGCAGACTATGCGCAAGCTGTGGCTTGGGCAGTTGAGAAGAACATCACAAGCGGAACCGGTGACGGTAATTTCTCTCCCGCCGCAACCTGTACCCGTGGGCAGATTGTTACGTTTCTGTATCGCGCTATGGGAAAATAAATCCGGGCGGCTTTCGCCGTCTTGACAACATATAGGCGATAAAAAAACGCCACCCCCTTTTTAAGAAGCAAAAGGGGGTGGGCGTTTTTTTCGGGTGCGGGAAATCCTTAATTTAATGACATTGCTCCGTTGGCCCGGCGCTTTGCCATCCGGCACCGCCTCCTTTCGCAACGGCAGACCATACCATACTCCAGCGAGAATAGCCACTGGAAACGGGAAAGATCGTCGATTCAGACACATATTTTTGAGCTGTGTCGCTGGCCTTTTTCTTTGGAGACGGTGGTGCAATCCACACCCTTAAATTTCGGAGCTTTTCGTTGAAGGGATTTTGGGCTGGAGGTTCTTTTCCTTGTTTACTGTGATGCAAATTCTGCGTGAAATTCCCTTCTCTGGATTGCACCTTTTCACCCCTTTAGGGGCGGGGGATGCCGGGGCGGCACCCCGGCGAGGTGGGCTCCCGCCTCAACGGGGCGTTTCTGCGCTGCCCTCACCTACTGCTCCCACCACACTTTTCCGTCTACATCGCGCCTGTCCGCACTGCGGGCAGATGTTAGTTCGATTTATCCTGCTTTTGCCCTTCGCCCTTAAATCCGCTCTCTGGGCGGCCCTTCAGATTTCATGGCAAGAGCCGCTCTCTGCCATGATCGCCCACAAAGGCCCTGACGCCGCGTCTCACTCCCTCGGAGGTATACGGCATCCAGCCCGTAGGAGGGGCACACAAGCCCTCCCAGGGGCTGGCATGGGGCTTCATGGCTTCGAGCCGTGGGTTTGGAGTGGAAGTTGAGGGCATGGCAGAGAGGAAATTGGCGGAAAAGCTGCGCCATGCTTTCACCATGCAGAAACATCTGAGTCAAAACATCTTTTGCCGGCGGGCCCCACTCTGATCGCGGCGTAGTAGAGCTTTCCCATTTATCTTTTCGCCGAGATGTCTTTTATTCGTTGTGATGCGTCTTGTTGATATATTTGCGCCCTAAATTCCGGAGGGGGCTCTCTGGAAAAGGGTGGGCGGCAATCCCCTGATGAAAAGCCATCCCCCCATTTCCTCACCCGTTAGGGCAGGCGGTTCCTATGCCCCCATTCGCACAATGCATCCAGAATAGGAACCAGCGACTTGCCCCGATCCGTCAGGCTGTACTCCACCTTGGGCGGGATCTGCGGATATTCCTCCCGGTGCACCAGTTGGTCTGCCTCCAGTTCCTTCAGCGTCACACTCAGGGTCTTGTACGAGATTTCCCCGATGTACTTTTTCATCTCGTTAAAACGCACCACACCAAATTCCATCAGCGTGTAGAGAATCGTCATCTTGTACTTTCCGTTGATGAGGGACAGGGTATAACTGAATCCCGTAGTGCCAAGGCACTCGTTGGCGATACACCGCTCGCTCATATGTACGCTTCCCTTCGGGTAAGTATCGCACTTTGATGTGCGTACTTGCCATTTATTCAATTTATGCTAATATGATAATGCAAGCCGTTGACAACGTCAAGACGGCTGGAAAAATTTGATTGGGAGAGTATCTATCATGGGTAAGAAAATCGTAGCGATCACCGGAAGCCCCCGCAACGGCGGCAACAGCTTTGCCATGACGGACGCGTTCATCCAGGCTGCGGAGAGCAAGGGCCACACTGTCACCCGCTTCGATGCGGCCATGATGAAGATCGGCGGCTGCCGCGCCTGCGAAACCTGCTACAAGACCGGAAAAGCCTGTTCCTTTGACGACGACTTCAACACCATCGCCCCAGCCATTCTGGAGGCGGACGCTGTGGTGTTCACCATGCCGGTCTACTGGTACTCCATCCCTGCCCAGATCAAAGGCGTGATCGACCGCCTGTTCTCCTTCGTGGTGGGCGGCAAGGACATCGCCGGGAAGGAGTGCGCCGTCATTGCCTGCTGCGAGGAAGAGGACATGACCGTCTTGGACGGCGTGCGGCTCCCCATTGAGCGCTCCGCCGCACTTATGAAGTGGAAGATGGTGGGCGAGGTACTGGTCCCCGGCGTGCTGAACGTGGGCGACATCGAAAAGACGGACGGCTGCGCCCAGGCGGCGGCCCTGGCGGACAAATTCTGAGAGGCGCGGCATGGCAAAGAAGATCGTCATTTTAAACGGCAGCCCCCGGAAAAGCGGCAATACATCCGCTTTGGTCAAAGCTTTCACTGAGGGGGCCAAGAGCGCTGGTAATACTGTCACCGAGTTTTTCCTGGACGGCATGGTCATCCATGGCTGCAAGGGCTGCTTCGGTGGGCACAGCGCCAGGGAGCGCCCCTGCGTCCAGCACGACGGCATGGATCAGGTCTATCCCGCGGTGAAGGACAGCGATGTGGTGGTGCTGGCCAGCCCGCTGTACTACTGGACCATGAGCGGCCAGCTCCGCACGGCCCTTGACCGCCTGTTTGCATTGGAGGAGGGGGATGGCAACCTCCTGCGGGGCAATGACAGGGCAGGCGTTCTTCTGATGGCGGCGGAGGGGAACGGCTTTGACGACGCCGTCCCCTATTTCGACCACCTGATGGAGCACCTGCGGTGGAAAAACCTCGGCAAAGTGCTGTGCGGAGGCGTGATGGACGTGGGCGACGCCCAAGGTCGGAAAGAACTGGATGATGCCCGCGCGTTGGGCGGGTCAATTTGAATCCAAAAGGAAATCATCGTGGGGCGCGGTGAGTAAATTGGTGGCTGTGCAGTTCGGTGCACCTCCGCTCTGACCCATATCCACAAACGGAAATTACATTCGTCCAAATCAGCACACATTGATTTCCTGGTTGAGGGAATGGCTGCATACCTATGCCAAACCGACTTTACGACCAGCAACATTCACAAGCTATGGGGTGAACATTGAGCGGCATTTCAATACCGAGCTCGGTAAAGTTAGGCTAAAAAACGTATCTACACGAATGCTGCAAGATTTCTTTAACGAAAAATCAGTTTCGGGCAGGGCAGATAAAAAGCGTGGTGGTCTGTCTCCCAAGACACTGAAAAATATGCGATATATGGACATCATCACAGTCTCCGAAATTCTGGGACACGCGAAGCCATCTCCCACATTGGATATGTACGGGCACACATTTTATGACCGAAAGCGTGCGTTGATGGAACAGATGTAGAGATCGATCATCAAATAGTGAGATCCAATTCCGGCACATCAACGGTACGGGAATTTCAAGCCATGTAAAAAGCTGAGAAAAACCGCTGATTTTTCAAAAAATCAGCGGTTTTTTGGTTGCAGAGGCCGGATTTGGACCGACGGCCTTCGGGTCGTGGGGGAGCTGCGGCTGGCGGTACTGGCGGCGGTTTTTAGTGCTTTCGGGGTGTGCTTGCTCCAGTGCAGGATGCTTTCCGGCACTGCTGCCGCCACTGCCTCCGCCCACTCTTTTCCCATTTTGGGTAGGGATCTGGGTCAAATGCTTTTATTCTTTCAGTTCCACAGCTTCTGTTCGCCAAATGAACTTTACCTGGCCGTCCATATCGCTACTGATACCGGAGAAGGAACTGTATCGCTCCGACACGTTCCGCAGGGCGTCCACCCGGTCCATCAGACCAGCCAGGTTGCCGTCAAAGGCGTCCACCAGCTTTTGCACCCCTTGTTCATTGAACTCCTTCAGGCCGTGGCTCAATTCCATGGCCCCATCCCGCAGCTGGGTCACGCCGTCGATCAGGGCGGGAGCGTTGCCCTTCATGGTCAGGATGCCGTCATACAGCTGGCCCGCGCCGGCAGACAAATTGTCCGCGCCGTTTTTCAGAGCATCCACGCCCACATTCAGCTCCCCGGCTCCGTCCTTGGCCTGCGCCACCCCAGCGGTGTAGTTCTGAAGCCCCTGGTAAAAGCCGTTGTAGCTGTCCAGGGAGGCTTTCAGCGCCGCCACCTGCTGCGCGGCAGGGGATTCCCCGGCGGCGGCGATCACACCGTCCAGTACCTGACCGTAGTTCTCCATTGTGAGCTCGGGGGCCTGTACCCCAGCCGCGGCCAACTGGCTGTTGGCGGAGGCCAGCAGAGACTGGAAAACCTGGGCCGCGCCGCCGTTCAGCGCATCGTTTTGACCAGCCAGCCGATCGAGACCTTGATCCAGAGCAGCAGCCCCGGCTTGGAGCTGGGCGGCGCCCGCGCTCAGGCCTTCTGCCCCCTGCTTGAGCTGGGCGGCCCCTGCGGCCAACTGGTCGATGCCGGCCACCAGCTCTTTGGAGCTGTCCAGCAGAGTGCATAGCCCGTCATAGAGCCGGGAGGAGCCGTCGATCAGTTGATCCATGGCATCCGTGAGTTCGTCCAGTTTATCATCCAGTTCGCCCAGGCCGTCCAGATCGTCGTTGTCCTCCATCGTGGAGGCGGCATCATTGAACAACTCGTTGACAGCTAAAGTGACAGTAGTCTCCAGCTCATAGCGCTCTACGTTGGCAGTGATTTCTATATAGTCAGGCAGCTCCAGAGTGTCCCGGTCCAGCCCCAGGCTTTCCTGGAGGCCGGGGAAAGCCAGCCCCGCCACGATGGTGCGGTCTCCATCGTTCATGATCTTGCCGTTGGTGACGGATACGTTGGTGAACACGTCATTGTCCAGCATCAGCCCGGTGAGCATGGCGAAGGGGACATAGATCTTTTCCTGCTTGCCGTCAATTTCCAATAGCTCGTATTGATGATTGGTATAATCGAAGCGAATGGTTACTTTGCCGCTTTTGCCCGCCAGCTCTGCGGGGGAGATGGGCTGGCCGTCCAGCATATAGCTCGCCGTCACGGCCACGGGCAGTTCCTGATCAAGATCTCCTTGGTAGTAGATATCGTTCCCCTTGGCATTCCAGACACAGGAGCTGTTCCCGCCCATGGTATAGCTCTCGTTTCCTTTTACGTTCTCGATACCGGTGAGCTGGGTCACGTCGTTGATGGCGTCGCTGCCCAGAGCGTTTTGGATCCAATCGCTGACGATGATCTTCCGGACGCTTCCGTCGGCGCCGGCCAGGACGTATACCGTCTCGTCCTTCACATTCCGTCCCGCGTCGGGATCATAAGAGGAACCGGTCTTTGGAGCGGTGGATTCCGCGCCGCTGTTAACAGGGGCGGCGTCTGGGGAACCTGTATCGGCGGAGACACCCATAGCGTACACCGTGCCCCCGATGCCGCCCAGCGCCAGCAGGACGCACAGGCTGATAGACAGTATTTTTACAACAGGCTTTTTCATTTCGCATATACCTCCACATTGGAAATTTTGGGGTGCTTGGGCTGCCTCATGCCCGCCGTGGTGGCGCAGATCAGCTTATCGCACAGCAACAGCAGGGCGGGCAGCACGAAGATGACGGATACCATGCTGATGACCGCACCTCTGGCCATGAGCATACACATGGAGCTGATGATGTCGATTTCGGAATAGACGGCTACGCCGAAGGTGGCGGCGAACAGCCCCATACCAGACACCAGGATGGACGGGATGGAGGTGGACAGGGCGGTGTGCACCGCCTGCTTTTTATCCGCGCCGTTGATGCGCTCCGCTTTATAACGGGTCGTCATCAGAATAGCGTAGTCCACCGTGGCCCCAAGCTGGATGGTGCTGATGCAGATGGGAGCGATGAAGGGCAGGCTCTGGCCCAGGTAGTGGGGCAGGCCCAGGTTGACGAAGATAGCCGCCTCAATGACCGCGATGAGGATGAAGGGCAGGGTGAGGCTCTTTTCCACCAGGGCGATGATGAGGAAGATGGCGATGATGGACACGGCGTTGACCATTTTGAAGTCGTGGTCGGTGGTCTGGATCATGTCCTTCATGCAGGGGGCTTCTCCGATGAGCATACCACCCTGGTCGTACTTTTTCAGGATGCCGTTAAGCTGGCCGATCTGGGTGTTCACCGCGTCGCTGGCTACCTTGTATTCAGAGTTGATGAGCAACAAGCGCCAGTTGTCGCTTTTCAACATAGAGGTGACGGACTCGGGGAGAAACTCCTCCGGCACCCGGGAGCCCACCACAGACTCCATGCCCAGCACGTACTTCACGCCGTCCACCTGCTCCATCTCCCGGGCCATGGCGCGCACGTCTTTCGCGGATGCGTCCGCGTTTACCAGCAGCATGTGGGTGGAGGCCACATTGAACTCATCCCGCAGCTTGCCCTCGGCGATCACGTATTCCATGTTCTCGGGCAGGCACTGGCCCATGTCGTAGTACACCTCGCTGTTGGCCTGGTCATAACCGTAAAGGGCGGGAGGCAGGATGAGGGCGAAGATCACGATAAACACCGGGAATACTTTTACAACACCGCCGGACAGCTTTCCCATATTGGGAATCAGGGAACGGTGGCGGGTCTTTTGCAGCGGCTTATCAAATACCAGGATCAGTGCCGGCAGCACGGTGACGCAGCCCAGCACCCCCAGCAGCACGCCCTTGGCCATGACGATGCCCAAATCCCGGCCCATGGTAAAGGACATGAAGCACAGCGCGATGAAGCCTGCCACTGTGGTGATAGAGCTGCCCACCACAGAGGTCAGAGTGGCCTGGATGGCGGAGGCCATGGCCTCCTTGTTATCCGCGCACAGCCGCCGCTGTTCGTTGTAGCTGTTCCACAGGAAGATGGAGTAGTCCATGGTGACGGCCAGCTGGAGCACCGCTGACAGGGCCTTGGTGATGTAGGAGATCTCACCCAGGAAGTAGTTGGTGCCCATGTTCATGAGGATCATCATGCCGATGCTGGCCAGGAACACGAAGGGCACCAGCCAGCTGTCCAGCAGGAGCAGCATGGCCGCGCAGGCCAGGGCCACGGCGATGCCCACATAGATGGGCTCCTCCACC
>CAJTTS010000123.1 GCA_910579155.1 uncultured Oscillospiraceae bacterium | reverse complement strand
GGTTTCTTCTTGACAACGGTCTGGCCACCTATGTCTTGAACCCTCTGCGCACCAATCTATACCGGAAAAGTCTCAGTCTCAGGAAGACGAAGACGGACCGTGTGGATGCGCGAACGATTGCGGCTATGCTTTTGTCCGATGCGGGCCTCAAACCCTACACGGATACAGCATACCACAACGAGGAGCTAAAGTCACTCACCAGATACCGTTTTGATAAGGTAAAAGAGCGGGCCAAATTAAAAACTTCCGTTTCCAGGCTGGTGTGTATCCTGTTTCCCGAGTTGGAGAAACTGGTACCAACACTTCATATGGCGTCGGTTTATGCGCTGCTGTCCGAGTTCCCGGGAGCCAAACAAATTGCCGCCGCGCATCTGACCAGATTGAAGGCCCTGTTGATGGATGCCTCCAGAGGCCGCTATGGGAGGGATATGGCTGCGGAGATCCGGGATGCCGCCAGATGCTCCGTTGGCTCCAAGATGCCTGCCAAGTCCCTGGAATTGCAGCACACCATCCGGCTCATCCGGGAACTGGATGCCGAGATCGAAGAAATTGAAGCCGCGATACAGGCTATCATGGACGAACTGCACTCTCCCATTACCACTATTCCAGGGATCGGATACCGCATGGGCGCCATGATCCTGGCCGAGATCGGTGACTTCTCTCGCTTCGCTTCCCCTGATAAGCTGCTGGCCTATGCGGGAATGTCCCCCTCCACTTACCAGTCCGGGCAGCTTAAAAACTGCTATCCTCACATGGAGAAACGCGGCTCACGGTATCTGCGTTATGCCCTCTACAACGCTGCCAAGTATGTCTGCCAATGGGACCCAACTTTCGCCGCTTACCTTGCCAAAAAACGGGCTGAGGGCAAGCATTACAACGTCGCCTTATCCCATGCCGCCAAGAAGCTGGTAAGGCTTATCTTTGCTCTGGAGAAATCCAGGCAGCCTTATTGCCCAGCAATTTGATTGTCCTTGATCGCTATCCGAGGTCCTCCTGGACCTCTGCTTTGCTATACCCTTCTTGAATCATCTTAACTTTTTCCACCGCCCTTCATTTTAGGGGTTGACTTCTAATAGTTAATCTTTCCGCTGATTGCAAGGCAAGTATAGCCGAAAGGCATTGAGAAAGCTATTACCATTACCAACAACGATTGAGGGACAAAGTAAGCATAAGCACCAATGTGAACAGTTGATAGAACGAAAAAGCCGCCCGCCGTCCTTACCAATGCTTGGCAGGACAGCGGGCGGCCTTCTTCGCTTTTTGAGTGCTTGGGAGTTCGAGTCTCGTGTGTTTCCTGAAATCCCCAAATTCGGCGGATTTGCATCTCCGGCACGTTATTTTTATTTTACGCTCTCTGATTTTTCCAATATGCGGTTATTGTTTCTGATTACTCTTGTTTTTCTGCTTTGTGTGCAAAAATCCCGCACTTCAGTGCGGGATTTTTGTCTGCATCTTTTTTGTCAATGCAAGTTGGTCGGAGTGTAATTATAGGACTTAAAACAAGGTATTTATTTCATGGTTTTCTGCCGCTAAGCATGAGGTTTTATCCAAAATAAGAATTTTCGAGCGCCGTTCAAATTTGACTTTGAGCGGCGCTTTCATATAACTATAGAAGGGAGGCTGCAACGGCCATGCCGGAAGTCATTTTATCGGACTATTTCTATGGTGCTGAATCGGAAGAATTTATCTATTTCAAAATCCCCCGCCTGCTGATCACGGATCAGAAATTCAAGCACGTTTCCACGGACGCCAAGCTGCTCTATGGTATGCTGCTGGACCGCATGGGCCTGTCCGCGAAAAATAGCTGGTATGACGATTACGGGCGCGTCTATATCTACTACACCGTGGACGAGATATGCGGGGATATGTGCTGCGGACGGGACAAGGCCATGAAGCTGCTGGCCGAGTTGGACAACAAGAAGGGTATTGGTTTGGTCGAGCGCGTCAAGCAGGGCCAGGGCCGCCCCACCAAGCTCTATGTCAAGCGGTTCACCACCCGGACAGCGCCCCCGGAACCGGCCCCGCCGCCCCTGGATCATTTCATGCCCTGCCCAGAGGTCGAAAAAAGCCACCCCAAGACGTCGGGAAATTCGACCTCAAGAAGTCGGAAAAAACCACCTCAAGAGGTCGAAAAAACCGACCCTAATCATACTAAGGGAAATCAAACTGATTTTAGCCACCCTGATCCATCCATCCTTCCCCCCAAGCCCCCAGGCGGGACCATGGGGATGGATCGATACGAATTGAGGAAGGAAGTCAAAGCAAATATTGACTTTGAGGGCCTACAGCGGGCCCACCCCTATGACGATGTAGAAAGCCTTTTGGAGCTGGTGGTGGACGTGCTGGGCAGCACCGCCCCCACCCTGCGGATCGCTGGGGAGAATCTGCCAGCGGACACAGTGAAGCAGAGGTTCCGAAGGCTGGACAGCACCCATATCGAATACATCATCGAGGCCATGCGCCAGACCACCACGAAAATCAACAACATCCGGGCCTATCTTCTCACGGCGCTTTACAATGCGCCGGTGACGATGGGCCCTTACTATTCCGCCGCCGTGCGCCATGACTTTGGTTGAAATAAATCTCACCATGAGACACATTTCCAACCAAAAATTCTAACTTTATGTTGAGAATCGTGTCTCGTCATGAGACGTGATTTTTAGCAAATAAATCAAAATGGAGGTAATTCAATGGCAAACGAACCCAGCAAAACCCCAGCCCCCCAGCCCCAAATCATCCCGCTGGCGAAAATCCATGACCTGCCCGGCGCGGTAATCAGCAGGCAGCCAGACAAGAGCTACGGCGGCCTCGTCACCAGCATCCAGGCGGGCGGCGTAAAGGAGCCGGTGGTGCTCCGTCTGCGGGAGGACGGCGAGTACGAGCTCGTCACCGGCTACCGCCGCCGCAGGGCGTGCGAACTGGCGAAGGTGAAGGACATCCCCGCCCTGGTGTACGAAATGTCCATGCCTTCCGCGCTGAACTATCACCGTCAGGTGAAGAACCAGCCCGGCATCCCGATCCCCGGCAAGCCGGTCCCGACCCCCGGCCAGGGCGAAAAAGTGCAGGCAGCCGACCTCAAGGGGCCGGAAAAGCCGACCACTCCCCCCGTTCAGGGCGCTAAGCCCGCTGACCAGGGCCAGCAGAAGCCCGCCGAGGGGAAGGACACGGCGCAGCCCGCCGCCCCCGCCGCCGCTGACAAGGCCAAGGATGGGGCTAAGCCTGCCCAGGAGCCCAAGTCCGCCGACCAGGGCCAACAGAAGCCCACCGAGGGGAAGGACACGGCGCAGACCGCCGCCGCTGACAAGACCAAGGACGGGGCCAAGCCCACCCAGGAGCCCAAACCCGCCGATCAGGGCCAGCAGAAACCCACCGAGGGGACGGACACGGCGCAGCCCGCCGCCCCCGCCGCCGCTGACAAGGTTAAGGACGGGGCCAAGCCCACCCAGGAGCCCAGGCCCGCCGAGGAAAAGGGTCCGGCGCAGGCCCCCGCCCCCGCTGTCACCGGCCCCGCCGCCCGGGGCCCCGTTGGGACAGCTATCACCCAAACCCTCCCGGAGCGGCTTTCGCCCCCGGACGAGGCCGCCAAAAAGGATTTTCCTGCCCCCAAGGAGGGCGAATCCATCTTTGTGGCGCTTCACCCCGCCTACCTGGTGAAATCGGAGTACAACACCATTTCCGTGGACACCAAGAGCGAGGACTACCAGGAACTGAAAAAATCCATTGAACTGAACGGCGTGAAAGACCCAGTGCTGGCCCGTATTGGGGACAAGGGCACCCTGGAGATCATCTCCGGCCAGCGCCGCCACATGATCGCCACCGAGCTCAACTACCCCGTCCCCGCCATCATCCAGAAAATCTCCGACGCCGACGCCAAGATCCTGGTGGCGGACGGCAACCTCCACCGGCCCAAAATCTCTACTTATGACCTTGCCCGTTCCCTGCGGATGAAGATGGAGGGCATGAAGCAGAAATCGGGCCGCCGCAAGAAGGGCACATTCAAAGCGGAGGAACTGGACAGTGATGTGAAGCTGGCCCAGGAAATGGGTATGCCCGTCAGCAAGCTCAACCGCCTGATCCGGCTGTCCGAGGCCACCAAGGATGTGTGCGACCGGGTGGACGACAATTCCCTCTCCCTGTCCCTCGCTAACGCCATTTCTTTTTTGAAGCCGGAAAACCAGGACGAGGTGCTCCATATGATCGACCTGGGCATGAAAGTCCCCGTTGAGCGGGTGGAGTACATGAAAAAGACGGAAAAGGCGGGCAAACTGAACGAGAATACCATCCGGGACATCCTAGACGGTAAAAATGTGCTGGACCCGCCCAAGCAGGAGACGGCCCAGCCCCAGGCCCAGCCCAGCGCCCCCGCCGCGTCCGACATCCCCCCGTCCCCGGACGTGGCCCAGCCCGCCCCGGCGCCGGACGCCCCCGCCGCCGGACAGCCCGGACAGGCCCAGGCCCCGGACGGCGCCGTGCCCGCCGCGCCGTCTGCGTCCCCTGCCGAGGGGCAGGAGCCCACTGACGGCAAACAGGAGCGGCCCGAATATACAAAGGTGGTCCTGGCCGGGGACCGTCTGCGGAAGTATTTCCCGGACGTGATGATGACGCCCCGCGAGATCGAGGAAAGCATCTATGAGGCCCTGGAGGAACGCCGCCAGCGCCAGCAGAAGCAGGCGGAAAAAATGACGATTTTCCCCAAACGGGGACCGAAGCACTAAATGGCCGAGTTCACCGCCCATATCGCCAACCTGGGCAAGTATAGCGCCGGGGTGCTGGCCGATACCGCGCTGTCCTTTCCCGCCACCACGGGACAGGTCCAGGAGGCCCTGCGGAAAATCGGGGTGGACGGCCTGCGCTATGAGGAGATCATCATTTTGGAGTATTCCATCGGTGTCAAAGGCGTGGCGCGGGCCCTGGGCGAGTACACCCACATTGACGAGCTGAACTACCTTGCCAGCCGTTTGGAGGGCCTTGACCCGGAGGACATGGAGAAATTCATTGCCGCCGTGGAACATGGGGAGTATGCTGGCAGCGCGGAGCAGTTGATCAACCTGACCTATAATCTGGACCGCTATGAACTCTATCCCGTCCAGAACGCGGAAGAATACGGCCTTTGGCTGGTGGATGAGCTCGCAGCTATGGAGCTGCCGGAACAGGCGCGGGATTACTTTGACTTTGAAGCCTACGGCGAGGCCACCGCCATCAACGAGGGCGGCACCTTTACGTCACGGGGCTATATGCTGGTCGGGCCCGATCCGTTCCAGAAGGTCTATGACGGCCAGCACGTCCCGGAGCAGTACCATGTGTTCCAGTACCCTATCCAGCAGAAGATCATCGTGCCCCGTTCCAACAGGAGCCGGGACAGCCCCAAGCGGAAGCGCCCATGAGGGCGCTTTTTTTGCGCCTAATTTTCAAAGAAAAGGAGTTGAGTATTTGAACGTTTTGGTAGTAGAGCCGGGAATGGCCCCCTATGAGAAGGAGATCAACGGGTTAGAAGAAATGCAGGCCACCGTGGGCGGCCTGATCACTGTCAGCTATCCCTATGAAGAACCCGTTGGCATCGTCAGCAATGACGAGAGCATTGGAATGGGTATGGAATTTAACCGGAGCATTGAGGGCGGCTACGGCGGCATCTTTGGCACGTTTTTTGTCTGCGGGTTGACTGAGGACAGCTTCTGTTCCCTCTCTCCAGAGCAGATGGATCGTTTCAAGAAGGAGTTCCACCATGCGGAAATCCTGATCGCCGCCAAAGGCAACACCCCCATCACGCTGAAGGTGGAGCCCCGGCCCGCCACGCCACCCGAGCAGCCCAAGCGCCCGCCTAAGACGCCGGGGCGTTAAGCTATGCCGCCCGTATCAGACGAACGGCTGGCCGAGCTGACGTACCGCCTGGAAAGCGGGATCAAAGAGCTGTACGCCAGCGGGCGGTACGCGGAATATCTGGCCTCCATGTCTAAATTCCACAGCTACAGCTACGGGAACGCGCTGTTGATCCTGGCCCAATGCCCCACCGCCACCAACGTGGCCGGTTATAACACCTGGAAAAATGTGTTTGACAGGCAGGTGAGACGGGGGGAGAGAGGCATCCAGATTTTAGCCCCCTGCCCCTACCAGCGGGCCGCCATGGTGGAGAAGAAGGACCCCACGACTGGGGAAACACTGTACGGCGCGGATGGGAAGCCGGTCAAAGAGCCGGGTTTTGTCCGGGCCACGCGGTTCCGCGTGGTCACGGTCTTTGACGTGAGCCAGACCGAGGGCCGGGAGCTGCCCAACATCAGTGTGCCGGAGCTGTCCGGGGAAGTCACCGGCTTTGAGGACATATCCGCCCGCCTGTCCGCCCTGTCCCCGCTGCCCATCGTATTTGAGGCATTTCCAGAAAACGCGAAGGGCTATTGCAGCTTTATGGAGGGGCGGATCGTGGTCCAACCCGGCATGAGCCAGGTGCAGACCCTTAAAACCATGATCCACGAAATCGCCCACGGAAAACTACATCCGCCTGATTTTTTAGAATCCAACCCCAAGCTGCGGCGTGAAAAGGAGGTGGAGGCCGAGAGCGTGGCCTATGTGGTATGCCAGCACTTCGGCATCGACACATCGGACTATTCCTTCGGCTATGTGGCCGGGTGGAGCCGGGGGCGGGAGCTGGCCGAATTGAAAGCGTCCCTGGACATGATCCACTCCACCGCCGGGGAGATTATCAACGCGATCCAGCCACCCCAGCGGAGGCCGGAGCAGGAGTTATCCCAGGCCCCGCAGAAGGGGCGGCAGCAGAAATCCAAAAAAGCAAAACGAAAGTGAGGCTGACCATATGGACGATCCCAACACCAACCCGGAGCGTATGCGGGAGATCGAGATTTTCGGCGTCCCCGCGCTTTACAGCAGCACCCCCATCGACCCGGAGGACCTTTATCCGGGAATGTCCCTCTATGAGCTCCAGGGGCAGGACGGCAAATTTCTGGCCTCGGTGCTCACCCCCGTGCCCATCCCCGTCCTGGCGGACGGCCCCCGCGACTTGAAGCCGGGGGAGCTGGTGATGGACACCGGGGCCGGGTACTACACCCCCGCCGAGTTTGAGGAAAAGTACCTCTCCCCGGACTACGGCGGCGGGGCCAGCGCGGAGCGGTATGGAAAAGAAAGCTGACATCATCCCCATTTTGGAGGGGATCATGGCGGAGCATACCAAGCACTACCAGGACGACCTGATCATGGACGTGGGGCAGTTGAGCGCCGCCATGCGGGACCCTGTGCCGGAAAACCGCGTTTTTCTCTGGATGTGCCGTCCCTGCGGGACATGGTGCTTTTGGGAATGGGAGGTGTACCTGCGGGACACCGAAGCGCACAACACCTGGACTTACCCGGAGTACATCGCTCAGGCAGACCAAATCAAAGCATATCGTATCACGGTAGACCCCGGACAGCCCGGCCCCAGCTCGCTTGTGCCGGGCGCGATCCAGCCATTGAACTACCGGGAGCAGGTAGAGCGTGTGAAGCGGCTGGCCTTGCCCATCCATCAGGTGACGCTCGCGTTTGAATGTGGCGAAACACGCGCCATGTCCTATGCGGACTATTCCAGCCATTCCCGCGAATTGATACGCCGCTTCGGTCCAATCGGGGCCACCTATTACCAGCCGGAAAACAAGGGGGAACTGGACGCCCTGCTCTATGCGGAGCGCCATCCCCCAAAGCAGCGATCCCGCCGCCCTAAGAGGCCCCCAACCCGGTAGCCCTGCCAAGACAGCGCCGCTTGCGGCGCTGTCCCAGCAAGTATGTCATTTGGTAGCACAAATGACCCTTGTTAGGGGGGAGACCCCCTAATACCCCCGCCCGAAATGCGTCTCACCGTGAGACGCGGAACCTGACAGGCGGCACATTAAATGTGTCTCATGGTGAGACGCGAATCTATGAAAGGAGGCTTTTGTGCGCAAGCGAAACCGCCATGTAAGTGTCTGGATGAACGAACAGGAATACCGGCACTTGAAACGTCAGGCCGGGATCGCGGGCCTGGGGATAGACCCCTTCATCCGCAGCCTTGTTTTGGGCGTCCAGCTCCGCCCCCGCCCGCCCGACACCTACGCCGCCCTGCTCCGGGAGCTGTCCGCCCTGGGCAACAACGCCAATCAGATCGCGCATTGGGCCAACATCCAGAAAAGCGTGTCCGAGGCCGATATACGGCGGGCCGCCGCCCTGGTGTACGAGGCGTGGCGGCTGGTGAAGGAGACATTGTAATGGCCTATGACAAGATCATCCCCATCCGCCACCGGCTGGATCATTGCGTGGACTACGCGCTGAACGAGGAAAAGACCAGCCTGGAAAGCGCCCTGTCCTACGCGGGAAACCCCGCCAAGGCCCGCCAGCTCGTCACGGGGATCAACTGCGGCCCAGACTGTGCCTACCAAAATATGCAGGCCACCAAACGCCGCTGGGACAAGAAGGGCGGCATATTGGGCGCACCCGCATAGGGGTATCTTCGATTTGGGGAAGTTCCCCGGCAGGAATCACGCTGAAATTTCCTGTCGGGGCTTTTCTTCTTCCCCGGTTTCGCCGATAAATCCAATGTCGGTATAGTGAAT
>CAJTTS010000122.1 GCA_910579155.1 uncultured Oscillospiraceae bacterium | reverse complement strand
CAAAGCCTGATTCTTGAGGGAAGGAGGTAAAAATGTCAGTAACAAAAGACGGCGATACCGGTCGCTGGATGTCTCAGATCCGGGTAACGGACTGGACAGGCAAGACCATCCACAAGAAGAAGCGCGGCTTCGCCACCAAAAAGGAAGCCCTTCAATGGGAGCGTGACTTCATCAGCCAATCCACAGGCAGCCTCGGTATGACCTTTGGCGACTTCATCGCTTTGTATATCAAGGATATGGAGCACCGCCTCAAGCCCTCCACCGTTGCCAGCAAGAAATGGCTGATCGACCTGAAGGTAACGCCCTTCTTCAAGAAAATCCCGCTGAACGAGATCAAGCCCACTCATGTGCGCCAGTGGCAGAACTCTCTGACCAGCTACCGCGATGAAAGCGGCAAGCCCTACTCCCAGACCTATCTCAAGTGCATCAACAACCAGCTTACGGCAATTTTCAACTACGCAGTCAAGTACTATGGACTGAAAAAGAATCCATGCCACAAGGCGGGAAGTATGGGAAAGAAACACGCCGATGAGATGCTGTTCTGGACAAGGCAGGAGTTTCAGACCTTCATTGAGGTCATGAAAGACCGGCCTGCCAGCTACGCGGTATTTATGACCTTGTACTTCACCGGAATCCGTGAAGGAGAGCTATTGGCGCTTACGCCGTCGGACATCGACTTTGAAAAGAAAATCCTGACGGTAAACAAGAGCTATCAGCGTCTCGGCAGAGAGGACATCATCACCACGCCGAAAACGCCCAAGAGCAACCGCACCATCCCCATTCCCGACGGTCTTTGCACCTGTTTGCAGGAGTATATGTCCCATTGCTACGGGCTGCAAAAGGACGACCGGCTCTTTCCCTACACCAAGAGCTTTCTGTATCACGAAATGGAGTATGGCTGCAAGGCATCGGGGGTAAAGCGCATCCGGGTGCATGACATTCGCCACAGCCACGCCAGCCTGCTGGTGGAGATGGGCTTCTCGCCGCTGCTGATCGCAGAGCGGCTCGGACATGAAAAGGTGCAGACAACGATGGACACGTACAGCCACCTGTACCCCAACAAGCAGGTGGAGGTAGCCAGACAGCTTGACGGCATCATGCCGTGAGCCTCTGGCTACAAAAATCGCTGCAAATGTAGCCAATTTGTAGCCACTAAAAAAGAAAAATCCTGAAAAACGCTGTATTGCCAACGCTTTTCAGGATTCAGAAAGCACTAAATATTTATTCCCACTCCGGCGTTGTACATAAACAGCCCCGGCGGCATCTTTCCCGGCCCAACGTGAAAGGCCAGGGCCGCGTCCACCCCCTCCAGGATTCCATGGGCGATCATGTCCTTTGCGCCCTCAAAGGTTTCCTCCGCAGGCTGGAACATGAAGCGAACGGGTGCCCTTCAGCGCCGTCTCATTTTCCTTCAGGATTTTCGCGGCAGTCAGCAGCATGGCGGCATGGAAATCGTGGCCGCAGGCATGGGCTTCGGTTCCGGTGGGGCAGGCAAAGGGCTCCCCGCTCTCCTCGCCCATGGGCAGGGCGTCCATATCCGCCCGGAGCAGCAGGGTTTTGCCCCCTGTCCCGATGGCGGCAGTGACGCCGTGGCCGCACCTCTCCGGGCTCAGGCCGCTCTTTTTCAACTGCTCCATCACGTAGTCCACCGCCTTGGGTGTCTCCAGCCCTACCTCCGCATTGGTGTGGAAATACCGCCGGTGGGCCACGGTTTCCTCTTTCAGGTCCTGTGCCCTCTGAATATAATTCATGATATGCTCCCTCCATTCATCCTGGTGAAATTATCATGGCGATACCAATTATTATACACACACGGAACCAAAAGCGCAATGCGGTCCAGTGGAAGAATTGTGATGCGCAACAATTTCTTTGCAATTTGCCCCAAACTATTTTGAACGGAAACAGAGGATGATAATTTACAACTATAAATCTATAACCCATCTTGCGCTTTTGCACTACGAATTGTTAGCCAACAGTCTGCTTGTTTGTGTGCTTTTGGCATGAATATCTATAAGCGCAAGCTGTCTGTGTGTAACCTTAAATAAATTATATATCGGTGTAAAAGCCAACCTTGAGGTAGTCGCGCCCAAAGCGGCTCATATCCTTGACGATTATAGTTGCCACGTACCCAGCCTCAAGCTCGGCAATCATGGCTTTGAAGCCGTCCCGGTCGAAGGTTGTGCCGCTCACTCCATCGTCCGTGAAGTGGTGGACATTGGTGAAGCTGTTCCGTTTGCATAAGTCCTCCAAAAATACCTGCTGGTTCAGAGTGGAATTGCTGGGGCCTTGTAACTCATCAGCGCAACTTAACCGCTCATAAAGTGCTGTAATCTTGGTGCTGTGCGCCATGTTCACCATCTCCTGTTGTTGTGCGGATTTCTCCTTACGATATTAACCCTTTAGAATACTTTTGCGCTGATTTTATAAATTCCGAACTATTCTTCTCCTGGAGGGAGCACGCCAATGTAATCAACAGAAATTACCTCTATCGACAAAAATATACAATATGTTATACTGGATATATGTATTAATATAAACGCAAATTTTGTCACAGTTGCAGGCAGTTCTCCTAAAGAGAGGGCCAATGTCAACTTAACAATCTGCTCTTTAAAGGAGGATTTTGCCACTGTAGCAATATAACACTTATAAAAGTGAGTGCCCTGCAGCGTCTATTCGCTTTGCCAATGGACGTATCGTACCGAGCTTGCCGAAATACATGATGTACCCTGTCATTGGGTTGGATTGGCGGAGCGATTCAGCTGCAAGGCCACGGGTTGGGGCAATGTGCATCTTGCCTCAATTGCGGGTGGAGAGATAAAGTGTCCCACACCCCCTGACACCGTCCAGCGTTTAAGGTATTTTTATGAGGCATCGGTAGTTTGTGTGGGTAGCTCAACGGCCCGGGAGAGTCGGATGAAGTTCAGAGCAGGAGAGCATGACCATAGCTACTCTGCGCCTCCTGTTATCAGTGGTTTCCCTTGTGTGATAGTGAGTATAGCAGAGGGGCAGCGCTGTTACCATGGGCAGAAAAAAGCCCCATGCCTAAAAATCAGGCGCAGGGAAAAAACTGTCTGAAATTCAGACACGGGACAGGCCCGTGCCCAAATTTTAGGCATTGGCATGTCCCGTGTTGGAGCCCATATTCGATTCATCGGCCCAAATTCTCCAACCAGCCCTTTTGCAGGGTGCACACCCGGCGAAAATAGCCGACAATGTCATCCTTCATGCCGCCGTTGAGCCAGTCGATCACGGAGCCGAAGCAGGCACACTTGTGCAGTCGAATCAGCGCGTCCAGATCTTGGAGGTCAATGGACTTCCCAGCGAACTCCGTCTTTAAGTAGGCGGAGACGATGTACTGACAGGCGTCCATGAGATACCGCTCAAATACGTCCCGGCTCAGGGAGTTGTAAATGTGGTAAATGGCCCACTTGTTTTCCATCACCAGCTCGATCACTGCGTCAAAGCACTCCTCCACCGATGAGATGTAGGGTGGTTTTGAATGAGGACCTGAACCTGTTCCTCTACAATTTCTTCCACGAGGGCGGGCAGATCCTCAAAATGGTAGTAGAAAGAGTTGCGGTTGATACCGCAGTCCTCTACAATGTTCTTTATGGTAATCTGGCTCAAAGGCCGCTGGTTGAGCAGCTTCCAAAAGGTCTCCTTGATGGCTCTGCGGGTAAAATTAGCCATGGCGCACCTCCGATGGAATAGGAATAACAATGGGGCATCCTCCCGGTCGAGAAGCGAGAATAGCCTCTTTTGCATAGTATACTTGAAATAGCTTCATTTTTCAAGTATACTGCTGGTGGAGTGTCTGGAAACACAGATGGAAAGGCCCTGTATTTATGTATCTTGGCCGATCGCTCAATGCGGTGGAGGTTTTTATGTCACAGATGACAAAACGGGCAATGGAGGCATCACTAAAAAAGCTGCTGCTCCAAAAGCCACTGAATAAGATCACGATCAGCGACATTGCCGAGGACTGTGGGATCAGCCGCATGACCTTTTACTACCACTTCAAGGATATCTATGATCTGGTGGAATGGGCCTGCGTGGAGGACGCCGCCCGGGCCCTGGCGGGCAAAAAGACCTATGATACCTGGCAGGAGGGCTTTTTGAATATCTTCCAGGTTGTGCTGGACAACAAACCCTTCATCATGAATGTCTACCGCACGGTAAGCCGGGAGCGCATTGAGCAATATCTTAACCCGCTCATACACAATTTGCTGCTCGGGGTAATAGAGGAAAAATCGGTGGGGTCGTGCGTAAGTGAAGCAGACAAAAATTTTATTGCCAATTTTTATGAGTATGCCTTGATCGGCGTGATGCTGGACTGGATCAACGGCAATATGAAGGAGGATCCCACCGCCATCGTGGAGCGCGCCAGCAAGGTGCTTCACGGAAATGTGATCCGGGCATTGAACGCTTTCCGCACCGACAGATCCTTACATACAGCCCGAAATGATTAAAAAATCATCAATGGGCTCGCCGTGATAAAAATTTTATCACGGCGAGTTTTCTGTTTATTGTGAAAAAAGGACGAGTATACTATGATAAGCCCATCAAACAAAAGAGCCGAAAACGGCTCGGGAAAGGGTGTTATATATGTATTATTCCAGCGGTAACTACGAGGCTTTTGCCCGCCCCAGGAAACCGGAGGGTGTGGATCACAAGTCCGCCTATATCATCGGCACCGGCCTTGCCGCTCTTACCGCCGCCTGCTATCTGGTTCGGGACGGCCAGATGAAGGGCGAGCACATCCACATCTTCGAGAAGGATCCCATCCCCGGCGGTGCCTGCGACGGCTGGAAGTTCGAGAATGTGGGCTACGTCATGCGGGGCGGCCGAGAGATGGACAACCACTTCGAGGTCATGTGGGACCTGTTCCACTCCATCCCCTCCATTGAGACGGAGGGCGTCAGTGTGCTGGACGAGTATTACTGGCTGAATAAGGAGGATCCCAACTACTCCCTGTGCCGGGCCACCGTGGACCGGGGCCAGGACGCCCACACCGACGGCAAGTTCGATGTGTCCGACAAGGCGGCTATGGAGATCATGAAGCTGTTCTTCACCACCGATGAGGAGCTCTACGACAAGCGCATCACCGACTATTTCGACGACGAGGTGCTCAACTCCAACTTCTGGCTCTACTGGCGCACCATGTTCGCCTTTGAGAACTGGCACTCCGCCCTGGAAATGAAGCGGTATATCAAGCGCTTCATCCACCACATCGGCGGCCTGCCCGACTTCAAGGCCCTGCGCTTCACCCGTTACAACCAGTACGAGTCCATGATCCTGCCCATGGTGAAATACCTGGAGGATCACGGCGTGCAGTTCCACTACAACACCAAGGTGGTGAATGTGGAGTTTGACATCCAGCCGGACAAAAAGCTGGCCAGCCGGATCGAGCTGCTCACCGGGGAAGGCCAGAACTTTGTGGATCTGACGGAGAACGATTTGGTGTTCATCACCAACGGAGGCTGCGTGGAAAATTCCACCATGGGCGATCAAAATACCCCCGCCCCCTACAACACCGAGATCAAGCCCGGCGGCGGCTGGGATATGTGGCGGAAGATCGCTGCCCAGGATCCGTCCTTCGGCAACCCGGACAAGTTCTGCTACGATCCGGAGCAGACCAACTGGATGTCTGCCACGGTGGAGACCCTGGACGGGCAGATCATCCCCTATATCAAGAACATCTGCAAGCGGGATCCCTTCACCGGCAAGGTGGTCACCGGCGGCATCGTCACCGTGAAGGATTCCTCCTGGCTGCTGAGCTGGACCATCAACCGCCAGCCCCAGTTCCGGGAGCAGCCCAAGAACCACTGCTTGGTGTGGGTGTACTCCCTGTTCACTGACGTGCCCGGCGATTATGTAAAGAAGCCCATGCGGGACTGCACCGGCAAGGAAATCTGCATGGAGTGGCTGTACCATCTGGGCGTACCCAAGGATCAGATCGAGGAACTGGCCGAGTGCAGTGCCAACACTGTGCCTGTTATGATGCCCTATATCGATGCCTTCTTCATGCCCCGCAACGACACTGACCGCCCGAAGGTAGTGCCCGATGACGCGGTAAACTTCGCCTTCCTGGGCCAGTTTGCCGAGATCGCCCGGGACACCATCTTCACCACCGAATACTCCATGCGCACCGGCATGGAGGCGGTGTATACCCTGCTGGACGTAGATCGGGGCGTACCCGAGGTATGGGGCAGCACCTACGACGTGCGCGACCTGCTGGATGCCTCCGTTAAGCTTCGGGACGGCAAGCCCCTGACGGACATGAGCCTGAACCTCATCGAAAAGTTCGCCCTGCACAAGGTTCTGAGCAAGGCGCAGGGCACTGACATCGAAAAGCTGCTGATGGAGTATCATGTCATTTAGTCGCTTAGACGGATGGGGAGGCCGCTTGGGGTCACAAATGAAACATTTTCTGATTTTCATTCTATCCACAACAATACCCCACCGCAAGCAGGGAACGCAGGAATTGTTCCACGATAGTTCCCACCCATCATCTGGCGGCGTGAACCATCCCAAAAATTTGGGGAGGAAATAGACCAACAAGGCACATAGCAACAAGCAAAAGGCATCTTCGCACGATAAAACAGGAAAATTTTACTATGCCGTAATCATAGAGGGACTTCTACAGCCAAGTCGAAATGCCTCAAAACGCTCAGGAAATTTGAAACAGCACCGCAGGGGATGATGCAGGGAGGCTGGGCAGTACGCCCAGCCTCCCTGCGGTGCGCCTGAACACCAGTTGGAGAATTTCCTGGAGTGGTTGCGTTCAGTGAATGCCCAGGGCAAGGGCGGCCCAGAGGGCGGATTCAAGGGCAAAGGGCAAAAGCGGGATAAATTTCAGCCACATCTGCCCGCAGTGCGGATAGGCGTGATGAGCGTGGAAAAGTGCAATGGAAGCGCCGGGTGAGGGCAACGCAGAAACGCCCGGTTGGGGCGAATGCCCACCCTCTTGGGTGGGGCAAGCATCGCGTCCGGCTATCCTGGCCGACGTGTTCTTGAAAAAGGCTTGAATTTTTTGGCTAGGGCTTGTTTGAAAATTGTCATCATACCCAAACGGTGGCTCTTTTTCCGCCATACTTTGCCAATTTTCCTTGGAATACACCAAGTATTCCTGCGTCAAATTGGCTTCGCCTGGCGAAAAAATCCCTCACCGTTGGGCACATTTCCAATTTTCAAACAGCGCCTAGTTGAATTGGAGTTGAATTTTTTGAGCGGGCACAAAAATAAATCACTCAAAAAACAAGGAAAACAGCCACCTTCACATCAAAAACGGATATTTTTCTGGTTGCAGGGGCCGGATTTGAACCGACGGCCTTCGGGTTATGAGCTGCTACCAGAGATGCTGGCGGCGGTTTTTTGCGCTTTCGGGGCATATTCGCTCCAGAAAAGGCTGCTTTCCAGCACTGCCCCCTCCATTGGTTCCACCCGCTTTTTTCCCATTCTGGGCCTGGATCTGGGTCTGCTCTCCTACTCCGGCAGCACATTCCGTTTCAGACTGGTATAGGCCAGCAAAATATAGATCGCATAAATCAGGAAGAAAATCCCCAGCGAGACCGTCACAATGGACAAAGGACTGTTCACTCCCACCATCACCCCCGGCTCAGGCACACTGGCCAGATGAAGGATAAAGGGTACGCCAATCAGTATAGGAGGAACGGCGGGCAGAGCATAGTAGATAGTGAACTGGCGCCCCAGAGCCTTTGCCATCTCCCGCCGGTCCATGCCCAGCTTTTGCAGGAGCTGGAACTGCCGCTTGTACCGCTCTGTTTCGCTGAGCTGCTGGATGGTGAGGATCGTGGCGGCGGTCATGGTCAAGGCCAGGGCCAGGTAGTACAGGGGAAAGACGCACAGGGCGGTCTGAGCGGCCGCTCCTTCCTCCTCGTTGGCCTTTGTAGAGACAAAACCGTACCCCAGCAGATCGTCCTGTCCGCCTGATTCACCCGTCAGCGCGTCATACTGCGCCGCCGGCACTGGCTGGACCGTCTTTGCGGCATAAGCCAAATGATGGACAGGAAGTCCGTCTGCCGCTTCGTCTGGAACGACCAGAATATACCCCCGCCCATTTGCCACGCCATAGCTTTGATAAAGATGCTCTGTGTAGACGCTCCCTGGAGATAATGTGATGCCACCCAGAGTGACCGGTTGGCCGTAGTTCCGCAGGGGTTCCTCTAAATAGGCCATGCAGTGGATAAGGTACCGTCCCGGCTCCGGCTCCACCGCCGGATAGCCCGCGATGGAACGCAGAGCAGCGTAGTCGCTCCAGCGAAGAACGGGGTCCTGATCGTAGTTGTAGTAATAATAGACGGTCTGGGATTCGACATAGTCCCGCACAGTGGGGCTGTCGGTGAGGTAGACCTGATACAAAAGCGATCGCTCCACAGGAATCTGCTCCGCAATGTAATTCAGGTAAGGCTCTGGGTTTTTGTTTTCCCCTTCAAAGGCAACGTAGAGGTCAAAGCAGGCGCTCTCCGCCGCCCGGCCTTCGAACAGCCCCCGGAACACCAGCCCTGTGCCCTCGGAGATCAGGGTGGCGGTGAAAATCAGAGAGATGGTGGCCATCAGCACCCCCATGGCGCCTAATTTGGCCGTCAGGGTGCGGAACACCAGCAGATTCTGCCCCTTGAACTTCCGGG
>CAJTTS010000121.1 GCA_910579155.1 uncultured Oscillospiraceae bacterium | reverse complement strand
AGATTACCACCTGGATTGTGCTGGTGTTCATGGTGTGCAACGCCCTGCTGACCAGTGCGGCCATGCTTCGCTACAGCATCCGGGCGGTGGATCCTGAGCCTAACGGTGCCTTTGAGCAGTTCCTGGACCGGCAGTTCAATAACGAACGTATGGAAAAGCACTGGCCCAACATGATTGCCACCGACGGCAAGTGACCGCCGGGTTATTTCAAAATAGAAGGACACTATGTATCTCTGATTGTCATCGCCAGCACTTGAAAAAACGAATCACCCCGCTTGCCAGACGGAACAAGTCCATCTGGCAAGCGGGGCATTTTATTTCGGAGCTGGCTCCTCTTGTTCTTTCTGAACTTTGACGGCCTTTTTCGCCCGCTTGCGTTTGCTGGCAATCAGCAGGAGCACCCCCAGTCCCGCCGCCCCGCCTGCCGTCAGCAGAACGGGTATCCACAGGCCGTTCCCCTTGGGCTGGAGAAAGAAGGTTCCCTGAGTGCCCTCCATAGTGAGAAGCAGATACTGTCCGTTTCGGGTCGTGTCCACCGCCACCCACTGGCCGTTTTGATACTGCCACACCTCGGCGTCTTCTCCGGGACTGAGCAGCCGCAGGGGAAGTACGTCCTCCGGTCCCAGTGTGCTCCCGGCAAGGGAGATGTCCCACGTGACGGCGCCTTCCGCGTCTTTTTTAGGCGGAGTCTGAGCGCTGTCGGAAACGTGGAGAACCGCTTCCTGGGTGAACCGTCCCTCCGCCAAAGCCAGGGACAGCTTGCCGGACTGCTCCGCGCTGGCCACCAGGGTGACCCAGGGAGCGTATTCCGCCTCCAGCGCTACATCCGAGCTGGTGCCGGACATATCGAACTCTGGCCACACACCATAGCTGTCTTCCCGCTCGGGAACCGGAGGCAGCTCAATACGGGACAGGTCGTCTCCATAGAGGAAGGGGATTTGAGCCACGGTCTTTCCGTCCGCCAGCAGGGTAAGGGTAAAGGCGGTGAATTCGGCGGGGACCCCATCCAGCTGCGACATGGCCTCAAAGGGGACCGGCTCAGCCCGTCCCGCGTAGCTGACACCGTCCACCCCGGCGGTTCCGGTGTCCACAAAGAGATTGCCGGACAGCACCCCGTCTGCGTCCACGCCGCCGGCAACGGCCCCCAGGTACTCTGTGCCTTCTTCAATTGTGACGATGGCGCAGCTGTCCCGCAGGCGGCTGGCCCACCCGGCGACGCCGCCCACGTAATTCCCGCCGGATAAGACGCACTTGGCCCAGCAGCTGCGCACCGAGGCGTCCGCGAAACCCGCGACGCCGCCGACATAGTTTCCGTCGGTACTCTCCACCGGGCCGTAATTCTGGCAGTCCAGGGCAGTGCCAAGGTCCATCCGGCCCGCCAGGCCGCCTACGCAGTCCTTTTTGGCGGTGACACTGCCGTAGTTGACGCAGCCCTGAAGCACAGCTTTTGTCTCATAGGTGGTTCCAAAGGAAAACACGCCGGTGGCGTCATCCTCAGGATCCAGGTCGAACTCAATGGCCATGGCGCCGATGACGCCGCCCACGTTCCGGTCGCCCTCTACCCCGCCGGTGTTGCGGCAGTCGGCTACCTTGCCGTCCCGTGTGGCGGCGATGTCCTCCTCCGAGGTGTCCTGGAGTATAGGGTCCAGCCCATCCACCGGGGTATTGGTCAAATCAGACGCAGCGTCCAGCAGCACCGTACACACCGTATGGAATTGGTTGTTGATGGCCCGCAGGTCAGCGCTCAGGGTGTCGCCTCCATTCTGCGCGATCCGGTTCAGGGCGTCCATCTCGCCGGAAAGACCGCCCAGCGCGTCAAAGAGACCGTCGCTGGCCTGACGGAACTGGTCCCCCAGCGGAATGAAGGACACCGGCCCTTTGGATGTCAACTCCTTCACTGCGCCGCTGATGGTATCGAAGGCCCTGCCCGCCAGACTTCCGATGGCGGCGGTGGAATCCGACGCCCCCTTAAAGCGTTCCAGCGCGGCTTTTAATCCGGCAAAAATGCCGTCTGTATTCTTCATAGCCTGACTCAGCCTCTCAAGGGCCGCCGTCAAATTGTCTCCGGCGGGCTTGAGTGCGCCGCTGATGGCCTGGAGATCGCCGCGCACCTTCTCAAAGTCCACCGCGTCCCAATCAAATTCAGGCAGCTGGGGCATATCAGGCAATTCGGGCAGGTCAAAGTCGGGCAGGTCGAACGCCGCATACACCTGATTGACAGCGGACGCGGCCTCATCAACGGCGGACACCAGCTGAACCGCATTCGTCTCCACATCTTCGAGAATATCGGCCAAGGTGCCGTCCTCTCCACCTTCTTTGATCTCGGGCAGGGCTTTGATCAATTCTTCCAGTGCATCCCTGAGGGCGTCAGCAGCCTTTTTCAGGTTCCTGCCCGCTACTTGGAGGCGGTCCGACGCCGCCCGGAGTTCTGCCATCACCTGGTCGCCCGCCGCGGCCGACCCGCTCAGGGAGTTCATGGCAGATTTCAGCTGGGAGGACAGCTCCTCCAGCTTCCCGCCCACAGAGGACAGGTCATCCAAAGCTGGGGTAATTTGGTCCAAGGCATTGGTAAGGTCTGCCGTCATTATGTTGACAGAGCCGATATTGTCGTCCGCAAAGTTGGCGATGTGATCCAGCATCCGCTGCGAGCTGTCTCTCGCATCGTCCGTGAAGCCGCCCATGGCCTCCAACAGGGCGGACACATCGCCCCCGGTGCGCTGGGCGTTGCCGATCGCCCGGTCAATCAGGCGGTCCAGGGCCTCCAGCTCTCCCCGCAGACGTTCCAGGGAATCCCCGCTGGGGTCGATCAGCAGGAAAGGCTCCGCCTGGCCCACAATGCCGCCCACATCCTTCCGCCCGTAAATGGTTCCGCTGTTGGTACAGTCGGACAGATAGCCATCCTGCCGCCCGGCGATGCCGCCGGTGTTGTACCCCACATGGGGGTAGCCAACCGTCCCATAATTGGTGCAGCTCTGAACCACGCCGCTGGACCAGCCCACAACGCCGCCGATATCAAAGCAGCCGTCCAGCAGGTGGTAGGCTTCGTCATCCGCCGTGGCCCGCTCCTCCAGAATAGCGGCCGCATCCACATCCATCAGATCCACATTGGTTTCCGCCTGGGTCAAATTCACTCCAGCGCTGTTTTCACATTTGAGCAGCAGCCCCAAATTCCGGCCCGCAATGCCACCGGTGATATTCTGGCCGCTGACTGAGCCAGAGACGGAACAACCGGTAATCTCACCGGTGACGCTGTTGTACCCGGCGATGCCTCCCACAGTGGTATCCCCCTGAACCGCGCCGTAAAAGGCGCAGTCTTGCAGGGTTCCGGCGTTGCTGCCCACGATGCCTCCCACGGTGGAGCGGGTGCCCCCGGGGGCCACGGTTCCCTCCACGGTGAGGTCCTGGACCACGCCGGACGGCTGGATATAGCGGAACAGGCCCTGGGTTGACCCGGCGGCGGTGATCTGCAGGCCGGAGATGGTGTGTCCCTGGCCTAAAAAGGTGCCGCCGAAAGTGGGCATGGGGGCGAAATCCACCCCGCTCAGGTCCAGGTCGGCGGTGAGGGTAACGGTCTTGCCCTGGGACCATGTGTCCAACGCACAATTTTTTCCGAAACGCAGGAGGTCCTTCACGCTGGAGATGGTGATGGCGCTTTCCTCCGCAGCCCAAGCGGGCAGGGCCAGAGTGGTCAGAATCCAGGCCGCCAAAAGGATGGCGAACAGCCGATTGGCACTTTTACGCATGGGTGTTCGCCTCCTCTCCTGCGGTGACCGCCGTTGGCTGGGGCGGATCCTCCGGCTGAACTGTCCCCGCCGCCACCGCCGCGTTGATGCTGCCGTGGAGGGCGCCGCTGAAATCGGCGTCGACCATGCCGGAAATGTAGCCCCGGACATGGCCGTCCACGCGCAGCGCACCGGCGTGGGTCTGAATGGGATGCCGGGCCTTCAGGGTAAAGGCAGTCTTTTCAATGATCGTGTCGCCCAGCAGCAGAATCTGGGGCAGGATGCCCATCACCAGGAAGATGGAGATCAATGTGCCCCGGCCCAGACACACGCCGATGGAGGCGATGGAGGCTGTGGTGGACAGCAGGCCGATGGCCACGCCGGCGGAGGCCAAAATAGTGCCTGAGGTAATAATGGTGGGGAAAGCCTCATTCAGCGACTCGATAACCGCATCCTTGAGGGACATGGTCTGTTTCAGCTCCACATAGCGGTTGGCGATGACAATGGCGTAGTCAATATTTGCGCCCATCTGGATGGAGCTGACCACCAGATAGCTGAGGAAGAACAGGGGTTCATTCTGTAAGTAGGGGAAGGAAAAGTTGATCCAGACGCTGCCCTGGATGACCAGGATCAGCAGCACCGGCAGCCCGGCGGATTTGAAGGTGAACACCAGCACCAGAATGACAAACACGATGGTCAGAATGCTGATGAGCATGTTGTCGTTGCCGAAGGAGGCGGACAGGTCGAAATCGCTGGTAGAGTTGCCCACCAGGAGGGAATTTTCGGGATAATATTGGGCTACCACCTCATGCAGGGTGTCCAGGAATGCGAACGTCTCCTCTCCCTCCTCGGGCAGGTCGAGCTGTAAGACCAAACGGCTGTAGTTCTCTCCCTTCAATTGCAGCTGGGCGTCGGTAAGCTGGACGTGGAGATCCTCAATAGTCTCGGTCATGTCCGCGTCCAGGGAGACGTAGCCGTCTTCCATCATGTCATAGACATACAGGAACATGTCGATCAGGGGTACGCCGTAGCTGTCCAGGCCGGAGACCACCTGTCCGTAGTCCTCCTGGTCCACGGCGTAGGCGGAGTAGAGCAGCCGGGCCACCTCAATATCCAGATCGGTCAGCTCGGCAAACTGCCGGGGTGTCAGCCGGTCTGTGAGGACATAGCCGTCCATGGCATCCACATTGGCCAGGCCCAGCACCGTGTCCGTCTCGGGCATACGATCCAGTTCCCGGAGCAGCCGGCCCTCCTGCTCATAGTCCCCCTTGGGCACGATAACCGCCAGGGTGTTCACCCGGCCAAAGGTTTCGTTCACCCGCTGCTGGGCAATCTGGGCGTCGCTCTGGCGGAAGGTGGTCAGCTCGGTCTGCCCGTAGGCGTAGGGGCAGCGGTTGGCGAACACAAAACCGCCAATCAGAAGCACCACAAACAGGGGCGGCATGACAAAACGGGTTTTCACCGCCAGCCGGCCCCAGGCGGTGATTTTGGGCACAAAATTCCGGTGGTGGGTGCGGTCGATCAAACTGCTGAAGCTGAGCAGCAGCCCGGGCATCAGGGTAAACACGGCCAGCAGGCTGAGCACAATGGACTTCATCAGCACCAGGCCCAAATCCTGACCAATCCCGAACTGCATGAAGCACATGGCCCCCAGGCCGGACAGGGTGGTCATGGAGGAGCCGGCAATCTCCGGAATGGCCTTGCTCAGGGCGGCCACCACCGCCTCCCGGGCCTCCAGCTGCTCCCGCTCCTCGGTGTACCGGTGGCAGAGGATGATGGCGTAGTCAATGGCCAGGGCCAGCTGGAGGACCACCGCCACCGAGTTGGAGACAAAGGATATTTCGCCAAAGATAAAGTTGGTGCCCTTGTTCATCAGTGCCGCCATGCCAAAGGTCATAAGTAGCACCGGGATCTCCATATAGGTGTGGGAGGTGAACAGCAGCACCACCAGGATGATGACCACGGCAATCACCATGACCACCTGCATCTCGGCGTTCAGACTTTCAGAGGCGGAGTCGCCGGTGTCGCCGGTGATATAGACGTCATACCCGTCCAGAAGGGCTTTGACACCATCCAATCCCTCCAGACTCACCGGGTCAGTGGCGGTCCCGTCGTAGGTGATGGAAAACAGGGCGGAGCCGTTGGTGTAGTGGTCCCTGGAACCGTTGAACTCCACCGATTTTACACCTTCCATCATCTCTATCTGCTCCGCCAAGCTCTCCGCCTGACGGTAGGAGATATTGTCCACCATAATGCGGCTGGTGCCAAAGGTGACAAACTCCGCCTCCATCACGGTCAACCCTTGCCGGGTCTCGGTGGTGTCAGACAAGTAGCTGGTCAGATCGTCATTCACCGCCACCCAGCCGCTGGAAAAGACGCAGAAAATAGCAACTCCGATGTACATCAGGTAAAAGGCTTTGCGTTTATCCACAATAAAAGCCGCGATTCGCTCCATCAGACTTTGCTTTTCCGAAACTTCTACTGTGCTCATGCTCAACCTGAACGCTCCTTCCATATTTTATGATAGGCAATGATACTCCATTTTTCTTGAAAATGCAAGCAGTCAACAAAGGAAGAATTCAGCCCCCCTCACGGCTTCAAACCTGAGGCTGGACCCTCATGGGTGATATGCCGGGTATAGGGTCGATCACGGTTGTTTCCCAGTCCCTTTTCTGGGCATAGTTTACTATTGTGCTGATGCCGCTTCGCCGTGCTCCGTCTTTAATAGCTTCTTACATATTTTATTATGCGCTTGGAAGATTGTCAATTGTAAATGTCACAATTTGCATTGTCTTGCAAAGTTATAATTTCTATCGTTCTTGTAGAATATAGCAAGAGGCTGGGGGTGAACGAATGGCGGTTTATGATTTTGGCTTGCGCTTGAAAGCATTGCGTGAGGGCAAACGGCTCTCGCAGTCAGATGTAGCGGCCCGGTTGGAAGTAACACGCGCTACCATCAGCGGCTATGAATGCAATACCATCACGCCCAGCGTAGAACAACTTGTTAAGCTGGCGGTGCTTTACAATACCTCTCTGGACTATATGATGGGAATGGAAAACCGCTCGTATCTCTATCTGGATGATTTAAGTGAGAGCCAGCAAAAGACCATTTTGGATGTGATTGACCGTCTAAAGAAAGAATTTTTTAATAAGATCTGATTTTTATAGGCAAGATAACATCTCTTGCGATATGGGGTCCCTATGACGAGGCGTATCGCGCATTTCTGTTTAAGCTGTCCCGCGCAGACCGTGGGCAGGCGGACGGATATACGGCATTCGGTTCAATAAAGGAAAAGAAGGAGCGGGGCCGCGGCCCCGCTCCCTCTGCTGTCTGTATGGTTTAATCCTTTTTCTCCAGGATGTTCATGAACTCCTCGCCGGTGATGGTCTCCTTCTCGCAGAGGAACCTGCTCAGCTCGTGGAGCTTGGCTTCGTGATCCTTCAGCAGCTTCAGCGCCTTTTCGTGTTGGGCCTTGACGGTATCGACCACCATCTGGTCGATCTTCGCGGAGGTCTCCGGGGCGCAGGCCAGTGAGGCGTCGCCGCCCATGTACTGGTTCGTGACGGTCTCCAGGGCTACCATGTCGAAAGCCTCCGTCATACCGTACCGTGTGACCATGGCGCGGGCCAGCTTGGTGGCCTTCTCAATGTCGTTGGACGCGCCGGTGGTGATAGAGTGGAACACAAGTTCCTCGGCGGCGCGGCCACCCGTGAGCGTAGCGATCTGGTTCTCCAGCTCCTCCCGGCTCATCAGGTTGTGTTCCTCCTGCTCCACCTGCATGGTGTAGCCCAGCGCGCCGGAGGTGCGTGGGATGATGGTGATCTTCGCCACCGGGGCGGAGTGGGTCTGGAGCGCCGCCACCAGGGCGTGGCCGATTTCGTGATAGGAGACGATCATCCGCTCGTGGTCGGAGAGGATCTTGTTCTTCTTCTGATACCCGGCAATGACCACCTCGATGCTCTCTTGAAGGTCCTCCTGGGTGACGAACTTCCGTCCCTGGCGCACGGCCCGCAGGGCGGCTTCGTTGACCATGTTGGCCAGCTCCGCGCCGGAGGCCCCGGAGGCGGCACGGGCGATGGCGTTGAAGTCCACGTTGTCCGCCAGCTTCACCTTGGCGGCGTGAACTTTCAGGATGGCCTCACGGCCCTGGAGGTCGGGAAGCTCCACGGGCACCCGCCGGTCGAACCGGCCAGGCCGCAGCAGGGCGGGATCCAGGGTCTCGGGGCGGTTGGTGGCGGCCAGGATGACCACGCCCTTGCTGCCCTCGAAGCCGTCCATCTCGGTCAGCAGCTGGTTCAGGGTCTGCTCCCGTTCGTCGTTGCCGCCGCCCATGCCGGTATCGCGCTTCTTGCCGATGGTATCGATCTCGTCAATAAAAACGATGCAGGGGGCCTTCTCATTGGCCTGCTTGAAAAGGTCGCGGACCTTGTTGGCCCCCATGCCCACGAACATCTCCACGAACTCCGAGCCGGAGATGGAGAAGAAAGGCACCTCTGCCTCTCCAGCCACAGCTTTTGCCAAGAGCGTTTTGCCGGTGCCCGGAGGTCCCACCAGCAGCACGCCCTTGGGCATCTTTGCGCCGATCTCCTGGTATTTTTCAGGATTGTGGAGGAAGTCCACGACTTCCTGGAGGTTTTCTTTGGCCTCGTCCTCTCCGGCTACGTCGGTGAACTTCATGCCTGTCTCGCTGGCGATGTAAACCTTGGCGCTGCTCTTGCCAAACTGCATGGCGCTGCCCATAGGACCGCCACCCAGCTTTTTCATCAGCGCCCGGCTCATGAGCTGCCCGATGGCGATAAAAATCACAATAGGCAGGATGAAGGTCAGGAAGAAGCTGAGAATGGGGTTCATCTCCTTAGAGCCTGTTTAAAATCTTCTGATGAGGATGGCAATGAGGGCAAACGTGAGAATCTGAGCAGAAATGTAAAGTTTGCGTTCACAATTTTTCCAAAGTCTGCGGAATTTGTCGAGCCAGCCGA
>CAJTTS010000120.1 GCA_910579155.1 uncultured Oscillospiraceae bacterium | reverse complement strand
CTAACAGATGAACGGTTTACCAAACTGTCCGCAACCTATGAAGCGGAGCAGGCAGGATTGAAAAAGTCTGTTGGAAGCCTGAGCGTCATTGTTGAGGCTGCTGAGGTGCAAGCCGTCAATGTTAAGAGTTTTTTGAAAATCGTAAAGAAGTACACCGAGCCGACAGAGTTGACTCCCCAGCTTCTGCATGAGTTTGTGGAAAAGATCGTTGTCCATGAAGCCGACAAATCCAGCGGCCACCGCGTACAGCGGATAGACGTACACTACAATTTTATTGGGGAAATTGATTTTTCCCCGGAATATCGCAGGTAAAAGAAGTAACAGCATGGCGCTGTTACACCATGCTGTTACTTCTCCGCAGATTTATAAAACATTCTTTATGCGTGTTAATCCTTGGTGGTGCTGGTAATAGCTTTCGCCGTGCCTTTCGAGTATACTTGGGTCACAATCAAACGAAAGGGGATCAACACCATGGCAGCCACAAAGAACCTCTGTGCTCAGATTGGGCTCGACCTGCATCAAAAAATCTCGGAAGCCCGGGAACAGGCGGGCCTCACCACCGCGCAGTACATCACCAACCTGCTGACCGAATACTTCGAAATGAAAGAAAATGGAGGTAATGAGATCATGACGAACGAAAAAACCCGGACGATGGCCTTCCAGATCGGAGAAACCCTTTTCCAGCGCATCAAGGCACACCTGGAGCGGGAAACCGCCCGCACCGGACACAAGTTCACCCAGAAGGAGTTCGTGCTGGGACTCATCGAGGATGCGCTGGACGAGGCCGAGCGCAAGGCTCGGGAGATTGAAGAGAAGGAGAATGCTGAGCGCAGCGCCTAATATCAGCAATCAGATGGACAGGACCATCCCAACTGGGGATGGTCCTGTCCAATTGCATAAGCAGCACAAAGGGTTGAAAGGAGGCCAACATGGCGTTACAGCAAAAGCGCCCTGGGAGCGCGAATGACAAGCGTACACGCAAGGTTGATGCTGCAGCATGGTTCGTACAAACGGATTAAATCAACGCTCAAGATGGTCAACTTTACCTGACTAGCGTTGCCCGTTTGAGGCCGTTTGTGCCCACGCTCAGGCAGGCGGCACCCGCGCCCCGCCCAGAAGGTAAAACGCGGCGTTGGCCCCCGTGTGGCCCAGTGTGACGGCCTCCCCCCGCCCCTCAACAGCACAGAGGCAAAGCAGCGCCCCCGGCAACTCCAGAAATGGAGCTGCCGGGGCCGTTTTTCGTTTTCAGCCGGCCATGGCGGGCGCGGCATCATGCCACACGTCCTCCCGCTTTCGGGCCTGGAACGCCCGGCTCTCGTCCAGGGTGGCGGTACGGATATAGCCCATCTTCCCACAGTCCGGGCACTGGCTGGGCTTGGCCCCGGCCTCCAGCTCAAAGTGGCAGTGATCGCAAACAAAGACCATTTTTTCCTCACTCCCCATCCAATTCAGTATCTGAGGCACAGCCACCGGCTGTGCCCCGCTTGTCTGAAAACAGTATACCATCTATGCCCCTGACATTCAAGCCATAGCGGTACTTTCCCCATTTTCCACAAAATATGGTATACATAACAAGGAATTACCAATTCGACCCAGGCAAAGGGCAGGCCGTCAAAGGCTTTGCCGGACCGTCAAAACAACGAAAGCGAGACTACTGAACAGCCCGGGAGAACGCCCCCAATTGTGGGGCGCTCTCCCGGCCTGTTTTGCGTTTCGGCCAAAGGAGGTGAGCGTTACGAGACAGCGAACAGACCAGGAGGACTTCTGGAAATTCACAGACGAGGAGATGGAGACCGCCAAAAATACCGACCTGCCGGACCTGCTGGAGCACCTGGGCTATCAGATGAAGCGGGTCGGGCGGTACTACACGACCCGGGAGATGGACAGCCTTATGATCAAAAACCGCCGCACCTGGAAGCGGTATTCCAACGGAACGGGCGGCGACGCCATCACCTTCCTCCAGGAATTTGAGGGGAAGGGCTTCCGGGAGGCGGTGGACTACCTGCTGGAGTTCAATGGACAGGCCCGGGCCCCCGATGAGGACAGGCGGTCCAGGGCTCCCCCCGAGGAGGAAAAGCGACCGGAGTTCGCCCTGCCCCCGGCCAATGGGGACAACCGCCGTGTGTTCGGCTACCTGCGCAAGCGGGGCATCGCCCCCCAAGTCATCCGGGCGTTCCTCAACACCGGCCTGCTGTACGAGGACGAGAAGTACCACAACGCCGTGTTCGTGGGCAGGGATGGCAATGGTCAACCCAAATTTGCCTGCAAACGCGGCACCTACGACAAGGACGGCGCCAGCTTCAAGCGGGACGTGCTGGGCAGCGACAAAAGCGTGGCCTTCCCCATCACCTGCGACCCCGCCATCCCCTGGGTGCTGGTCTTTGAGGCCCCCATAGACCTGATGAGCTTCTGCACCCTCCACCGGGAGGCGATGTCCAACGCCGTGGCCCTGTGCGGCCTGTACCCCGCTGCCCTGGACCGCTACCTGAAGGACCACCCCCACCTGAACCATGTGGTGCTGTGCCTGGACAACGACGGCCCTGGCCGGGAGGCCGCGGAAAAGCTGCGGACGGTGTACGAGGGCCGGGGCCTGAAGGTGTCCGCCCGCGTCCCGCCCAGCGGGAAGGATTGGAACGAGTATCTCCAGCAGCGCGGGCCGCCCCGGGAAAGGGGGCGGTGACGTGACATAACATTTATGGAACAAATCTAAATGGAAAGAGGAAAAAATCAAATGAAACGTATCTTCACCGCAATGTGCGCCCTGGCCCTGGCGCTGGCCGGGTGTACCCCTGCCCTGGCCGCCGAGGCCCCCAAGCCGTCCGCCCCGCCCTCCCAGGAGCCGGAGCGGAGCTGCTACTACCCCGTCAAGGTGGAGGAGTACACGGCGGGCCCCCTGGACGAGCTTCGCATCGACAAGGTGTACCAGCTCTCCCTGGGAGACGACCCCTCCGGCATCCCCACCGGGGACTTCACCCGGAACGGGCGGCTGTACTACCTGCTGGACATGGTGCGCAAGGACGAGGTGGGGGTGGACACCCAGACCCACACCGAGACGGTGACCCTGGCCAGCGACACGGACAAGATGGACGCCATCCTCCAGCGGCTGGAGGGCGAGATGGAGTTCACCACGGAGGACGGCTACACCGGCGTCCTCCGGCTGGACCACACCAGCGTCCAAGTCACCACGGACGGCTACGCCAGCAAGACCACCTCCCTGTCCGCCACCCGAACCTATCCCAATTTGTCTGAAGCCGACGTCTCGCTGGTGCCCAAGACCATCACCGATAAGGGCCGGACGCTGACCCTGGCCGACGTGCAGTGGTCCAGTGCGGAGAGTACGGACGGAGAGGGCGGCGTGGCCACCCACTACACCGCCACCGCCAGCTACTCCGGCAGCGCCACCAGCCGGTACGCTACTGGGTACACTGTCACGGCCAATTACGTTGGAGAGGTGTCCAAAACGGACTGCCAGGTGGTGACCTACACCGCCACCTTCGGCAGCGTGGAGGACCCGGAGGCGTCCAAGAAGCCAGCGGCCGACGAGCCCAGCTCCTCCGCTGACCCTGACGAGCCCTCCACGTCCTTCAACTGGGCGGAGATCAAGACCCCGCTGATGATCGGCGGCATGGTGCTCATTCTGGCCATCGGCGGGGCGTTTGCCCTCAAAAAATTTCGAGAAAGAAGGTAACCTATGAGAAGAAAACTGAGCGCCATCCTGTCCGCCGTCCTGCTGTGCGCCTTGTATGTGGCACCCGCTCACGCTTTGGAATACAGCATCGACGGCGCGGACGACTATCTGTTCGGACGGCCCACCAGCGACGACACCATCTACGAGTGGGAGAACCCCAACGTGGACCGCTCCAAGAACACCGCCCTGATCCCGCCCGGCTTCGGCACTCCCACCAGCTATCTGCCCGGTTCCGGGGAGTACCTGACGCCTAATCTGGTCCCCGGGGCCCTGGACGGCGGTCTGGTGAACCAGGTGGGCAGCGTGGGGAATCCCAACGGCGGTACCTCCACCAGCGCCACAGGCAGCGGCTATCCCGCCGCCGACATCAGCGTCAGCGTGGACAGCTCCGGCTTTCCCACGGTGGGCGGTGGCTCTACGGGCGGGCCCGGCGCCTCCTTCACCGACGTATTCAATGGGATGTACCTGGCCAACGGCAGCCTGGGCACCCTCAAAATTCCCTCCATCGGCCTGACAGTAGGTGTGTATGAGGGCACCGGCTCCGCGCCGCTGCTGAAGGGCGCGGGCCACTTCGAGGGCACCAGCATCTGGAACGGGAACATCGCCATCGCGGGCCACAACCGGGGTGTCCGCAACGATTTCGGCAAGATCCACACCCTGAAAACTGGGGATGTCATCACCTTCACCGGGGCCCTGGGCACCCGGACCTACGCCGTCAGCAGCGTGTCCAAGGTGGATGTGTCCGACACCTCCGGCCTGGCCTCTACTACCGAGAACTGCATCACCCTTTACACCTGCGTGGAAGATCAGCCCGCCTACCGCTGGTGCGTCCGTGGGGTGGAGCAGGCGTAAAACCTCCGCGCGGACTGTTCGGCGAAAGTATTCGACTTCGGCCCCTTGTTGTGGTAATGTTGCGTCAGCAGTACCAACATGACAAAAAGGAGGCCAAACGCTATGAAAAAAGGAACAGTTATCACCTTCGCCGTGGGCGTGTTCGCGGGCATGGCCCTGTGCGGCTCTGCCGCCCAGGCGGCCAGCGGTCTCACCGCCAGCTTCAGTACCCAGCCCATCTATGTGGACGGACAGCGGGTCCAGATGGAGGCATATGAGATCCATGGCAACAATTTCGTCAAGCTCCGGGATGTGGGCGAGGCCGTGGGCTTCAACGTCTACTGGGACGGCGCCGCGGTCCAAGTGGAGAGCGGTAAGCCCTACACCGGCGAAGCCCCAGCCTCCGCCACCGTCACCGAACAAAGCGTCCAAGTGGCGCTGGCCACCCTGCGGGAGCGGTACCCCAACGGCGCGCTCTGGCCCTCTCCCTTCCGCTCCACCAGCGGCGGGCCCTACTACAGCGGCAGAAACTGTGCCGGATGGGCCACCCTGTGCTCCGACGCCGCCTTCGGGGACCTGCCCTGGCGGCGGGTGGACCACCCCGGCTGGGAGCAGCTCCGGCCCGGCGACCTGGTGGAGTACGACAACGACCTGGGCGGTCATGTGATCGTGGTGGTGAGCAAAACCGGTGATACCATCACCTTCACGGACAGCGGCCCCACCCAAAAAGCGTACTGGGGCGGGCAGTACCCCCGCTGGTGGCTGGAGGAGCAGCCGGGGCTCATCCTCTATACCCGATACCCTGAGTAATTTCCATTGCAACAATTATAAAATGAAACCGACCAGGCCAGACCGCAAACGCGGTCTGGCCTCAACTTTTTTGGAGGGAATGCTTTGAAAAACAACATCATGAAACGCGCCGTCAGCCTGCTGCTGGCGCTGGTGTGCGTCCTGGGCGTCCTGCCCTTGTCCGCCTTCGCCGCCGGACTGTCCTCCGCTCCGGCCAGCATCACCCAGCGGTCCTCGGACTACATGAAGATTGGCGGGCGCTCCGTCCGCTACAAAGCGGCCAGCAGCGTCATCAACAACGTGGGCCTGCCCTATGTGTTCGACGAGCAGGTCACGGTCCCCGGCCTGGACGCCCCGGTCCGCGCCCTGTGCGCCTACCAGAAGGGCACCCTGGGTCCCGCCGCCAATGGCCAGAAGTGGAACTTCCAGGAGGAGGTGAACAGCGCCTCGCTGAAGGTACTGCTCACCTATGTCTACTCCCACACCTACGGCGACTTCACCGAGGCGGGCGACGCCATCGGCCTGGAGCACTGGAACAACTACTGGTCCGACATCTGGTTCATGGTCGCTCAGGCTATGTCCTGGTACTATGAGCACAGCATCATCAAGGATGTGAATTCGGACCGAGAGGGCTTCATCGAGCAGGCCGCAGAGGAATTTGTGGCTGCCATGAAGCTGTACCACGAGACCTACGGCCAGTCCTCCTTCATCAAGGACTGGAGTAAAATCGGTACCCACAGCATCATCGACAGCTCGGACGGCGGTGTCACCGGCAACTCCGCCTATGACTACATCGCAGCCGGGGTCAATTCGGTAATGGACCACCCGGAGAATTATCTCAATTACCACCTGTGGACCTACGAGTGGGATAAATCCCAGCCCTGGAAGCTGGCGGGCCAGTCCGGCGTCCCCATGCAGCGGCTGTTGATCGCGGTGCCGGACCCCGAGGAGCCCACCATCGACACCGTGCGGCTTACGGTGAAGAAGCTGGAGGCGGGCACCAACAAGCCCATGGCCGGGGTGACCTTCAAAATCGAGAACGCCAACGACCCCGCCGCCTTCTCCGTCACCCGCCAGACCGGCGCAGACGGTACCATTACCCTGACCAAAGAGGCGGACAACCTCACCGCAGGCCAGTACATGATCACCGAGGAGGCCGTGCCCGAGGGCTACGTGGCCCAGACCGCCTCCCAGCTGGTGACCGTCCTGCCCAACGGCTCCGCCAACAGTGTATTCACTTTTTTCAATGAGCCGGATATCCCCGATGATGGCGACGGTTCTATCAGGAAAGTTGACGCGGACGACCCCACCAAGGGGATCGCGGGAGCGGTCATCCGCATCACCTCTGTCAAGCTGGACGACGGCGGCAGCTTCACAAGCGAGTACACCACCGGGGACGGCGGCTACATCTCGAAAGCAGACCTGGATTTCGGGAAGCTGCCCACAGGAAGCTACATCGCGGAAGAGATCACCCCGCCCGAGGGCTACATTCTCAGCTCCGATGTGAGCAAAGTCAAGCGGCCCTTTGTATGGGACGGGGAGCATGATATTTCCTTAATTTTTGAGAACAGCTCCAAGGTCAAGGTCCAGCTCAAGAAAGTGGATGAAAACGGTCAGCCTTTGGCCGGGGCCATTTTCGTGATTCTCCGGGACGGTCAGGTGATCGGCACCGAGGAGACTCAGGCGGACGGCACCATCACCGTGTCCAACGTCACCGAGGGCTACTATCAGTTCCGTGAGGTGTCCGCCCCCGCTGGCTTCGACTGTGACCGTTCCCCGGTGGGCGTCCATGTGGAGGCCGAGGACCTCCAGGGGGAACAGACCATTGTGGTCACGAAAATGAACCACCACAAGCGCAGCCTGACCATTCAGAAACGGGACGCTGAGACAGGCGATCCCATCCCCGGCACGAGCTTCCACATCCGGGGCGTGAACCTGGGCTATGAGAACGACGTGGTCACCGGCGCGGACGGCAAGGCCGTGCTGGAGTCCATGCCCAGCGGGTGCTATGAGATCACCGAGACGGACGTGCCCAAGCCCTACATTTTGGATTCCAACAACCGCAAAACCGTCTGGATCGATGCGGAGAAGGACAAGGACGTGGTGGTTGACTTCGTCAACTCCAAGCTCCCCGGCGTCCGGCTGGTGAAGCGCGACACCCAGACCAACAAGCCCATTCCGGGGGCCACCTTCAAAATTGAGGAGGTGGACGGCGGCTTCAGCGACCAGCGCCAGACGGATAAGGACGGCGTGATTTTCTGGGAAAACCTCCGGCCCGGAGCCTACAAGGTCTACGAGGTGACCCCGGCTCCCAACTATGTCCATGACGACACCGTCCATGTGGTGCAGCTGGAGCCCAACCACACCACCACCATCGAACTCACCAACATCATCAAGCCCACCTTGAAGGTGCTGAAGGTGGACAGCATCACCCACAGCCCCATCGAGCATGTCAAGTTCCAGGTGTGGCGGGGCAGCGACGACACCATCACCGGCGAGCTCAACGACCTGGGCGTGTTCCAGACCAACGCCAGCGGCGAGATCGTGCTGGAGCACATCGACACCGGCTGGTACCGTATCAAGGAGCTGGAGCCCGCCCCCGGCTTCACCATCAAGCAGCCCGATACCCAGGATATCTACCTGAAAGCGGGCGAAACCCATACCGTTACCTTTGAAAACACCCCGAAAAACTGTATCATTGTCGAAAAATATGACTCTGTCACCGGCGAAGCCCTGGCTGGCTGCACCTTCCAGCTGCGGTATCTGGCGGGGACCAGCGGCACGGGCGGCACCGTGATCGGGCAGAAAGTGACGGGCAAAAATGGCGTGGCCATGTGGACCGGGCTGGAGCCCGGGGCCTACGTTATCGAGGAGGTGGACCCCGCCGATGGCTATTCCATCATCAATTCCTCCGAAACGGTCTATCTGGCGGACAACGGGGAACAGAGTGTCATCACAGTCCGCTTCGACAATATGCCGGACGGCCTCCTTCTGGTGAGGAAGGTTTGCGCCACAAATCCCAGCATTACCCTGCAAAACGCGGAGTTTAAGATCACTTACGCGGACGGTACGGTGATCGGCGACAGCAACGGCATCTACCGCACCGACGAGAAGGGCGAGATCCGCATCGAGGGGCTGAAGCCCGGCAAGAGCGTGATCGTCACCGAGGTGCAGGCCCCTCCGGGCTTCATCATCGACACACAGAGCCAGGCCATCCAGATCAAGGAGGGCCGGACGGTCACCCTCACCTTCAAAAACCAGCCGAAGGGAAAACTGATCGTGCAGAAACGGGACAGCGCCACCAATGCGCCCCTTTCCGGCGCTGAGTTCCGCATCACCACCGCCGCTGGCTGCGAGGTGGGGCTGGACGGCGTGATCGGCACCAGCACCCTGACGCAGAACGGCATTGTGC
>CAJTTS010000119.1 GCA_910579155.1 uncultured Oscillospiraceae bacterium | reverse complement strand
TGCTCTGCTCTCACCCTCTTGCTGCCACATACTCTTGTATTTCGCAATCACCTATCTCTATGGCCACTATACCATAAACAAATCAGAGGTACAAACGTTTTCTGCTTATTGAAAGGGGTAACTGAAGTGAACGCAGGAAAAAAAGAGACGCAGACCAATGCCAACATTGATCTGTGCGGCGTCCGCAACCTGCTCCAGCTCCTGTCCGGGCACGGGTTTAGCGAACAGGAGCTGAAAAGGATCATTGCCCGGATCGCCAAAAACACGGGCGCAGACATCGTTTTTTGTTAGGTTTCACCGCTCGAATTTCATAGCTTTTCGAGCCGCAGTATGGTATTGTTTGTTGCTGACAGAAGGAGGTGCGGACCATGGGCAGACAGCCGCAGACCAGCGGAAGCCTTGCGCTGGAACAGAAGAATGTCATTGTGATCGAAGCCGCCCCAAAGCAGGAGGCGGAAAAACTCCGGGTGGCCGCCTACTGCCGGGTCAGCTCGAACTCCACCGACCAGCTCAACTCCTTCATGGCCCAGCTCAACTACTACACCGCGCTGATCGCCTCCAAGGAGAACTGGACGCTGGCCGACCTTTATGCAGACGAGGGCATCACCGGCACGTCCGCGGAAAAGCGCCCAGACTTCCAGCGGCTTCTGGCGGATTGCCGCCGGGGGCGGGTGGACAAGGTGCTGGTCAAGTCCGTCTCCCGGTTCGCCCGCAACGCCAGGGACTGCCTTACCACCATCCGGGAGCTGAAGTCCATCGGCGTGGGGGTGTGCTTCGAGGAGCAGCATATCGACACCTCCAACATGAGCGGCGAGCTGCTCACCGCAGTCTTCGCCACCATGTCCCAGAAGGAGAGCCAGAATATCTCCAGCCATATGCGCTGGAGCTACCAGCGCCGGATGCAGAGCGGCCAGTTTATCACCTGCAGCGCCCCCTTTGGATACCGCCTAAGCAAGGACAGAAAGCTTGTTATCAATGAGCCGGAGGCAGAAGTTGTCCGCATGATTTTTGCCCAGTATCTTTCTGGACAAAGTAAAGATGATATTGCGGAGTATGTCTCCACCCTCGGAATGCAGACGCGGGAAGGAAATACCCAGTGGGGGCATAAAGCGATCTCCTACATTCTGAGCAATGAACGGTATGTGGGGGATTCGCTGCTTCAAAAAAAGTATACCACCGACACCCTGCCATTCAAGCAAATGGTGAACCGTGGGGAAAAGGAGCAATATTTCGTACCCCAGAGCCATCCGGCCATCATTGACCGGGAAACCTTTGATGCGGTTGCGGAACTGTTGGGCAGACGAACGTTTACAATGCCCCAAAGGGAAAGCAGCCCATTGGCAATGAAAGTTTTCTGCGGGATCTGTGGAAACTCGTACCGCCGCGCTGTTTGCGGTCAAAAAACCTATTGGGTCTGCCGCCAGCACTATAGGGACAAGGATAGGTGCCCCTCCGGGCGGATCCCCGAGGAGGAAATCTACGCCGCCTTCCTCCGGGTATACCACAAGCTCCGGCTCCACGGGGGGCCAATCCTCAAGCAGATGATTGCGGACCTCCAGTCCGTCCGGGAGCGGCGGATGCTCTGGAGCCTGGACATCGTTTCGCTGAACCAAAAAATCGCGGATCTCTCCGATCAGGATCGAATGCTGGCCGACATGAACAAGTGCGGCCTGGTCGATCCTGATATTTTTATATCCCAGAGCAATGAGCTGGCCCGGCAGCTCCGGGCCGCGAAACAGAAAAAGGAGCAGCTCCTGGCAGACGGGGATGACGACACCCTCCCCAGGACGCGGGAGCTGCTGGAAACGCTGGAAACCCTGCCCGAGTTCCTCCCCGCCTTTGATGGCGAGATTTTCACCGACCTGGTGGAGCGGATCACGGCGGAGGGGGACGGCACCCTGCGGTTCCGGCTGAAAAACGGGCTGGAACTGACGGAAACCACCGAGAGGAGCGTGCGCTGATGGCAAACCGGAAGCTGCCCTTCGGCTACTGCCTGCGGGATGGGCAGGTGCGGGAGGAAACAACGGAAGCGGAGATGGTGCGGCTGATCTTCCGCCGCTACGGGGAGGGGGCATCCTACGGGAAGCTGGCGGACGAGCTCAACACCACCGGCTGCCCCTATGCCCCCGGCAGGCCGTGGAACAAGAACATGGTGGCGCGGGTTTTGCAGGACGGGCGTTACATAGGCGGGGGGGCGTATCCGCAGATCATCCCACCCGAATCATTCAGACAGGCCGTAGCGGCAAAGCCGGACGTGTCCGGCAGGGCGAACCACGGGGAGATCAAGGATATCCGCGTCCTGGCCCGGTGCGCCCAATGTCAAAGCCCCATGCGGCGGACACGCCAAAATTACTGGCTGTGTCCCCACTGTATGACGGTTCCCGCAAAAATCAGGGATGAAAACCTGATCCTGTGCGTGGGGCGGCTGCTCCGCTATCTCCGGGAACACCCTGAGAGCATCGCCCCCGCCCCCGCGTCTGAGGGTGACAGCGAAGCCGTCCAAGCGGCCCAGGAGGGCCTTGCCCACGAGTTGGAGCGGGCTGAGTTTGACGAAGCCGCCGCGAAAGCCCAGGCCATCGCCCTGGCCTCCGCCCGGTTCGACGCCCTGGGCTCCGGGGACTATGAAACCATGCGGCTGCGCCATCTGCTGGGCGGTGCGGAACCGGGCGAAGGTTTGGATACGGCCCTGCTCCGGCAGGTCGCCGCCGCCATCCTGATCCACCCCTCCGGGGCGGTGGGCCTGAAGCTGAAGAACGGGCAGACGCTGGAGAGCCCAGCGGGGTGAGATAGTTGTGGTATTGTTGGTATTGCTTGCTTTCCGCGCCCTATCTTTGGTGGATATCGTGATAGCTTGGCGGCCCTGAAGCTGGTATTGTTGTGGCAGGATCATCAATACCATATTTGGAGGGATCAACGCAATGCCGAAGCCAAACTACTCCCACACCTACAGTACCTGTGCCGACAGCATGAAACGGACTGCGGCTCCGTGGCGGGTAACCAGCGGATGCGGCGGAAGGGTGCGAATCTTCAACGGCAGGCATTATGAACTACCCAACAGCACCATTTGCCTTACCTGCCCATATTATTGCAGGGGCAACACATTGCAAACAGCCAATGAAAGGAGGGATTCTAAATGACAGCCACTGCGCCCAATGTGATCGTCATCCCCGCCAACCCCGCTCTGGCCAAGGCCAGGGCCGTCCGGCGTCAGCTCCGGGTCGCCGCCTACTGCCGGGTGTCCACCGACAGCGAGGAGCAGCTCACCAGCTACGAGGCCCAGAAGAAATACTACACCGACAAGATCATGACCAACCCGGCCTGGACCATGGCCGGGATCTTCGCGGATGAGGGGATCTCCGGCACCCAGGCCGCCAAGCGGCCCCAGTTCCTGCGGATGATCCGCCAGTGCAGGCAGAAGAAGATCGACATGGTGCTGGTGAAGTCCATCTCCCGGTTTGCCCGGAATACGGTGGACTGCCTCAACTACGTGCGCGCCCTGCGGGAGCTGGGCATCGCCATCATCTTCGAGGAGCAGAACATTAACACCCTGGAAAGCGACGGGGAACTGCTGATCACCCTGCTGGGGGCCGTGTCCCAGGGGGAGAGCGAAGCCATCAGCGAAAACGTGAAGTGGGGCAAGCGTCAGGCCATGCGGGAGGGCAAGGCCGCCATCCAGTACAAGCGGCTGTACGCCTATGAGAAAGGGCCGGACGGCAAGCCCCGGATCATCCCGGAACAGGCGGAGGTGGTGCGTCAGATCTACGACAGCTTCCTGGGCGGGCAGAGCCTGCGGATGATCAAGGACACGCTGGAGCGGCAGGCCGTCCCCACCGTCAGCGGCGGTTCGGACTGGTCCATCGCCGTCATCCGGGGGATTCTTCAAAATGAAAAATACTGCGGCGACGTCCTCCAGCAAAAGAGCTTCGTGGCCGACTGCATCAGCCACAAGCACGTGCGGAACGTGGGGCAGCTCCCCATGTACCTGACCCGTGACCACCACGAGGGCATCGTCAGCCGGGACACCTTCCACGCGGCCAAGGCGGAGTTCGCCCGCCGCAACGCCGGACACGCCCCCAGCCAGAAGCAGGCCCCCACCGGGCGATCCTGTTACAGCGCCAAGTACGCCCTTACCGGGCGGCTGGTGTGTGGGGAGTGCGGCACGCTCTACCGCAGGTGCGTGTGGAGCAAGCGGGGGCAGAAGAAGGCGGTGTGGCGGTGCGCCAGCCGGATCGACTACGGCTCCACCTACTGCCACGAGTCCCCCACCCTCCAGGAAGGGCCCTTACAGGCCGCCATTCTTGCCGTCCTCAGCTCGGTGATGAGTCAGAAAGGTTATCTGCTGGGGCAGATCGAGGACGCCATACGCGTGGAGGCGGCCCCCGTCCCCGGCGAGGCCATGAGCCTGTCCGACATCGACCAGCGGCTGGCCGATCTGGACCGGGAGTTTAAGGAGCTGTTCCAGATGTCCAAGGAGGACGGCGGATACCTGGGCCACGCCGACACTTTCAAGCGGATCACGGAGGAAATGGGGACACTGAAGGAAAAAAAAGCCTCCATCCTGGCCCAGATGGAGAGCGGCTCCGCGGCCAACCGGCGCGTCCGGGATGCGGTGGACGTCTTGACCACGGGCAACCCCCGGTTCACCGAGTGGAAGGAGAGCGATATCCGCCAGCTGGTGGACACGGTGGAGGTGCTGTCCGCGGACAGGATCCGGGTGTGCCTGCAGGGCGGGACGGAGATCGAACAAACAATACAAGGAGGTCAGGAAACATGATTTTTGCCACAGGCGACACCCACGGCGGCTTCCAGCGGTTCTCGCGGGAGCACTTCCCTCAGCAGCGGCAGATGGGCCGGGATGACTATATGATCATTCTGGGTGACTTTGGCGGGGTATGGAACGGTTCCTCAGAGGAGCGGAAGCGGCTGGACTGGCTGGATGAAAAGCCCTTCACCACCCTGTTCGTCAGCGGGAACCACGAAAACTACCGGATGCTCCGGGAACTTCCCGTGGAGGACTGGCACGGAGGCAGGGTGCAGCGCGTCCGGCCCAACATTCTGCACCTCATGCGGGGCCAGCTCTATGACATTGAGGGGCGCGCCTTCTTCTCCATGGGCGGGGCCACCTCCCACGATGTGGAGGACGGCATCCTCGATCAGAATGACCCGGACTTCCGAACACAGTACCTCCACCTGCTCCTCGAGGGGCGGCGCAGGTTTCGGATCATCGGAAAATCCTGGTGGCCGGAGGAGCTGCCCTCCGATGAGGAGTACGCCGCTGCGCTGGACGCCTTGGAACGGGCGGACTGGAAGTCGGACTATGTACTGACACACTGCGCCCCTACCAGCATCGCCCAGCAGATGAACCGGCACTACCAGCCCGACGCGCTCACAGATTTTCTGGAAACCGTGGAACAACGGCTGGAGTTCGGCTGCTGGCTGTTTGGGCACTACCATGCCAACCGGGCAATCGACAAGAAGCACATTCTGTTGTACGAGGACATCGTACAGCTAACCTAACAGGCCGGCAGTGAGAAGCGCGGGAGCAGATTCCCGTGTTTCTCTCTGCCGGTCTCAAAAATCAGGCGCACGGCGCCGGAAAGGAAAAGTCTATGAACGTCAGGAAGCCCACCGATTACAGCGTCCTGTTCGCAACGCTGGACGCGCTGGTGGCGGCAAATCTGCCCCAGATGGAGCTGTACTGTGAAATTGGCCGATTGGTCAGCGGCAGGCCGGAGAAGGGCGCGGCGGTGGCGGCTGCGGAGCACCTGCACAGCACCTACCCTGATGCCTCGGGCTTCTCCCCCCGGAACCTGCGGCGGATGCGGGATTTTTACCGCACATATGCCGAAACGCCGGAAGTGCTGGCCGAGGCCATGACCATCGGCTGGACGCAGAATGTGGTCATCCTGGAAGCGGAGCTGACGCTCCAGAAGCGGGCATGGTACATCCGGGCGGCGCGTCAATTTGGATGGACGAAACTGGAGCTGGCAGACCGCATCACATCCTCCGCCCACGCAAAAGTGGCCCTCGACTTAGGGACAGATGTGTGCTATACTGAGGAAAACAGCACTGTGGAGTGTGTAAGCGATGAAGAGGATCCTTTTCGTGTGCCACGGCAGTACACATCCTGTCCTTGAAAATGGTTGATATATCTGGACTTTTAGCAGATCCCCCTGCAAATGTACTACCTGTTTACTACTTTTGAGGTCTGGATGATAACACCCGCCTCGGCACGATATGGACGATAAAGGGCAAGGCACAGATAGACGTGCCTTGCCCTTTTTGCCGTTGTTGGCATTTCCGTCGTCGGATAATCCGACAACGGGAAAACCGACGTCGGAAAATCCAACACAATAAAATATAGATATAAGTAACTAAAGATAAAATCAAGTAAAGACTTATCAATTACTCATTCCTTTCCTATCCTTTCCGCTACCTTTCCCGTTGAGGAACGGGCGGCAAAGCCGCCGGAAAGGAATGGAACGGAATCGAGACACAGGGAGATTAAATAGCGGCAGGGGGGGTATCATGGGCGTTATCTGACCCACTGGAAGCGTACAGACGCGAAGCGGGTGTACGGTTTCTGCGGGTGTCGCAAGAGGGCCGTGGCCCTCTTGCGTGACAGCACAGATTTACAGATCAGAAAAAGCCAGGATGGGAGCGCCAGGGTGTCGGCTTCCTGTCCTGGCCCTTTTTGTCCTTGTTTCTACGCAGTTAGAAGTCCATTTTCGAGGGCGCAGGTCAAATCGTATTACCCCCTGTGTGACCGCTGTTTGAAAGCCTTGGAAATAGGCCGCTAGATAGGCCCTAAATGCGTAGGCTGGTACTTTTATTTTGAGGGGCAGTGAAGGCATCAGATATAGCGCTATATCGATGATACTATTTCAATTTGGCTTCTTATAATCTTTTTTAAGAAATTTCCTGATTTTTTGCATATTTCTTTTAGAAACAATCCCTATTCGCTCATCTTCTCCAAATCTCTCTGGTGCTTGAGCGCTAGTTACATAAGTAAGAAAATTTCCGGGCTTTCTGGTAGAACCTCGCACCGAATACTTCATGTATAAGTTTTTCTTGCTGATATGATTTCCTCGTTTTGTATATCCGCCGCTTTTAGCTATTGTCTTTGCCTTTTTTCGCATTCGTTGATAATGTTTTGAAACTGTTTTTGCTCTTAAACTCACTTTTTGCCCATCAAAAGTAAATCCGAGAAAATTCAAGTGACGGTTTGAGCAGTCTGCATCTTCGTGAATGATAGCTCCACAATTTTCTATCTTGTTTTCTGCAAAATGATAATACTGGGTTTTACTTGGCTGCAATTCAAGGCCGGGGTAATTGGGGCTATTGAATAAATCGCTGATTTCGGTTAAGGCGCTAATGGCAGTTGCTTCTTCAATATGGGGCAAAACGATGATAAAATCATCACTATATCGCATATATAATCCACTGTGCGCTGTTACGAAATCATGGATTGACTTATCAATTTCCAGCATATATAGATTTGCTAAAGCTCCACTCATTGGGGAACCCTGGGGAATGCCACAGTCTTTATTCTTTTGAATACGATATGCGTTTTTCTTCAGGTCTTGGGGCGATAAGACCCGTTTCTTTTGGTTTAACTCTCGTCTCCCTTTCGGAGTGTCGTCCAGACCGTGAATTTTCAATAGATCAGGCAATTCGAGGTAGCTATATTGAGTGATATTCTTGAACACAGCATAGTGATCTGACGGCAATCTATCCGTATGGAGCAAACGGCACCATTGCTTTTTAAGATATTCGTGATTGAGCTTATCAAAGAACTTTGTAAAATCGCCAATCATAATATAGCAATCATGATTTTTGCGAATAAACTGGATGGCTTTTTTTGCAAAGTCAATATTATTTTGTTTATTCAAATTTGTCCGATAGGCGACAGCAACATCTTGTATTCCGAGCCGAGCGCATTCTTCATTATAACACTCGTTAAGAATAAAATTATACAGTTGGAAGATACAGCGATCAATATGTGCGGCATAACAAATATCTCTATGCTTTTCTTTTATTCCACCTTTTTTTGCAGAATATTTGCTCATATCTTTAACATAGTGAATAAACGGGTAGAAACCATGTTTGCAGATATTCTGAGGGTTAGAAATGTACTCCCAACTCTTTGAAATATCTGTGCGATAATCAAAATGAGCATAGTACCGTTGACTTTTTTTGATGGTCTTTTCTGATGTGCGCCAAATCTCTATATCTCGCATAATTCTCTCCTTAATGCCGATACCCGCTGGCATGGAGGATAGCATTCCTAAGCCAGCGGGTACAAACCGTAACGTGGTATTTAATTTTCACCTTGTAGGCGGCTTGTTTAGATTACCAGCTATCCTGATTGCAATGCTTAACTGTGGTACAATTAAGCTGGAGACATATGTCAACATAAGCTTGTTAATGCTCACCCTGGCGGTGATGTACTGCCGAAGCAGACCATCGGCCAACCTGAACCTTGCAGAAATATCCGTAGAAATCTCATTGGAGGTGTTGACAACAATCATCTTCCCTTATACCAAATGTATAAGATGAGTTTATTGTAACAGTTAGACCAGCTTTTGTCAATTCCAGTATCGGCAGCGCGGTATGAATTTACAAAAAATTCACTTCTCACTTTTTGAATTAATAATAAGGGTTTGGGACTATCCCAACAAGCAAAACGGACACGGCCCGGCAGGGGCCGGATTTGGCCGTTTTCCGGGAGTGTGGCCACACTCCCTATGCTTGCTACGATAGCACTCCCACCATATCGTGAACCCCAAAGCTCAAAAATTTACTGTCATTTCATATCCATTCCACATTCCGGTGCTATACTACCCTGAAAAAGGGGGAACTACAATGGCAACATTACTGATTGTTGAGGACGACCGCAAGACCAACGATGCGATTTGTGAATATCTAAAGCCTGCGGGCCACACAGTCATCCCAGCTTATGACGGCGGGGAGGCGTTACAGCTTTTCCGTGAGAACAACATTGACCTTGTTGTACTGGACATTATGCTGCCCCATGTCAGTGGGCTGTCCGTCCTACATGAGATACGGC
>CAJTTS010000118.1 GCA_910579155.1 uncultured Oscillospiraceae bacterium | reverse complement strand
CTCTATTTGACCAAGGAAACGCTTGATTTTGTTACCCACATCCCCGCCGAAAAACTACAAAATTTCTTCGGCGTTTTCTTACGATTTCAGATTGGCGTTGACAGTTTCTGAAAACTCCAAAATTCGGCGGATTTGCATCTCCGGCGCGTTATTTTTATTTTACGCCTCTCGATTTTTTCAACGTGGAATAATTGTTCTTGATTTATCCGCATCTTATGAATTTATGTGCAAGAATCCCGCACCGAAGTGCGGGATTCTTGCCTGCATCTTTTTTGTCAATGCAAGTTGGTGGAGGCGAGGGGAGTCGAATTATATGCTGGGGTGTAATTGTTGTAAAATACAGTATGCCAAATGCAGTATTTTCAAGGCTCTCGGGCATTTTTAAAAATGCTGTAAATTGTTGAAAACCCGCTAAGGGGTCAAATTGGGGGTCAAAACAAGGGCCGGGGTGCAGTTACCCGGCCCTTAACTTATGCGTACCTCAGACGGCCCTTCGGCTCGGGGATTTCCCGGCCCAGTTTTTGGGCTGTCTCGATCCACTCCAGGGCAATCTGCTCCACGTTGTGCAACGCATCCTTCGCGGTGGGGCCGTCTGCCATGCACCCGGCCAATTCCGGCACTTCGGCGATGTACGCGCCGTCCTCATCGCTCCAATACAGGATGATTTCATACTTCATAGATGTCCCCTCCTAACTGGTACTTCAAGATGATATTGCGTACCTGCTTCACCTGATACGGCTTCGCTTTGCTGCCCACCGGCTGAATGTTGATGATTTCATCTACCCCGTCTTTAGTGTAGATGAAATGGTCGCCCTTTATGCGGCACTGGAAACCCAGCCTGTCCAGAACTGTCCGCAAATCTGCAAAGAGTATGCTTTTGTCCCTGGTGCCGCTCAGGATGGACAGGAGCAGCTTTTCATATTGGCTCATTTGCCGCCCCCAGCTTCCGCGCCGTCGCATCCCCTGTGGCCGGGTTGATACCCATAGCAAGGGAGGCTTTGTCCCGCTTGGCCTGTATCTCCACCGCCCGCGCCACAAAATCGGGCAAGCCCTCTCCTGCGGCCTCAGAGGCTGCTACAGCGCATTCATATGCCTCAGAAGGTAAAGATACCACCCCGCACCCAAACGGGCCTTGTAGGGCCTCTGAGGGGTCTTTATCGCGGTCGCAGGACATTTGGTGGTCTATGGCGCGGTTGATGAACGCACTTGCGCTTTCCCCCTGCGCGGCGGCATGGGCCTTGATGGTGTCCAGGCGTCCTTTGGGCCGTAGGGTTAAAAGGAAACGGTCATAGTTTTCCTTCATGTACTTGTTGACGGCCTTTTGCTGTGCTTTTGACACTGGCATGGCTTTCCCTCCTTTGGTGGGGTGCCCCCAAAATTGGGGCCACCTCTCCCAGTATGACTGTATTATACCACATTTGTCTATCTATATCAATATACATAATGCACAATATATCTATATAAATATTGGCCGTTCTGCCGATTGATATATCTATATAGATATGTTATTATAATCATGTCAGGAGGGAACAGCACCGGCAAAGGTTCCAATGAGTAGCCGCAAGGTGAAAAGAGATGGCCTATAAGAGTGGAACGGGATCAGGAATGGCCCTAAATGGATTCCCCCTCAACGCCCTCCACCGCCGGGGTCCCCCCCATCAACCGAAAGGAGAATACACCATGAGCATGAACGAGATGGAAAGCAAAATCAAGGAGCTGCGCCAGCTCCAGCGGCTGATTGAAGAAGCTGAGCAGGAGGCGGAGGCCATCAAGGACGGGATCAAGGCTCAGCTTACCGCCCAGGGGGTGGATGAAGTCCAGGCCGGGGAGTACCGGGTGACCTGGAAAGCCGTCACAAGCTCCAGGCTGGACGGGAAAGCCCTCAAGGCGGCGTTGCCGGACGTGGCCCAAGCGTTCACCAAGACCACCACCACGCGTCGGTTCTGCGTGGCATGAGAAAGGCCCCTATCCTGAACGCCGCCACAGCTACCAGGATAGAAGCCCCATACCAACCCAGGGGGCCGGTAAGCTCAGTATACCACCGGCCCCCGCCGAAATCAAGGAGGAACACATGGAAAAATTAGGAGAGCGCAAAATTGCGCACATCATCAACGGCCATATACGGAAGGAGGACTTGCAACCCTGGCCGTCGGGCCAAAAACACCCAGCCGACGCAGCCGTCCGGACGCTGCTTGCATGGCTCAGGAGCGCGCGGGTACTGAGTTTCATGGACGGAGCTGCTACGCAGTTAGAACACGCGCCCAACAACAATACTGTGCGGAGGGGATCAACCTTTTATGACAAGCGAAGAACGGCGCGAGGCGAGATACCAGCGCCGCGTTCGGGAACGACAAGAGAAAAGACTTGCCCGGAGCAAAGCCTGCGGCGACTTCGAGCAAGTCTTTTCTTACGCCCTCTGCCGAGGCCGTGGAGAACGCTGAGAAGATCAACGCCTGGCTGGTCGGTTTGGATCAGGTTACGAGCGACCGCTGGATCGGCGACCTGGAGCGCAACGGCTCTATGCTGGCTCTGTCCGGGTATGTCAAGGCTAAGCACTTCGGTCGGCTGGTTTATATGCCGATCGCCTATGAGCGTTATCTGGAGCGGAAAGCCCGCGAAGAGCGGCGCAGGGCCGAGCAGGCCGCGGAGACCGTTTCACAGCATATCGGCGAGATCGGCCAGCGGATTACCCTGACGGCGGCGACCGCCAAGCTCCTGACCTCCTGGGAGGGCGTCTACGGTACGACCTATCTCTACAAGTTTACCGACGAGCAGAGCAACGTCTATATTTGGTACGCCTCTCGCGGGATCGAGACCCGCGACGGTATGACCCTCAAAGGTACGGTCAAGGACCACAACGAGCGCGACGGCGTTAAGCAGACGGTCCTCACGCGGTGCAAAGCTGCGTGAGGACTCCCCAGGAGTCCCATATCGCGTCCGAGGTAAAAGGTGAGTAAACGCCAGGGCCATAGGTCCCGGACGTGATACGGGTGACCGTGGAGCTCCTGGGACAGCTTTCAGGAGAGGAGGAGTTTATGGATATTGAGAAGAGACTGGAAGCTGAGCAGCATGAGAAGCTGAAGGAGCTGCAAGAAAAACTTAGTGACGTATTAAATTATGAACCGGCCGATAGCGGAGACGAAACCGAAGATGAAATTTGGCAGTGAGCTAACGACCTTAAAGACGCATTGGAAGACTTTTTTGAAAGCAAAGGCCATGAAACCTGTTAAAGCTGCATACCGAAATTGGTAAGACTCTGGCTGTTTTGTCGGCATACAAACCCTTACCGAACGCGGTAAAATTCATAATGTCAAGAGCAACAAGCCAACACGACATTATGGAGGTACATCATGAACGCTTACATTGCCATCGGTCACTTCAAGGACAGCGAGAACACCATCAGCGTGGCTATGACGGCCCACACTAAGAAGGACTTCATGGCCGACCTTTGCGGCAACGAGTTCGTGCAGTACGTTGTCCTGACTGAGAGCATGGTCGAGAAGTTCCGTGCTATCCTTGCTGCGGATGACTGTTTCGGCGTTTTCGAGCAGGTCAAGAAGCTCACCACCAACTACCGCGTGTGGAACAAGGTTACCGATTACATCGAGCAGTGCTTCGACTTTATTGAGGAGCAGCTTGCCGCTGCTAAGGCGCAGGACTAATCAGAACAACCCGCCCCGGAGGTCACGAGGGCAAGGAGGAAGGACAATGCTGGACAAGAATGGCATGGAGATCAAGACCGGCCAGGTCGTCAAGATCACCGGGGCCTACTTCAAGAACGACAACGGCCTCTACTTCGTGACCCGTTCGCCGGGCGACCCGGGCTGGTGCGGCTCGGATCATTCCCTCACGAAAATCTCGAAGGCCGGCAAGATCAGCAAGGCCAAGTACAACCTCTGCTTCTGGCCGATCATCTCGACCGTGAGCGATCGGTTCAAGAGCGCCGAGGCCCGTGCCTGGAACAAGGAGCACGCGCAGATCGAGGTCAAAATAATCAAGAATATGGCCGAGGTCGCTGCCTATTTCCAGGCGAAGGCCGACGAGCTCGACGACCCGGTCCGCTATCTGACCTACAACTTCGGCGAGGATCATCCCGAGGTCATTCGGAACAAGACCCTGCGGGACCATTTCGCTGACCTCGCAAAGTCGGTTATGGGAGAGGGCCGCGGTGTATGATGTGTAAAGACTGCGGCCATCATGGTTTGTGCCGATTTGAAAATTTAGTGCAGCCGCTTAGTGACGGCGGGAGAATATGTGATAGCACAAGCGTAGAGTCCATTTGCGGAAACTTTAAGGCTTCGCCGCCCGCAAAGCTCGGGCGGTGGATTAGGGCGAACATCAGCGGCGTCCCGCATTATCGTTGCAGCGCTTGCAGCGAATACATTGAGGCCGTCTGGACCGCAAATTTCAGTTACAAGTATTGCCCCAACTGCGGCGCAAAGATGAATGAAAGGGATTGATTATGTACGAAGAGAAATTGACCCTTGAGGTCTCTGCCAACGATATTGCGAACTGCAATATCTGCTACGCCCACAACTATGACTCGGACAACGCCGACATGATTGGCGAGCGCGTCGATAAGCTCTATGCGCTTAAGATCGGCGGTTCGGTCATGACCCTGTGCGACAAGTGTCTTGACCGCCTCCGCGAGAAGCTGGCGCAGTGCTTTGGTGCCGAGGAGAAGCCCGAGCCGTATGGCGGCCAGATCGTCCTCTTCACGGGGACGGAGTTCACCGCAAGGGACAAGCTCGGCCAGTCCTACCGCTATCGCATGATTGGGGCCGAGGTCACCCGCGACGGCCTGATCCGTCTGCTGAACCTGAACACTGGCCTCCTGACCTACGTTGAGCCCGCCTGGTTCCGCGAGCGTAAGATCAAGGTCGTACAGAAGGAGCAGGGGCAAGACCCGCGTCTCCAAAATGGGGCTGAGGAGTGTACCTACATCTGCTGGGACTGCGAAAAGCGCTATACTTGCGAGCGCTACGCGAGTTTATAGCTATGGACTTCGGATCGCTCTATGACGCCTTCCAGGCAATGGCGAAAGCCGGACTCTCTGTGGAAGAGGTCATGGAGGCCCTCGAAGCCGAGCTTGCAGAAACAAGCCCCAGGAGCTCCACATCGCGTCCGAGGGTCCAGGAGTATAAATACCAGGGTCCCCTCGGTAAAACGCGATACGGGAGACCGTGGAGCTCCTGGGACAGCTCCGGGCTTGTCAGCCCCCTCGGACAGGCGCGAGGACCTCCCCAAAACGCTTGACCGCCCAGGTCAAACCTGAGCGGTCAAGTCGAGGGCCAGCCAGAACCCATGCCACAAGACGATGATCTCATAGCTTTGGGTTCGACCAGCGATTTTAATGGTGGCCCGTAGGAGAGTTTATAAGAACTCCCCCAGGGCCAGAACCACTTCCCCCGGCGGCCTCTTTCAGCGAGGATGTCAGCACATTCTTCTCGCCGCTGTAGTAGTAGTGAACCTCTATCTTATCGTCCCAGAGGTACACGGCTTTGACGAAAGTATCAAACAGCCGCTTCTGATAGTCCTTGCTGGTCACGTCGCCATCACGGAGCTGCTCCAATGTCCAGATGATGCGCTCCTTCTCCATGACTGTTTCCTCGCTGGCAGCTCTGGCGAGAGCGATAGACTTTTCCAATGTGGAGATATCCAGCTCCAACTCCAGGAGTCGGTCCTTGGTCATTGCTGTGAAGATTCCCTGCTCGATGGCGTTCATGATATTCTTAGCAGCTTTCCGATCTGCGGCAAGCTCGGACTCCATGGCGGCGATTTCCGCCTCGCTGCTGGATTGGGCCAAGACTTCCATTGCGCTGGCGGCGATCCACTCTATCACTTCGTCCTGGAGGATAAACCGCTGCGTGAGCTCGGCAACGGTCTGCTCGATGTAGTCCTTTCTGACGTTTTCCTTTTTGCAGGAGCCGCCAGTGCGCCGGTCATTGCAGGTATAGTAGTAGTGCTTATCGCCCGTCTTGCTGGTGCCGGAGATCCCCACCATGAAGGACCGACAATAGCCACAGTGGAGTTTTCCCGTCAGCAGATAATCATTGTTCTCCCGGTGCCGCCCCCTGGGATTCTTCTTTGTCTCTAAGTGCTTTTGCATAGCATAGAAAACCTCCTTTTCCAGAATGGGCGGTATTCCCTGTTCGCTGACATACCCTGAATGCCGGTACACACCAATGTAATTGTCGTTGGAAAGCAGGCGGTGAAAGCTATTCTTGTTCCAGAGCCCTTTCCTTTTGGTCTTTATGTCTCTGCCATTCAGATCGTTGGCGATGTCCACGAATGACTCGCCCTCCAGCACCCTTTTGTATATCTCCCGGACGATGGCGGCCTCTGCCGGCTCTATGGCGTACCGGCCATCCGGCCCCCTTACATATCCTAATGGGATTGCGCCGTTGACCTTACAGTTCTCGGCGTTGTCCCTCATGCCCCGCCTGATGTCCTCGGCCATGTTTTCAGAGTAGAACTGATTGACGTTCATCATTGTGCGGAGGGCAAAGCGGCCGGCTGCGGTGTTGCCAAACTCCTCTTTGGCATAAAGCGTTTCAATACCAAAACGGCCCAGCTTGTCCTCATAGCTGAGGGCGTTGAGCATATTCCGGGCGATACGGTTCGACTTGTATGCCACCACCACGGTAAACTGCCGCTTCTCTGCGTCCCGCATCATCTTCTGGAACTGGGGCCGTTTGTCGGTCTTGCCAGAAAGGGCCTTGTCAGAGTAGACCTGGATAATCTTGATGTGATTGAGAGCGGCAAATGTCATGCATTCCTCGACCTGTTGCTCTATGCTTTCCTCCTTCTGGTTGTGGGAGGAGTATCTGGCATAGATGACGCCGATCCGCTCGGTGGTCTCTGCAAGTTTTTTTCGTGGTGGCATATGGCACCTCCTTTTGACCTGTTACTCATTCGACACCTTCCTCTGGTTGTGGGGGGGGAATACCGAGCATAGATTACACAGCCACCGCTTATTTGAAAGCCTTCTTTAGTGACTTCCAAAATGAAGCACCAGGCTTTAAGCTCTTCTTCAGGGATGACTTTGTGGCGTTCCACTGCTTTTTTCGAACAGCTGCCACTTTCTTTTTTCCGCTTCCTGCTTTTGCCATAACAAAACGTCCTTTCTACCCTGGCTTGCGGCCAGATTTTTATTTTTGTGATAAAAAACGTGCTGTTTCGTAGAAAATTGCAGTCAGTTCCCACATTTCAGCAGAAAAAGACGGCATTTTGTGGTATAATTCATTATGCGCAAATTCATACCTTGACGCCAGGGTGGAAAGGATCAACTCATGTCGGATACGGAAACCAAAATCCTGGAGCTGATTCAGGGTTTAACCCTGGCGCAGCAAATGGATGTACTTAACCACGCCCTTGCGATGCTTGCAGCCAAGCGAGAAACGTCTCCTGCTCCCGCGCAGACATCTGACTGACACATTCCATAATCTGCTTTGCCGTCTCACTGAGCCCATCTCCGTCTTCGGGGATGGGCTTTTTTTCTGTGTCCTCTCCAATCAGATAGGACACAGGAACATCAAGTGCATCTGCCACAGACATGACCTTTGACAACGACGGACTATGTTCGTCCCACTTTCTTATGGAACTGACACCAAGGCCACATTCACGCTCGATTGCGGTGAGGGTTGTATTGCGCTCCTTGCATAGCGCATCAATTCGCTTGACCAATGACATGGTACGCCCTCCAAACAATTTAAGAATATTTTCCGATTTAGCTTGACAATCGGAAAATATTCTGATAAGCTAAAGGGGCCTTGAGGGAACAAAAAACCAAGCCCCCCTAAAAAAGCGGACATTTCGGAAAATTCTATAACTTTGGCAAAAGTATATTAGCAAATTTTCCGATTTGTGTCAAGGTGTAGGAGGTGAGATTTTGATTTTAGACAACGTCAAGCGTTTGTGCCGCGAACACGGAACCAACATCACTGAGCTGGAGAAGGCGGTCGGCATCGGAACCGGGAGCATTTACAAGTGGGGCAAATCCTCCCCCAGCGTAACCGCGGCAAAGCTGGTGGCGGACTTCTTCGGTATCACGGTGGATGAGATGCTGACCGACCATTCGGCGCGGGACGTTGACCAGCCCAGCGCATGAAAAAAGCCGCCCCAGGCGGCAGAGAGGAGGATTGAAACACGGCGGTGCAAACACCAAAACGCCCTGCCAAGTGCAACGAACACCTGACAGGGCAAGCGACCCCTCAAAATCACGAAAAGGCCACAGTTGGATTATATCACATCCTCCTGTTGGCTGACAAGCACAAAAAGGAGGCAAACAGATGACAGCACAATCCCCCGCACTGCACATTGACATTGCGTCTATCCCGGACTTCCGGCGCGAGGAACTTGCGAAAGGGGCGCTGGCCCTGACTGAGCAGGTCTTTTCTATGCCGGGAGCAGAGGAACGCTACCAAGCCTGGCTCAAAGAGCGCAGGGCCAAGCAAAAAAGGGCGGATCGGTCCGCCCAGCAATAGGAAGGTGATTTACATATGAAACCGAAAAGGAGCCTTGCATCGGTGGCGCTTGAGATGCTCACCGTGCTCCTGATGACCGCCGCCGTGTTTGCGTGGGGCAGGCAGGCCGCCCGGATTGAGCGAGGCTATGAGGCAATCGGCGGGGAGTACCTGTTCCTCCTGCTCCCGGCCATCTACTACACCGGCAAGCGGACGATTTTGGACTGGATCGCGGACATCCGAGAGCTGTGGAAGGAGGGGCGTGTATGATCGAGGTGAAATGCGAAGTCTGCGGAAAGGTTGTCCGCAGATCCCCGTCGAAAGTGCATAACCATGTGTTTTGCAGTCATGAGTGTTGGAAGACAATGGCAAGTGCCATGTGGACAAAGGACCAGCGCGATGCGGTCAGGAGAAGAGAGCAGAAGAGCAAGGGAGACTGCAAGGCCGGAACATATCCCAAATTCCACGGTCGTCACGAGCATCGAGTGGTGGCAGAGAAAATGCTGGGCAGACCGCTCCGTCCCGGAGAGGTAGTCCACCATATTAACGGAGACACCAGGGATAACCGTCCCGAAAATCTGATGATTTTTGGGAGCCATAAAGAGCATATAGCGTATCACGCCACACACGTTGAGGAAAGTGGAATTGTTCTTGGGCAA
>CAJTTS010000117.1 GCA_910579155.1 uncultured Oscillospiraceae bacterium | reverse complement strand
CCTATTATCTCCCACTCCGCCATTTTTGTCAAAAGATTTTAAACAGGCTCTTAGAAAGATCGCGGTCAGCCACGCCAAAACGGCACAACAGTATATTGTCCGCCCGGATGGAAGCTGCAACCACATTGCGGCCTTTGACCAGGAGACCGGGGAATTTTTGAATAGCCCCGGGGGGCAGGGCTTTGGCGTGGGTTCTTCTTGGAGCCGTGGACAGTCCTGGGCCGTATATGGCTTTGCCCGAAGCTACCACCATACGGGGGACAAAGCGTTCTTGGATACTGCGAAGCAGTGTGCTCATTATTGCATCGCAAACATGGCGGTGAGCGATTGGCTGCCTGTGGTGGACTACCGCGCCCCAGCAGAACCGGTCAAATACGATTCTACAGCCGCCATGATCACCGTCTGCGGCTTGCTGGAGATCGCCAGCCATGTTGACGAGAACGAGGCCCGATTCTACACTGAAGCGGCCTACCGCATCCTGCGGGCCTGCGACGAGAAGTTTGCCAACTGGGACCCGGAGAAGGACTCCATCGTGGATGGCGGTACGTTCTTCTACCATGATCCAACTGGACAAAATACCGAGATTCCGATTATTTATGCGGACTACTATTTCATCGAAGCCATTCTGCGTCTGAAGGGAAAAGCGTTGTTTGAATGGTAAGTTGGAAAAGCCCAATTGGGCTTTTCCCGGCCCATGGGCCGGGAAAAGGGATTAAACACGAGAGGAGAACCACAATGGAACAACAATATAACCGTGCGAAATGGTGGCAGCTTGGGTTCTTTGTTCTTAACAACACTGCCTCTAACGTCTACTTGCTGATCATGACGTTTGTAAATCTTTATGCGGGCAACGTGGCCGGTCTGGCTGTGCTGTTCGTATCCAACGTTATGATGGCCGCCCGATTCTGGGACGGCGTCACCGATCCCATCATTGGCTTTGTGGTGGACAAAACCAACGGCAAGTTCGGAAAATTTCGACCCTTCATGCTGCTGGGAAATCTCATAATGCTGGGCACCGTGATCCTGATGTTCACTACAACGCACCTGATGCCCGAGGGGTTCCGCGGGATCTATTGGGTGCTGATCTACCTGGTCTACATCATTGGCTATTCGTTCCAGAACAGCGCCACCCGCGGGGGACAAACGGTGCTGACCAACGACCCCAAACAGCGCCCCATATTCGCCCGTATTGACGGCTTCGTCAACGCCGCCCTCCAGACCGGTCTTGTTGTCTACATGACCAGCTATCTGACCAGCAAGCATGGCGGCTTCACCAGCGGACTGTTTAAAGAAGCCATCCTCACCCTGGGACCTGTCTCTCTGATATTCACTATTCTGGCCATCATCGGGATTTGGGAAAAGGACCAGGCGGAGAATTACGCCAAGCTGGGCGCAAAGGCATCTTACGGCTTCAAAGACATTTTCCGCATCATCAAAAACAACCGGGCCATTCAAATGCTGGTGGTGGCCGCCTCCACAGATAAGCTGGCCACTCAGATCAGAGGCAACTCTGTGGTAGGCATTATGCTATACGGCATCATCATCGGCAACTACGCCATGCTGAGCAAAATGTCCATGATCGTGCTGGTACCCAACCTCATCCTCATCACCTTGGGAACTGGCTTCGCGGCTCGGATGTCGTCCAAAAAGGCTACTGTGGTCTTCACATGGATCAGTATTATCTTCACCGCGCTGCTGGGTTCGCTGCTAATCTTCGGTGACCCCTCTCAGATTTCTCTGGAGCATATTGGTTTCATGACCATTGCTTATATTGCTTGCTATATCCTGACCACCGGTTCCGGGCAGGTCACCATGAACCTGGCTACCCCCATGATCGCCGACTGCGCCGACTACGAGCTCTATCAGTCTGGCAGCTATGCCCCCGTCCTGATGGGAACAGTGTTTGGATTCTTTGACAAGGTGGTATCCTCCTTCTCCGCCACAGTGGTGGGCTGGTGTGTAGTTGCCATCGGCTTTAAGGATCGATTTCCCACGGTGGAAGATCCTCTGACCTCCGCGATGTTCGGGATTACCATGTTCATGTTCATCGGCGTTCCCATCATCGGCTGGGTCTGCTCTTTGCTGGCCATGAAGTTCTATCCGCTGGATAAGGAAAAAATGGTCGAGGTGCAGGCGAAAATCGCCGCCGTCAAGGCGGAAAACGCGGTGAAGTAATTGATCTTGACACCTTGGCCCTGCGGGGATAGAATGATGGAGGTACATACAACATGATCAAGTTTAGTTTGACTGGTAAAGTAGCGCTGGTCACCGGCGCGTCCTACGGAATCGGCTTCGCCATCGCCAGCGCCATGGCGGAAGCGGGGGCCACCATCGTGTTCAACGACATTAAGCAGGAACTGGTGGATAAGGGGCTGGCCGCATATGCCGAGAAGGGCATCAAGGCCCACGGCTATGTCTGCGACGTGACCAATGAGGAGGCAGTGAACGAGACCGTATCCAAAATTGAGGCCGAGGTGGGCGTCATCGACATCCTGGTGAACAATGCCGGCATCATCAAGCGCATCCCCATGGTGGAGATGTCTGCCAAGGATTTCCGCCAGGTCATCGACGTGGACCTGAACGCCCCCTTCATCGTGTCCAAGGCCGTCATCCCCTCCATGATCCGCAAGGGCGGCGGCAAGATCATCAACATCTGCTCCATGATGAGCGAGCTGGGCCGGGAGACGGTTTCCGCCTACGCCGCCGCTAAGGGTGGATTGAAGATGCTGACGAAGAACATCGCCAGCGAGTACGGCCAGTACAACATCCAGTGCAACGGCATCGGCCCAGGCTACATCGCTACCCCCCAGACCGCGCCTCTGCGGGAGGTCCAGCCCGACGGCTCCAAGCACCCCTTCGACCAGTTTATCCTGGCCAAGACCCCCGCTAACCGCTGGGGTGAGGCCGCAGACCTGGGCGGGCCTGCCGTGTTCCTGGCCTCCGAGGCCAGCGACTTCGTGAACGGCCACATCCTCTATGTGGACGGCGGCATCCTGGCCTACATCGGCAAGCAGCCCTCTTGAAAATTGGCGCGGGCGGCTGTCCCACCGGACAGCCGCCCGCCTGTAAAAGGGAGTAATGTGTATGAAAATCGCGCTCATCAATGAGAACAGCCAAGCGGCTAAAAACGGCATCATCCTGGCGGCATTGAAAAAAGTGGTGGAGCCCATGGGCCACACTGTGGACAACTACGGGATGTACGCCGCAGACGACAAGGCACAGCTCACCTATGTCCAATGCGGCATCCTGGGGGCCATCCTGCTCAACAGCGGGGCGGCGGACTTCGTGATCACCGGCTGCGGCACCGGAGAGGGCGCCATGCTGGCAATGAACAGCTTCCCCGGTGTTATCTGTGGCCACGTGGAGGATCCGGTGGACGCCTACACCTTCGCCCATGTCAACGACGGCAACGCCGTGGCCATGCCGTTCGCCAAGGGCTTTGGCTGGGGTGGCGAGCTGAATTTGGAGTACGTCTTTGAGAAGCTGTTTGGATTCGGCCACGGCCAGGGCTATCCCCCCGAACGGTTGGAGCCTGAGATGCGCAACAAGCGAATTTTGGACGAGGTACGGGCCAAGACCCTGCGGCCCCTGGTGGACGGGCTGAAGGACATTGACCAGGAGCTGGTGAAAGGCGCAGTGGCGGGAGAGCGCTTTCAGGAGCTGTTCTTTACCAACTGCAAGGACCAGGCCATCGCGGACTTTGTGAAGGGACTGCTGTAAGCTCGCAAATCAAAATCCCCGATATCGGACGGTATCGGGGATTTTGAATATATTTCGGTTAGGAGATGGGATAATGGCAAATTTGAGTATTGGCGTGCAAAACGCCCGTGGAGAAATTGAATATTGGATACGCGGCGAGAATGAAATCCTGTTGGTGTACCCCAAAGAATATGAGCCGGGGGACAAGATTATCTTTACCACCGACGAGGTTCCAGCTTTCTACGTCATTCGGGTGGATGGGGCCATGGACGAGGCGTATGTATTCCTTACCCAGAAACAGGTGGAATACGCCATTCCCTTTGAGCGCAACGAATACATGAAACTGGACCGCATATCCTATTGCTCCGGGAGCTTCAGCGGGGCGCAGCACTATATCACCATGCGGAGATCGCGCCCGGAGGAGGACAAAAACTACCGCAACCTTGCCAAAAATGTGATGGATCAGCAAGACGACGTGGGCTGTTATCCACACGTCCACGCCAACGCGGAGACCAAGGGGCCCGTCGCCCCGCTGTTTGCAGCCCGGAACGTGATCGACGGGGTGCTGGCCAACACCTGCCACTACCCTTGGCCCTTCCAATCCTGGGGCATCGACCAGCGGGCGGACGCCGAAATCACGCTGGAATTTGGACGCCCGGTGGACCTGGAGGAGCTGCGGCTGACCACCCGGGCCGACTTCCCCCACGACAGCTGGTGGACCCAGGGGACGGTGACCTTCTCTGACGGTACATCGGAGGTTGTAAAACTGGATAAGTGTATCGAGCCTCAAAGGTTCCCAATCCGGCGCAAAGGCATTACCTGGCTGAAGGTGGGGGAGCTGATCAAGGCGGATGACCCTTCCCTTTTCCCTGCCCTCACTCAAATTGAGGCGTTCGGAAGGAATGCTGGGCTGGAGGATGGTAAATGATGATTTTTTCCTCCTCATTAGCGATAGGCTGCCCCTGTCAATACCCAGCGGCCATCCAAACTGCTTTGGAATGGATCGCCAGCCGTGATGTTGCCAATATGGAACCGGGGACTTATGAGCTTCAAGGGCGGGACCTGTACGTGAATGTCCAAGATATTACGACCAAGCCTGCGGAGGAGTGTCATCCGGAACGGCACAACGATTATTTAGATATCCAGTATGTCGTATCTGGCATTGAGAGAATGGGCTATGAGCCTTATACTGGACGTGAAACCGTACAATGGGATATGCAGGATAAGGATATCGTAATATATAAGGATTTGAAGGACGAAAATTTTGTTGACGTTGCTCCCGGCGGTTACTGCATTTTCTTTTCCAACAGCATCCACCGCCCCGGCTGTGTGGCCGGCACTCCCTGCAGCGTCAGGAAAGCGGTGGCAAAAATAAAGCAAAGCCTGCTTTGTTCAACATAGTGTAGGGGAGAGATTACGTTTTGTCTAAAAGAAGTAATGACCTGGGCAATGACAGCGTGGGACGGCTCGTGGTCCGGCTGGCTTTTCCAGCCATCATCGCCCAACTGGTCAATGTGCTTTACAACATCGTGGACCGCATCTACATTGGTCACATCCCCGAGGTGGGTGACCTCGCGCTCACAGGTTTGGGCCTGTGTTTTGCGATCATCATGTTCATCTCCGCCATGGCGGCGCTGGTGGGCATCGGAGGCGGTTCCCGCGCCTCCATATCAATGGGTGATGGTGATATGGAAGGGGCCAACGAAATTCTGGGCAACTGCGCCGCCCTCATGCTGTTATTGTCTGTGAGCTCCACCATTCTATTTCAGCTTATAAAAGAACCCCTGCTCTATCTGTTCGGTGCCAGTCCAAATACCATTGGCTACGCCGTCAGCTATCTGGGCATCTACCTGTGGGGCAGCATCTTCGTCCAAATCGCCCTGGGCATGAACAATTTCATCACCATCCAGGGATTCTCCACTATTTCCATGGCTACCGTCCTGGTGGGAGCGGCGGTGAACATCGTTTTGGACCCTATCTTCATCTTCGGCCTGAATATGGGGGTGCGGGGCGCGGCCCTGGCTACTGTCATCGCTCAAGGCTTGTCCGCAGCTTGGGTCGCGGTGTTCCTCCTGGGTAAGCGAACAAAGTTAAAGCTCCAGCTTCGCTATTTCCGGCTGAAACGTTCGGTCATTTTCCCGGTCGTGTCGCTGGGTGTGTCTCCCTTCATCATGCAGTCTACAGAAAGCTTGGTCACCGTATCCTTTACCTCCTCCCTGTACCGATATGGCGGAGACCCGGCGGTGGGCGCCACGACCATCTGTTCCTCCATCATGCAGGTTCTCTCCATGGTATTCATGGGGCTGGCCCAGGGAACTCAGCCCATCGTTGGCTTCAACTACGGGGCGGGTAAGATGGACCGAGTACGGCAAGCTTTCCGCATCCTGATCGTCAGCAGCCTGGTTTATGCCGTGTGTATGTGGGGACTCATCATGCTCTTTCCCCAGGTATTCGTGGGTATGTTCAACAACAAGCCGGAGCTGGTGGAGATCACCACCTGGGCATTGCGCATTTACTTGGCGGCCTTCTTCCTCATTGGTATTCAGTTTGCCTGCCAGCAGACCTTCGTGGCCTTGGGACAGGCAAAGGTATCCCTGTTCCTTGCCCTGTTGCGGAAAATCATCCTGCTCATTCCGATGATTTTTATTCTGCCGCTGTTCTTGAACGACAAGGTGTTTGCGGTCTTTTTGGCGGAGCCGGTGGCGGACGTGCTGGCGGTTACCATCACGAGCATCGTATTTTTTACCCAGTTCCCGAAAATTCTGAAAACCAAACCAGACACCCTCAGCAAATAACTCCGCCCCTCTGCGGCTTGTCATGAGGGGTGCTGAACGAAATTTTTTGACTAGGAGGCAGCATGATGCGCGACGTAATCAATTTGAATCAGGGTTGGAAATTTATCCGTGAGGACATCGGATTACCGGATACTCTGCCGGAGGATTGGAAAAAGGACTGGATGACCGTGGACCTGCCCCACACCTGGAACGCGGTAGACGGCATGGATGGCAACGGCTGCTATTACCGGGGAAAGTGTTGGTACGCCAAGACCTTTCCCACCCCTAAACAGCCCCTGCCCGGCGGGCGGGTCTATGTGGAGGTGCTGGCGGCGGGCCAGCAGGCAACGGTGTACGTCAACGGCAAAAAGGCCGTCTATCACGAGGGTGGCTATTCCATTTTCCGGGCCGATGTCACCGAGCTGTGTAAAGAGGACGGCGAGAACCTGTTGGCGGTGGCCTGTGACAACTCTCCCAAAGACAGCGTGTACCCCCAGTCTGCCGACTTCACCTTCTACGGCGGCCTGTACCGGGGAGTAAACCTTATCAGTGTGTCCGCCACCCACTTTGACCTGGACTACTATGGCGGCCCCGGCCTACGGGTGACGCCTCGGCACTGCGACGGGTGCGGCGGCGCGAAATTCGAGCTGGAGAGCTGGGTGACTGATCCAGACGAGAACTTCACCGTTCTGTACTCCATCCGGGATGCCGAAGGGTACGAGGTGGCTTCCGCCGTCCGGCCCACAGACAACACCAAGGTGACTGTTGCGATTCCCGATGCACGCTGCTGGAGCATCGACGCCCCCTACCTTTACACTGTCACTGCCACCCTCCAGCGCCGGAACGAGGCGTATGACGAGGTGACGGTCCAGGCGGGTGTGCGGGACTTCTCCTGTGACCCCCAGAAGGGTTTTATCCTCAACGGTGTGGAGACGCCGCTCCGGGGTGTGAGCCGTCACCAGGACAAGCTCTACCAGGGCAACGCCCTCACCCGAGAAGACCACTTCGAGGATGCTCGGATCATCAAGGAACTGGGCGCTAACACCATCCGGCTGGCCCATTACCAGCACTCCCAGGACTTCTATGACGCCTGCGATCAGATGGGTTTCATCGTCTGGGCGGAGATCCCCTTCATCAGCGTGTTCAACAAGGACCCCGCCGCCCACGACAATTGCGTCACCCAACTCAAAGAGCTGATTGTCCAGAATTACAACCACCCCTCCATCTGCTTCTGGGGCATCTCCAATGAGATTTTGATTGGAGGCATCTCGGACAAGCTGGTAGAGAACCACCACGAGCTGAACAAGCTGGCAAAAGAGTTGGACCCCACCCGGTTGACCACCATCGCCCACCTGTCCATGACCCCCACCGATGGGCCCATGCACAAGATCACCGATGTGGAGAGCTACAACCACTACTTCGGCTGGTACGGCGGCAAGATGGAGGACAACGGGCCCTGGCTGGACAGGTTCCATGCCGAACACCCCGACATTTGCCTGGGCCTATCTGATGAAAAACGCCTGCATCAACAGCGAACAGAGCGGCTATGGCACAGACCTGCGCGATATCCTGCAGGCCATTGAGGAACAGACGCTTATCCCTGCCGGACAGCTCAAGGCGCACTTTTGGGATATGTTCATCGCAGACGCGCTGCTGGGAAACTTTGACCGTCACAATGGCAACTGGGGTATCCTGGTAGACGAGGAAAACCAAGCAGCGGAGATCGCCCCAGTTTATGACTGCGGCTCCTGTCTGTACCCGCAGCTTGGGGCCCACGAAATGCAGGCCGTGCTGGATGATGAAAGGGAGATCAAACGGCGCATCTACGAATATCCCACCTCCGCGATTATGAATGGCGGAGCAAAGATATCATACCCCCGCTTCATCGCGTCGCTGCAGAATGAGGATTGCAACCAGGCTTTGGAACGGATTTCCGCCAGGATTGATATGGAGCAGATCGGAGCGCTCATCCGGCAGACGCCGGGGCTGCTTCCGGTACAACAGGATTTTTACGAAGTCATGATTCGGGAGCGTAAGGAACAAATTATCGACTGCGGCATGGCACAGCTTATGGAAAGCAGAAAACACCGGTTTGATGGTCCGAGACTTGGAATGTAGTCCGACTCGACCCAAAAGCCACACCGAATGGCTCTCTCAGCTTTCGGAATTCGTTGTGCCGCAACGCTTTCCGAAAATAGTGATTTCGTAGTGACAAGCCAAACCCATATAATCCGAACCTTTTTCCGATAGGGGATGGGTTCGGATTATTGGTTTTCTTTGAGAGGTTTGAGCGTACCCACTTCCGTAACGGGGTGGAACGCAAGCCCACCTCGAAACCGAGAGGCCTCCGGAAGAAGAAGCAGACTCCATAAACGCAATCATAACCACCGGCCGTGCCGGTGGTTTGCACAGGCCCCCTTGGGGCATGTCCCGGGCAGAGCCTATAGGCTCGTCGAAAAGTCTGCCAATCGCGCAGATTTCCCGGGCATGCCCCTAAAGGGGCTATTTACTTGCCTTCTTTTACCGGCTTACCCGTAAACGGGTCGATGTACTCCGATATACTCATTTGATCTGCTGAAATATCTTCTTGTAGCTGATTTCGGATATACTGTTCGATTGCGCGCCGATTTCGTCCTACCGTGCTCACATAAGGGCCATATAAATTAGGAAAACCGCAAATACAAGGCTTTTCGGAGCCT
>CAJTTS010000116.1 GCA_910579155.1 uncultured Oscillospiraceae bacterium | reverse complement strand
AGCCGGGGGGTGTACAGGTGGGAGGCGTCGGGGAAGCGCACGCCGAACTCGGGGAGGTTGGCCCCCCGCAACGGGGACTCGGAGAACATCTTGATGTGGTCGGTGATGAGCATCAGGTCTCCCGCTTTCCAGTCGGTGCGCACGCACCCGGCGGCGTTGGTGACAATCAGCGTGTCGCAGCCCAGCAGCCGCAGCACCCGCACGGCGTAGGCCACCTCGTCGTAGCCGTAGCCCTCATAGTGGTGCATCCGGCCCTGCATCACCGCCACCGGCTTGCCCGCCAGGGAGCCGAACACCAGGCGGCCCGCATGGCCGGGGGCGGTGGACGCCTTGAAGTGGGGGATCTCGCCGTAGGGGATGGCAACGGGGTTTTCCACGATGTCGCCCAGGAAGCCCAGGCCGGAACCCAGCACCATGGCAACCTTGGGGATAAACCCTCCGATTTTTTCCTTGATGGTATCAGCACTCTCCTGATATTGTGCAAATGTATATGCCATGGTAACAGCCTCCTATGGTAAATTTTTGTTTAACTGATTTAGTTTACACCATTTCTCGGCAGAAATCAATGAACAGGATATAAATTCCTCAAAAAAGCCAGCCGGTTTTCTGGACACGCCCGTTGCATTTTGGACAAAATAGTAGTATGATTTACCAGCCGGCAACACTTCGTTACCAACCGGTAATCGTTTAGGAGGGGCGCTCCATGAAAGACGGCTTTATTAAGGTAGCGGCGGGCACGCCGAACATCCGGGTGGCGGACTGCGACTACAACGCGGGGCAGATCATCGCGCTGATGAAAGAAGCAGCGGCGCAGGGGGTCAAGGTGTTGGCCTTGCCGGAGCTGTGCGTTACGGGGTACACCTGCGGGGATCTGTTTTTGCAGCCCACCCTGCTGGACGGGGCGGAGCGGGCCATGCGCCGTATCTTAGAGGAGACGGCGGAGCTGGAACTGCTGGCCGCCGTGGGAATGCCGGTGCGGGCCGGTGGCAAGCTTTTCAATTGCGCCGTGGTTGTTCAGAAGGGCTCGATTCTGGCCATTGTCCCCAAAACCTATCTGCCCAGCTATGGCGAGTTTTACGAGACGCGCTGGTTCCACCTCTGTGACAGGGATTGGGACGAAACCTTGATTCCGCGGGGCAGTCAGATGGATTTCGGCAATTACGGCTCCGTCGGGCAGGCCCTGATCCGTTTCCCGGATATGCCGGACTTGACAATTGGCGTGGAAATCTGCGAGGATCTGTGGGCTGCCGATCCTCCCTCCCGCCGTCTGGCGGAGGCGGGGGCCACGCTGATCCTGAACCTGTCCGCGTCCGATGAGCTGGCAGGCAAGGCCGCGTACCGCCGCCAATTGGTGTTGAGCCAATCCGCCCGGCTTTGCTGTGGTTATGTTTACGCGGATGCCGGAGAAGGCGAATCCACCACCGACCTGGTGTTTGCGGGCCACAATATGATTGCCGAAAGCGGGACAATGCTGGCGGAAAAGCGGTTTGCCACCGGGCTGATCGTCAGCGAGATCGACGTACAACGTCTGGCCTATGAGCGGCGGCGACTCACCTCGTTTCCCCTGATCAGCCATGCCGAAAGGCTGTACTGGGACGAGGCGGAAATCACCCTGTCCGACACGTCCCTCACCCGCCCCGTGTCCCCCACCCCCTTTATCCCGGCGGATGGATCCCGCCGGGCCGAACGCTGCGAGGAGATTATCACCATCGCCGCCCTGGGACTGAAAAAACGCCTGGAGCACACCAATTCCACCTGCGCCGTGGTGGGGCTGAGCGGCGGACTGGACTCCACCCTGGCTATCCTTATCACCACGAAAGCCTTTGATATGCTGGGGCGGGACCGAAAAGGCATTTTGGCTGTCACCATGCCCTGCTTCGGCACTACACGCCGCACCCGCTCCAACGCGGAGGTCCTCGCCCTGGAACTGGGGACGGACTTCCGGGAGGTGAACATCGGCAAGGCTGTGGAGCAGCACTTCGCCGACATCGGCCAGTCCATGGAGGACCAGTCCGTCACCTTTGAAAACGCCCAGGCCCGGGAGCGCACCCAGGTGCTCATGGACCTGGCCAACCAGCGGGGCGGGCTGGTCATCGGCACCGGGGACCTGTCCGAGCTGGCCCTGGGCTGGGCCACCTACAACGGGGACCATATGTCCATGTACGCCGTCAACGCCTCCATCCCCAAGACGCTGGTGCGCCATTTGGTGGCTTATGAGGCGGACCGCCTGGGCGGGCGCATCGGGGACGTGCTCCGGGACATCCTGGACACCCCCGTCTCCCCCGAGCTGCTGCCCCCCAAAGACGGGGAGATTTCTCAGCGGACCGAGGATTTGGTGGGACCCTATGAGCTTCACGACTTCTATCTATACTACGCCATCCGCTGGGGCTTCCCGCCCCGTAAAGTGCTCCGGCTTGCCGCCCGCGCCTTTGACGGGCAATACGACAGGCAGACGCTGCTGAAATGGCTGAAAAACTTCTATCGCCGGTTCTTCTCCCAGCAGTTCAAGCGCTCCTGCCTGCCCGACGGGCCCAAGGTGGGGTCGATGGCGCTCTCCCCTCGGGGCGATTGGCGGATGCCCAGCGACGCGGTGGCAAAGTTGTGGCTGGACGAATTGGAGTGCCTGTAAAGTTTTCCCCTTGCAAAAAAGGGGCAATCTGAAATTTAGGAGTGGTTGCTTTGCCTATCCTCGTTGATCTATTCCTCACCTTTGCCCGCATCGGCGTATGCACCTTCGGCGGCGGCTACGCCATGCTGCCCATCCTCCAACGGGAGCTGGTGGAAAACAAAAAGTGGGCCACGGAAACCGAGCTGGCCGACTACTACGCCGTGGGCCAATGCACCCCCGGCATCATCGCGGTGAACACCGCCACCTTCGTAGGTCGCAGCCAGGCGGGCGTCGCGGGCGGCGTGATGGCTACCCTGGGGCTGGTGTTCCCCTCCTTGGCCATCATCATGGTCATCGCCGCTTTCCTGCAAAACTTCATGCACCTGGAGTTCGTGGCCCACGCTTTCAACGGCGTCCGGGCCGGGGTGGTGGCGCTGATCGCTTCCAGCGTCATCAAGCTGTTCAAAAACGCCGTCATCGACTGGCCCACCCGGATCATCTACGCCTTGGTGCTGGTCATGGCCGCAGCGGGCGCCTTCTGCACCATGCCCGGGGGGACTCTGGGCGCGGCGCTGGGATTCATCCTGTCCCCGGTGTTCCTGGTCATCGCCGCAGGCGTGGCCGGACTGTGCGTCCGCGCCGCGAAGGGAGGGCTGAAATAATGCCTTTCACGGTGGATTTCATGCTCCTTATCAGGTTGTTCCTCGAGTTCTGCCGGGTGGGGCTGTTCTCCGTGGGAGGCGGCCTGGCCACCATCCCCTTCCTCACCGACCTGGGGGAGCGCACGGGCTGGTTTGCCCCCGGCGATCTGGCCAACATGATCGCCATCTCCGAGTCCACCCCCGGCCCCATGGGGGTGAATATGGCCACCTATGTGGGCTTCCATACCGCCGGAGTGCCGGGGGGCGTCATCGCCACCTTGGGACTCGTCTTCCCCTCCATCGTCATCATCCTCATCATCGCTGAATTTCTCCAGAAGTTCCGCCAGTCCAAGGCGGTGGACGCAGTATTTTACGGCCTGCGGGCGGCGTCGGTGGCTCTGATTACCGCCGCCCTGCTGCAAGTGGCAAAAATTGCGCTGATGTTCCATAAGGTGTATATCGACACCGCCCCAGGAGAGGGGGTCATCAGCTACGAGCTGTTTTACTGGCCTGCCATCATACTGGCTGTTGTCATTTTCGTATTAGTGCGGTACAGTCCGCTGAAAAAGCTGCACCCCATCTGTTTTATCGGGCTGGCGGCACTGGTGGGGGTCATATTTCAAATGTAAATTTGGGAGTTCCAGTGTTGCGCCGTGCAGCCACAGATCATGCCCAAATGTAAAAGCCCCGGCCAACCGACCGGGGCTTTCTCCTATTTTCCTTTGCCGGTCCGCCTGTCCTCTGCGGTCCGCCTGTCCTTGCCGGACCGGCGCTCCCCGCCGCCTCGCTCCTGTTTTTTTGCCCGCCGCTCATTTCCCGACCGCCTGTCCTTCCCAAGCCGCCGCTCCTTACCGGGCAGCTCCTCCGGTCGTTGCGGGGCGTCCGAGACGAACATGGCGAACAAATCCTCTTCCATCAACACAGGCCGGCGGCTCTTTACCAGGGAGGTGAGAATAGGATAGAGCACGATGGCAACCAGGCCCCCGGAAAACCCGTTGTTGTACAGGTTCATTCCCTCCAGTGGCAGACCCGCCTGGAGCACCACCGACGAGTGCAGCAGCCCCGCCAGCACCCCGAAGGGCCAGCCGAACACCCCCGCAAAGGGGGCCAGGGTGGTGCCGAACAGCCCCGCCAGTTGGAGAGAGCTGCTGTTTGGGTCCACATGGTTGGTCAGACTGCCCAACAGTACCCCCGCCATCACAGGAACGATGTTGAAGGCGTGCTTGCCGTAGCCGGAAAAGCCGATGATGGCGAAAATCGCTCCAATGGTGGCGCCGTTCAGATCGCCGCCGGTGAGCAAGATATAACCGGTGCCAATCAGGCCGTTCACCCCCATGTTTACCAGCAATGGACCGGTGGTGAAGGCGCGCACATAGTCGCTGGGCACCCGCCCGGAGGTACGCAGCAAGGCCCAATATTTGGCGAACACCCGCTTGGGTTCCTGGATTACGCCGACGACGATGAGCGTCAGGCAGAGCACTGTCAGCGCCAGCCCCAGCCGGAAATTGTTGCCGGTAGACCAATAGTGGGCGGACACCGGGTTTAGGCCGAAAGCCTTGAAGGCTGGCACCATCATCATGGCCAGCAGGCCGCAAGAGAAGCCCACGCTGTACAGATTCATGCCGTTCTGTACCCGGTGGGCGTGCTCCGCCACAGGGGGCAGCAGAAACCCCACCAGCAGCCCCACTAGGACCCCCAGCCAGGGGCTGAAATTCACCGCCATAAAGCTCACCATGGGCGACAAGGCGGTGCCCCGCAGGGCCAGGTTGACATGCTTGGCAAAGCCCTCCCGCTTCACCAGGGCGTAGAGCACGGTCCCAAAGAAGCAGGGCCACATGTTCACCAGGTTCTTTCCGAACAGGGAGAAGCCGGACATCAGCCCGATGGTTACCATTGTAGCGCCGTTGGGGGATTCGTCCCACCACCAGAGGATGGCCGTGCTCACCAGCGCGACCAATCCCGCGTTGGCAAAGGCCGCCCCTATCCCTGCCACAGCGATGTAGTCGGTAATGAGCACGTCCTCCACAGTAAAAATGGTGTAAAGACCCGATAAGGTCTCAGCCAAAGCTCCCTGAAACAGCCCGAAAACCACCAGCGCCAGTCCAAACAGGGCGGAGGCGGGCAGCAGGTTGGCATAGCGGGGGGTGGTTCGCCTCATATCGGTCCATCTCCTTCTTGTAAAAAACACGCGGGGATGAGACATCCGGCCCGGCCGGTCCTGAATTCAGAAGCTTACTAATGGGGCCTCACCGGTGTCCTCTCCCGGCTCGATGGCCCGGATCACGATGTCGTAGCTATAGCTGTCGTTGACCTGCACCGTGACCCGGTCGCCCACCTTCTTGCCCAGCACCGCCCGGCCCACGGGAGACTCCTTGCTGATGAGATTTTTCAGCGCATTCTGGCGCATTGTGGTAACAATTTGACAGGTGACGGTCTCATCGTCCTCTTCCACATAGAAGGTCACCTTGTCATACAGGCCCACGGCGCCCTCCTTGGATTTATCCGAGATGACCACCGCCGTTTTAATCATGTTCTCCAGGTAACGGCAGCGGCTGTCGTTGCGGTTTTTGTCCCGCTTCGCCGCCTTGTATTCAAAGTTCTCGCTCAGGTCGCCGAAGCCACGGGCAGTCTGCACGTCCTCGATGAGCTTGGGACGCAGCACAGTCCGGCGGTACTCCAGCTCCTGGCGCATCAGCTCGATATCCTTCCGGGTCAACTCGTTGTGCATGGGAAACGCCTCCTTATTATTAATAGTTTGGCACATTTTCGGCTTGCCGTCAAGTATTGTCTGCTCGACAAAAAAAGAACCTCTCACCCAAGAAAATAGGGGTTGACACAGACGGAAAAACGTGCTATCATTATCTAGCTTTCAAAATCCGGTAAGCCGGAGTGGCGGAATTGGTAGACGCCCGGGACTTAAAATCCCGTGGGAGTGATCCCGTGCCGGTTCGACCCCGGTCTCCGGCACCAATTTTATATCGCGGGGTGGAGCAGTCTGGTAGCTCATCGGGCTCATAACCCGAAGGTCGTCGGTTCAAATCCGGCCCCCGCAACCATAAAACCGTTGATTTCGCGAGAAATCAACGGTTTTTCCTTTGAAAAAGTTCGGGTCGATTTTTTGTGATGCTTATCTGATGCTTATTTTTATAATTCCCTTTTTGCCGCTGATGCAGGCGCTCGGAGGTATGCGTCAAAAAAGTTGGGGAGGAGCCGCCGCTCCTCCCCTCTTTCGTAAAACCGAAACCTCCAAAAAAGTTACCGCTCCTGCCCCCGGCGAATCCCCCGGCCCGCGCTGTAAACGCAGCCCAGCTTCTCCACGCTGGCCCGCTTGTGGTCGTTAAGGGCGTGGCCATACTTGTCCAGCGTGACCGACGGGGTGGCGTGCCCCAGAAGCCGGGAGAGGGTCACCACGTCTATCCCTTGCTCCAGCGCCCTCGTAGCAAAAGTGTGTCTTAACGAGTGGAAGTTAGCGTCCGGGATGCCGGCCTGCCGGACGCAGCGCTTGAACAGGTCCTGGTAGGTCCGCGGCTCGTATGGGTCGCCGTTCTCCTGGCGGAACACGTAACCATCCGGGTTGTAGCCCGGATTTTGCTTTTGTATGGACATCTGAATGGCTTGGTAGTCCAAAAAATCCTGGTACAGCCCATCCATAATGAATACCGTCCGGCGGGAGTTGTCCGTTTTGGTAGACTTCACCGTCTCCACGCTGGTGGAGGTCTCCACGGAGTCATCAAAGTTGCGCAGGCGGTTCCTGGTCTCGCAGACCTTGAAGGAGCGGCCCTCCATGTCCACGTTTTCCCAGCGCAGGCCGCAGAGCTCCCCCATCCGCAGGCCGGTGAACAAATCGAAAATGATGCCGAAGGCGGCGGGCTCCGGGGCCCTCCGCGCGGCAGGATGAGACGGGTCTGTTCCTCCCGGTCCAGTACCCGCATCTCATGCTTTTCCGCTTTCGGGAGACGCACCCCTTCCACCAGGTTTTCCGTCAGCAGCTTGTTTTTCACCGCCTGCCCGAACGCCAGGTGCAGCATATTGCGCAGGTTCGTCAGCGTTTTGGTGGAAAGGCCGCCCTTTCGCTTCAGGTTCCCCTGGGCCCTCCGCTCATTGAAAAAGTCCTGCAGATCCTCGCCAGTCATAGTGCTCAGATAGCGGCCGCCGATCTGGGGCTTGACGTGACTCCGGATGAGCTGTTCGTCGCTGCAATAGGTGGACAGCTTCACCGTGGGCTTGGCGTATTTCTCCAACCAGCGGTCCATCCACTCCCCCACCGTAATCGGCGCGGCCTTCTGCGGCCCAGCGGCAAGAGGCTGCTCAACGCTGATCTCAGTCTGGCCCACAGTCAGTGCCGCCATGAACGCTTTAGCATCGGCCTTGCGGCGAAAGCGTTTCGTCTTTCGCTTGCCGTCCACACTGTACTGAAACACCCAGCTTTTGTCCTTGGCCTGGTAGTAACCTGTTCAATGTAGAGCCAGACGAAAATGAGGAAGAAATCAACCGTTTCCTTGGAAAGTTTAGGGCTTGCAGTCGTGCTAATCAAATGGTGTTGCTTAATATGCTGGACTTTCTTGCAGAACAGTTACTTGGGCTTCAAGAGGGAAATAATGAAGATCATTAAATAAGCCAGCAGGACAAGAACAATCTTACCTCTGCTGGCCACACTTGAACGGTTGTTTTTCAAGTTGGGGGAAATACAATAGTAATTGTAGTTCCTTCCCCAACCTGACTGCATAGGTTGATTGTTGCGTTGTGATATTGTGCAATATGTTTAACAATCGAAAGACCTAGCCCGGTTCCGCCGGACGCTTTTGAGCGGCTCTTGTCCACTCGGAAGAACCGTTCAAACACCCTGGACTGGTACTCCGGCGGGATACCAATTCCGGTGTCTTTTACTGTAATTGATGCACCTTTTACATTGTTAGAGACAACGATCTTTACAGTTCCGCCCTCAACATTGTACTTAATGGCATTATCACAGAGGTTAAAGATCATTTCATATAAAAAACTGCGCACACCATTTATGCAGATATTCTCACCTGAAACCAAGACATTAACACACTTCTGCGCGGCAGTATCGCTAAGGGTGTCTGTCACATTTTTTGCTACTTCAAAGAGGCCCACGCTCTCCTGGGGTAAAACCATGCCTTCGTCAAGTTGAGAGAGGTGAATAATATCCTCTACCAATGTTACCAGCCGTGCGGCTTCTGTGTGGATAAGGCCGGAAAAATGGGGAATATCGTCTTGTTTGACCATCCCGCTTTTTAACAGTTCCGCACTGCCCAGGATGGATTGCAGCGGCGTTTTCAGCTCATGGGATACGTTTGCGGTAAATTCCCGGCGATTCCGCTCCGCAAATGCCTGTTCCGTCACATCAAAGGCCAACAGCACCGTTCCAACAAAGGCCTCCTCCGATTCGATCCGGCTGATGTCAAATTGAAACTCCCGCCCGTTTCGCTCCGACCTAACCTCACTGTGTCCTTCGGATACTGCTGTTTGTATGGCGAAATGCAGATCACGGCTTCGATCTATGGTCAGAAAATCCTGTCCATTGCAGGATGTTTCCACTCCAAAAACTTGCTGTGCCGCTGGATTGATGCTTAGAATTTTTCCTGCATTGTCAAGAAGAACCAGACCCTCTTTCATGTGACTGGTCACTTGTGCAAATTCATCTGTCTGCTTTTTCAAGCTGTGAAGTTGTGCGGCAATCTGCTGACGCTGCTGATGGATGCGGCTGAGAAGGGGCGCTAATTCTTCGTAGGCGTTATTCTCCAGCGGATGATCCAGGTCCAGTGAATTAAGGGGCTGGACGATTTTCTTGGACATCCAATTTGCAAGGACAGCAGAGAGAATGACTGCAAGAATCGCTACCAGCAGAATAGGCTGGAGCATAACCAGAACCAGCGCCAATACCGTCACCTGCCGGATGGAGATGCGCAGCACAGTTCCGTTATTCAATGCCCTGGCATAGTAGAGCGTCCGCTCTGTGAGTGTGGTGGAGTAACGGATGCTGCTGCTTTCACCTTTCGCAAATGCTTCCCGGACCTCAATGCGATCTCCGTGGTTTTCCATATTTTCTGCGGAATCCAGCGTGTCGAAAAGGACTGTGCCATCAGACGCAATCCAGGTCAGGCGGTAGTCCGGGGTCCAGGTGTAGCGGTAATC
>CAJTTS010000115.1 GCA_910579155.1 uncultured Oscillospiraceae bacterium | reverse complement strand
ACATCACCCCCTATATGGTCACCGACACCGAGAAGATGGAGGCCGTGCTGGACGATGCCCTCATTCTGCTCACCGATAAGAAAATCTCCTCCATTCAGGACCTGCTGCCCATCCTGGAGCAGGTGGCCCAGTCCGGCCGTCGCCTGCTGATCGTGGCCGAGGACGTGGAGGGCGACGCCCTGTCCACCCTGCTGGTGAACAAGCTGCGCGGCACCCTGAACGTGTGCTGCATCAAGGCCCCCGGCTTCGGTGACCGCCGTAAGGAGATGCTGGAGGATATCGCTATCCTCACCGGCGGCCAGGTCATTTCTTCCGACCTGGGCATGGAGGTCAAGGAGGCCACCATGGACATGTTAGGCCGCGCCCGCCAGGTGAAGGTCCAGAAGGAGAACACCATCATCGTGGACGGCGAGGGCTCCTCCGACGCCATCTCCGCCCGGGTGGGCCAGATCCGCAAGGCCATCGAGACCACCACCTCCGACTACGACAAGGAGAAGCTCCAGGAGCGTCTGGCCAAGCTGGCCGGCGGCGTGGCCATCATCCGCGTGGGCGCTGCTACCGAGGCCGAGATGAAGGAGAAGAAGCTGCGCATCGAGGACGCGCTGAACGCCACCCGCGCCGCTGTGGAAGAGGGCATCGTGGCCGGCGGCGGCGCCGCCTATGTGGACGCCATCCCCGCCGTGGAGAAGCTGGTGGACGGCCTGGAGGGCGACGAGAAGACCGGCGCCAACATCGTGGCCAAGGCCCTGGCCGAGCCCATGAAGCAGATCGCCGCCAACGCGGGCATCGACGGCTCCGTGGTGCTGGAGCGGGTGAAGTCCGCCGGCAAGACCGGCTACGGCTTCGACGCCTACAAGGAGGAGTACTGCGACATGATCTCCTCCGGCATCGTGGACCCCACCAAGGTGACCCGCTCCGCCTTGGAGAACGCCGCCTCCATCGCCGCCGTGCTGCTCACCACCGAGTCCTTGGTGGCCGACAAGCCCGAGCCTCCCGCTCCGGCTCCCGCGCCCAACCCCGATATGGGCATGTACTAATTCGAGGGTAAATTTGAAAGAAGTCCCCCGCAGTCTGTGACTGCGGGGGACTTTGCCGTCAATCCTCTGGGGCCTCGTAGCGGGTTTGCACCGCCGCCGGAAGCTCGTCATACTGTACCTCGTTCCAATTCATTACGCCCCGGCCGGGCCGGAATGTGAGGCATAAAAAGGCGCTCTCCCGCAATTCCCTTGACACGCCGAATGTGAGAGCCTTTTCGTTTCCGTTCTTATCATAGGAGGCCAGGGTGTAAGAGTAATCCATCCCGCCGTTGCCCGACAGGTCGATTGCCCCTTGGCCTCCCGCCTGGGAGAGCCGGGTATTGTCAACCTGTGTGTAGTATTTTATGTCGTTGGAGCCGGTGAACAGCAGGGTGTAGCCGAGGATCAGCCCTGCGATGACAACCGCGGCGGCGCTGAGCCCGATCAGCCAGGATTTTTTCATGGATATGTCCTCCAATCATGATGTGGTTCCGATGGGGCTTCCCATCCGGTGATTTGGATTCTACCTCATGGATTCCAAGCCTTCATAAAGCAGGGGTTAAGATAGTATAAGGATTGGATCGCAGAAAAAAGTGATTTATTTGTAACTTTCCTCTTGACAGCGGGAAGGAGAATTGATATATTTATCCTATTAAGAGAGAAATAAATCTCATGATAAATATATCTCAACTGCTGGAGGGACCTGTTATGAAAAAGTTGAACGAAAAGATAACCGTGATTCTGGCGGTCGTGGTGGTTGCGCTGCTGGCGGCGGCGTCCTGGTACTCCGTTACCTTTAATGACCGGCGGCTGGTGGACCCCATGGACTTCTCTGCCTATGAGTTCCGGGTACAGGATCTGCCTATGATCGTCTCCATCGCCTTGTTTGTGCTGTATGTGCTCTATTTAGGCGTTCTGGTCGTCAGGGCCATCATCGCCAATAAACTGCGGGCGGAAGGGAGCAAAACCACCCGGAAATTGAACCCTAAACTGGGCTTGCTAGGCTTTGCCGGATTTCTGGGCTTTTCGGGGTTCTGGACCTACAGTGCGTTTCACGCCGTTTCCCCCTTTGTTTTTTTCGCCTTTTTTGGCTTTTTCGGTTTCTTTTATGAGGGCAGGATGTCCAACACCTTTATGGACGAGCGGTATGAGGAAAACCGCGCCCGCGCCGAGCTGACGGCCCACCGGACAGCGATCTCCATCACCTTTCTGTCCCTGCTCCTGCTTAACCTGAACGCCGGGGCCCTGCTGGGCAGCTTGGAATACACGCTCATTGCCCTGACCATCCTGATCTCGTTGGCCATCGCCCTGGATATGTTCCTCAGCGAATACCTGCTCTACCGCTACGACTGCGCGGACCAGACGGACGGCGGCGGGGAGGACTGACCATGCCGGATTTTGAGTGCAGGCTGAAAAAATACCGCCAGCTCAAGGAGCTGACCCAGGAGCAGTTGGCCCAACAGGTGGGGGTGCGCCGGGAGACCATTATGCGGCTGGAAAAGGCGCAGTACAATCCGTCCCTCAAGCTTGCGGTAGATATTTCCAGGGCGGTGGAGGCCCCAATTGAGGAAATCTTCCTGTTTCCGTGACGATGCAAAAAATCGCCGCCCGCCCCGGTTTGGGGTGGGCGGCGTTCGTTAGTTGGTCAAAAGTCGGACGAAACCGGCTTGAGATATTTCTTTTGATAGAAAGCCAGCCATTTGCGGAACTCCGGCTGGTCGCCCTGCCGCACGCCCCGGGCGTAGTTGTGGAACTGGAGGTCGGCATACCGCAGCTCCAGCACGGCCAAGGCCACGTTGGAGCAGTGGGCGGCAACGCGTTCGAGGTTGTTGATGATGTCGTTGATGATGAAGCCCATCTCCAGGGTACACACGCCGTTTTGCAGCCGTCGGATGTGGCGCAGCTTCATGCCCTCCAGCATGGTGCTGATGACCTCCTCCAGGGGTTCCACATGGAGGGCCAGGTCGATGTCCTCCTCCGCCAGCGCCTGCTGGGCCAGGGAGACGATCTCCCGCACCGCGTCGGCGGAGCGGTTCATATCGTCCAAGCCGTCGGGGGAGAAGGAGATCCCCTTTTCGTCCATCTCTTTGGCCAAACCGGCCAGGTTCACCGCGTGGTCGGAGATACGCTCCAGATCCGTGAGGCAGTGAAGGTAGTGGGAGCTGATAAGGGTCTCGCGCTCATTGAGCCCCTGGCTGTTCAGGTGGAACAGGTAGTTGCCCAGCTTGTCCTCATAGCGGTCCACCACGTTTTCCCGGCTGAGGATTTTATCATATTTCTCCCCGCTGAAGGTGGTGAACAGCTCGATGGAGCGGTTCAGGTTCTTCGTGGAGGCGGCGGCCATGCGCACCACCGTGTGGCCGCTCTGTTCCAGGGCCAGGGGCGGGTAGCGCAGGAAACGCTCGTCCAGCAGGTTCTCCTCGAACTCCTCGTCGTCCTCGGAGCGCTCCTCCCGGATGGTGGCGCAGGCCAGCCGCACCAGCAGGGAGGTGAAGGGAAGCTGTGCCAGGGTGGCGGCCACCTTGAACACGGTGTTGAACACGGCGATGCCCAGGGGATCGGCGGGGCCGGCCATGAAGTCCATTTCCACGAAGGCGTGAAGCAGGTAGAAGAGGGCCATGAACAGCACGGAACCCACAATGTTGAAGTACAGGTAGATGACGGCGGTGCGTTTACCGTTGACGTTGGCCCCGATGGCGGACAGCAGCACCGGCACGCATGCGCCGATACACATACCCAGCACCATGGGGATAGCTACCTCGTAACTGATGGCTCCTGTGACGGACAGGGCCTGCAAGATACCGATGGAGGCGGAGGAGGACTGAATAACTGCCGTTACCAGCAGTCCGATAAACAGGGACACCACCGGGTTGGAGGCGGCGGAGATGAAGTTCAGGAACGCTTCGTTTTCTTTTAGCGGATCCATGGCGGAACTCATGGTCTGCATACCGCTCATAAGTACGGAGAACGCCAGCAGGATCAGGCCCACGTTCTTTTGCTCCTGCTTCCGGCAGAAGAAATACAGAATGATACCCACAAAGGCGATGAAGGCGAACACCGTGGCGGAGGAGAAGCCTCCCGTACCCTCCACATCGGCCAGGGTCAGCACCCAGCCGGTGGCGGTGGTGCCGATGTTGGCGCCCATGATGATGCCCACGGCGTTGGAAAGCTGCATGATGCCCGAGTTGACGAAACCTACCACCATGACGGTAGTGGCGGAGGAGGACTGGATGACTGCCGTCACCAGCGCTCCCAATAACACTCCTTTGATGGGGTTGGAGGTCAGTTTGCCCAGGATGGTCTCCAGCTTGCTGCCGGCCACCTTTTTCAAGCCGTCTCCCAGCAGAGTCATGCCGAACAGGAAAAAGGCCAGCCCGCCCAGCAGTGAGATGATGTCCGCAATACCCATGCGTTCAATTCCTTCCCGCGGGTCCGGCCCGCATTTCGCAGACTTTTACATATTCATACATGGATATTATAGCATATCTGAAAAAGGATTTCTCGCTTTTTTTCTAATTTCTCTAAAGATGTCGATTTTTTTTGGTTGACGGGGTAAATTTTGGACAAAACAGAGACGAAGCGCGAAGCCGCGTGTCTCAAACAGGCGCGGCGTGACAATGGGGAGCGCGGAGCCGTTGTGGGCAGCGTTGCAAAAAGGGGGCGGGCCGAGGCCCACCCCCTTTAGAATATACCGGCGGTGTTAGCGGCGACCGCCTCCACGGCCGCCGCCACCAAAGGAGCGTCCGCCGCCGAAGGAGCCGCCGGAACGGCCGCCGCCACCAAAGGAGCGTCCGCCGCCGAAGGAGCCGCCGGAACGGCCGCCGCCACCAAAGGAGCGTCCGCCGTCGAAGGAGCCGCCGGAACGGCCTCCTCCGCCGAAGGAGCGTCCCCCACCAAAGGAGCCGCCGGGACGAGGCCCCGCGGAGGGCCTGCCGCCGCCGAACATTCCGCCGGGGCGGCTGCCGCCGAAGGAACCGCCGGGCCGGGGGCCGGGGTTGGGGCGGGGGTTGGGGCGGGGACCGGGACGGGGACCGGGGCCGAAGCCCATGCCGGGACCTGGTCCAAAGCCGGGGCCTGGACCGGGACCGAACCCAGGGCCGCGGGGCGGCCTGGGCGGGCGCGGGGGACGGGGGCGGAAGATATAGAAGGGCCGGTAAACGTAGGTGGGGCCGTACCACCCATTGCGGTAGCGCCGCCGGTGGGAGCCCTCCATCACCAGCAGGAGGATCACCGCAAGCACGATGATGACGATCAGATCAGAAAATCCTTCCATGGAGCCGCCTCCTTTCCCGGGTCAATCAAAATAGTCTTCATACCATGACTCCAGCGCCTCGGTGAGGCTGAGCAGGCCGTCGCCGTAAAAGCCGCGTGCGAAATCGTATTCCATATACTCATAGGCATAGTCGGAGCAGTCCTGGTCGGTAAACGCCCCGCTGATGTCGCTGCCCTGGATCAACCAATAGTTGTCGCCGCTGATATCCAGTGCCACGATCATGTCATAGCCGCCCAGGCCCATCTCCTCGGCCCGCTTCATGGCGTATTGGTCCAGGTCGTCCCTGCCGTAGTTGCAGGTGACCACGCCGATGGATACGCCGTACTGCTTCCACAGCCGCTCGTTGCGCTGGTCCAGCGTCCGCACGGTCTCGCTGGACAGCACACCGGCGTCGTCCCACACGAAGGAGGCGGCCCCGTTAGGGGCGCCGGGCAAATCTGGCTCGGGCGCGGGGTGGTTATTGGCCGGGGCCTTGGCGTAGCCGATTCCGACGGCGGCAAAGACCATCAACAGGGTAAGCCCCCAGGCCACGCCTTGCTTTTTAAATACGCCGGTCCCCCGGTTACCCACAACGGCCAGGATTGTGACAGCCAGGATCGCCAGGATGCCAAGCATCAGGATTGATCTCATTGCTTAACCCCTCAGTTCAAGCAGCTTCTGCTTCAGCTCGCCCTCGATGCGGCCCAGCTCCAGCTCGGCCTCCTTGCGCTTCTGGGCGCCGTCCTTCTGGATCTGCATCACCTCGTCCAGGGTGGAGATGAGCTGCTGGTTGGTGTGCTGGAGGGTCTCGATGTCCACAATGGACCGCTCCGCCTCCTTGGCGGTCTCGATGGTGCCCATCTTGAGCATCTCGGCGTTTTTCTTCAGCAGGTCGTTGGTCATATTGGTGACGGCGGCCTGGGCGGCGGTGGCCTGGCGGGAGTGCTCCAACCCCAGAGCCAGCACCATCTGGCTTTTCCACAGGGGGATGGTGTTCACCAGGGAGGACTGGATTTTCTCCAGCATCAGCGTGTCGTTGTTCTGGATCATGCGGGTCTGGGGGCCCATCTGGATGGAGATCATCCGGGTCAGCTCCAGGTCGTGGAGCTTCTTCTCAAACCGGTTGCAGAGATTGGCAAAATCATTGTACTTCTGGGCGTCCTCCTGGGAGCCGCTCTCGGCGGCCTTTTTGCGCAGCGTCTCCAAATCCTCGTTCCGGGCCTTCATCAGCGCCTTCTTGCCCGCCAGGATATACATGGTGAGCTCCTTGTAATACTTGGTGTTCAGCTCATACATCTGGTCCAGCATGGCGATGTCCTTCATCAGCGTGACCTGGTGGCCCTCCAGAATGGAGGCGATCTTGTCCACATTGACCTCCGCCTTGTCATAGCTGGCTTTCATGGCGGTGAGCTCGTTTTTCTTTTTCTGGAAGAATCCGGCGATGCCCTTCTTTTCCGGCTGACCAAAGGTTTTCAGTTCCACCACCAGGGAGGACAGCGCCTCGCCTACCTCGCCCAGGTCCTTGGTGCGCACGTTGTTCAGCGCGTTCTCGGAAAAGCCGGCAATGTTTTTCTGGGCGGCGGCGCCGTATTGGAGCACCTGGGTGGAGTCGGTGATGTCGATCTTCTGGGCGAAGTCGTTGACGACCTTCCGCTCCGCCTCGGAGAGCTGGCTCTCGTCCAACTGGATGGCCTGGGCGTCCCGTGCGGCCTGGACCGCGGCGGCGTCGTCGGGGCTGATGGTGTTTTCCAGGGTCAGGGACGGGGCCTCCGGGGCTTTGGGGACAGCGGCCTCCGCCGCCTGGGCGGCCTGAGCCGCAGCGGCGGCGCCGGTGGGGTCCAGGGTCAGCTCGGGCATTGTGTTCAGTTCATCACTCATGGTTTTTCTCCTCCGAATCTTGATTTGGGTCATCGTCAAACAACACCGGATTATCGGCGAATTTGGGTGGGGCGTCAAAAGGGTCAACCGGAGAGACCGCCTCCGGGGTCCTGTGGTAGGTTTTCCAGAAGCCGGCGGCGATGATGGTGCTCAGCGCTGTCATCAGCAGCAAAAACAGGTTAAACTCCGCCAGCCGCCGTACGAACGCCACCGCCATGGCGGCGGCGGCCAGGGTCCATACAATGGCCAGAACCCGGTAGCCATTTTTGAGGATCGGTTTTTTGTTCATGGACCCTCCTCACGACCCGCCCAGGGTCATTCCGCCCAGGCCTTCCTGGGCCAGCATCTGCTCCATGACCTTGATCTCAGCGGACACGTCCATGGCCTCCTCGCCGTACAAATCGTCCAACTGGCGGGTGAAGGCGGTGCAAATGGTGTCCAGCATATCCTCGATCTTGCCCTTGGCGCCGTCAATGTTGGCTCCGGACACCCCGGCGGCGTCCATCCGGTCGTAGGCGTTGAGCAACTTCAGCGTGGTGGGCAGGTAGTAGTTCATAAACTTGCGGATCTGGGGCAGCTTGGACGGCTTTTCCACCACGGTGTCGATGATCTTGCCGGTGGTGGCCTCCATCTGGGAGATCTGGGCGGAGATTTTCTCGTCCTTGATGGAGTCGTTGAGCCTGCGCATCTCAGAGATGGCCCGGTTGCGCTCCACCAGCAGCGCGTCGATTTCAGGGTTGCCGGTGGATTTGGGTTTCGCCTCCTGCCTGGGGGCGGGCTGCGGTTCTGCTTTGGGCGTGGCCTGGGTGGGTTGCCGGACCTCGTATCCCTTGTCGGGGAAGATGATCTTGCCCACGTAGTAGGCCACCAGGGAGGCCAGCGCCGCCATAATATAGTGGGTGGGGCGGTACAGGGGGGCGAACAGCGCCCATAACAGCCAAGTGGCCCCGATGAGGTAGACGGGCAGGACGCTGCGTTTTTTCACATAAGACAAGGCGGTTGCCCCCTTTCCGGATTCTGGCTTCTATTTTACTCCCCGGACAAGGTTCCTGTCAAGAAGAAGGGGGGAGGACCGGTTGACTTTAACAATTTCTTCATGTACAATAAAGTGCTGTTTCAATCAAAACAAGGGAGTCCTTTCCATGATGACACTAGACGATTTCCGGGCCGCCCGTAAGGTTCTGGACGGCGTGCTCCACCGCACCGACCTGATATACAGCCCCTTTTTCACCAAGACCACCGGCAATCACGTTTACATCAAGCCGGAGAACATGCAGGTCACGGGGGCGTATAAAATTCGGGGCGCTTATTTCAAATGTTCCACCCTCACCGGCGAGGAGAAGGCCAGGGGCCTGGTCACTGCCTCTGCGGGCAACCACGCCCAAGGCGTGGCCTACGCCGCCCAGGCGGCGGGGGTGGCGGCCACCATCGTCATGCCCACCACCACCCCTCTGGTGAAGGTGAACAATACCAAGGATTACGGGGCGAAGGTGGTGCTCCACGGCGAGACCTTCGACGACGCGGCGGCGCTGGCCGCCCGGCTCAGCCAGGAGGAGGGGCTGACCTACGTCCACCCCTTCAACGACCTGACCGTTTCCACCGGCCAGGGTACCATCGCCTACGAAATCTTCAAGGACCTGCCCGACGTGGACGTGATCCTGGTCCCTGTGGGCGGCGGCGGGCTGGCGGCGGGGGTGTCCACCCTGGCCAAGCTGCTCAACCCCTCCGTGCGGGTCATCGGCGTGGAGCCCTCCGGGGCGGCGTCCATGAAGGCCAGCCTGGAGGCGGGCCATGTGGCCACCGTGGACCCCATCAGCACCATTGCCGACGGTGTGGCGGTCAAAACCCCCGGCGACCAGGTGTTTCCCTACATCCAGAAGAACCTGGACGGCGTCATCACCATCGACGACGACGAGTTGGTGGACGCCTTCCTGGACGTAATGGAAAAGCACAAAATGGTGGTGGAGAACGCGGGCTTGCTCACCATCGCGGCCCTGAAACACCTGGACTGCCAGGGGCAGAACGTGGTTTCCGTCTTGTCCGGCGGCAACATGGACGTAATCACCATCTCTTCTTTGGTGCAGCACGGCCTTATCAACCGCGGGCGGATTTTCACGTTCTCGGTGCAATTGCCCGACCGGCCCGGCGAGCTGCTGCGCATCGCCGACCTGGTGGCCGGGCAGAATGGCAATATTATCAAGCTGGACCACAACCAGTTTGTCAATATCAACCGTCAGGCGGGGGTGGAGCTGAAGGTCACCCTGGAGGCCTTCGGCCTGA
>CAJTTS010000114.1 GCA_910579155.1 uncultured Oscillospiraceae bacterium | reverse complement strand
CATACCGGGAAGAAACCTTCAAGCCGTACTCCTGCAATACCCACGCCCTGATTTCCCTGTAGGTGGCGGGGTGGTACGGCGTAACGTCAGGAGACGGCTCGTAGTCCAGGAAAACATGCTTCCGGCTATTCAAAAATTCCCTACCTATAGTGAATGGCGTCGGCACCGTGGTGGGCGACGCCAACGGCAAATTCGTGACAGACCGCGCGGGCACCTTCCTGGTGGAGGGCATCGACCCCGGCACCTCGCTGGTGGTCAAGGAGGTTCGCGCGAAAGAAGGCTACATTCTGGATAACGTGCCGCAGGTGGCAAAAATCAAAGCGGGACAGACGGTAACGCTGGAGTTCCGCAACCAGAAGCAGGGCAATTTGATCATCCACAAGCTGTCCAGCCTGGACAAGGCACCGCTGGAGGGGGCGCAGTTCAAGCTGATCTACGCCGATGGCAAGGTGGTGGACACGGCGAACGGCAAAGTGTCCTCCAATGGGCTGTACTTCACCAATGCCGAGGGGCAAATCGTGATTTCCAATGTCACTGGCACGATCATCGCAACCGAAGTGTCCAGCCCGTCTGGGTACGCCATTGACGCCAATTCCCGCAGCCAGACCATCGTGGTCAACCCCGGCGACGATACGCAACACGCATATTTTTACAACGATCCCCTGTGCTCCCTCACCATCTCCAAGGTGGATTCTGTCACTGGGAAGCCCATCCCCAACACCACCTTCACCGTGAAGTACGCCAGTGGCGAGCTGATCGGGCGGTACACCACTGGGAAGGACGGCACTGTGACTATCGGGGGACTCCTGCCTGGTTCCACCGTGGTGGTGACGGAATATAAGGTGCCCGACACCTACGTGCTCAACACCACGCCGCAAACAATCACGCTGAAAAGCGGCAAAAATACCGTAACCAGCGGCACGGCTGGCGGCAGCGGGAATGGCGGCGGAAACGATTTGATCTTCGAGAACGACCCCAAAACCCGGCTGGTGATCGAGAAATATATCACTGGCACCACCACCCCCATCAAAGGCGTCACCTTCTTAGTCACCGATTCCAGCGGCGCGGTCATTGGCAGTTCCAACGGCGAATATATCACCGATGAAAATGGCCGTATCGTGATCGAGGGGCTGGAGCCCGGCACCACTGTCACAGCCAAAGAGATCAGGACCGTGGAGGGCTACGTGCTCGATACCACGCCCAAGTCCATCAAAATCAAGGTAGGCGAGGCGATGACGCTGCGCTTCTACAACCAGAAGCCGCTGAGCGGAGTGCAGTTCCAGCTCACCTATGCGGACGGCTCCTACGTGGACTATGACAACGGCCACATGAGCAGCAAGGGGCTGTATGAGACGGATTCCTCGGGTGAAATTCGGATCACTGGACTCACGGGCACTGTCATCGTCAAGGAGGTAAAATGCCTGCCTGGGTACACCATCGACCCGGCCGCGCAGAGCCAGACGGTTCAGATCAACCCCGATGACTGTCAAACGCTGGTGTTTTATAACACGCCCGTCGGGTATTTCGAGCTCATCAAGGTGGTGGAGGGGAACGAAAGCAAGCGCATCCCCAACGTGACCTTCGAGATCCGCCGCACTTCGGACGGCGGGCTGGTGGACACCATTACCACCGGCAGCGATGGACGGGCCACCCTCCAGTTGGATGCGGGCAATTACTATGCCGTTGAGACGGCCTGCCCGAAGGAGTTCAAGCTGGATTCCACGCCCCATTACTTCACCATGAAGGATAATGGCCAAGGCACCACTTTGACGGTGAAAAACAAGGCTTTCGCAGGAATTTTGATCCACAAGACCGACAGCACCACCGGTAAGGGCATCCAGGGCGTATCCTTCCTGCTCTATGATAGCAAAAATACCCCCATCGGGCAGTACACCAGCGACAACAACGGCTACGTCTACATTGAGGGCCTGACGGAAAGCGGGCGCTACTACCTACGCGAACTGGAAAACCCGGGCTATGTGCCGGACACCCAGCTCAAGACCGTTTATGTCACCGCTGGCGAAACGACGCTGATCGAGTGGAAGAACATCCCCATCACAGCCCAGATCCAGATCACCAAGAAATCCGCTGACTACAACCCCACCAACGGCCTGCCCGCTGGCAGTCTGCTGGAGGGCGCTGTGTTCGAGATTCGGGACAAGGCAGGCAACCTGGTGGACACCATCCGCTCCGACAGCCGGGGTGTGGCCTCCTCCAAGCCCCTGCCGCTGGGCCGGTACACCATCCGAGAAGTGAAGGCCCCGGCAAATTACGGCGTCAGTGGCCAGGAGCTCACCGCCTATCTGGAGCACGCGGGCCAGATCGTGCGCTTCGAGGTGACCAACAAGTCCCTGACCACCGGGGTATCCATCACCAAAACCGGCCCCAAGGAGGCCATGGCGGGCCAGCCGGTGAACTATACCTTCTCCAGCATCGGCAACAATTCCAACGTCATGCTCACGTCGTTCTATTGGCGCGACACCCTGCCCGCCGAGGTTCGGCTGAACACGGTGGTGACGGGCACCTACAACTTCCCCGGCACCTATAAGATCACCTACCGGGTGAACGGCGGCGAGTACCGGACGCTGGCGGACAACCTGAGTACGCAGAAGAACTATACCCTGCAGGCATCCCCCGCCGCCCTGGGCCTCGCGGCCAATGAACGGGTGACGGAAGTGATGTTCGTCTTCGGTCAGGCCCCGGCTGGCTTTGCCCAGGTGGAGAAGCCCCAGATCAAGTGTACCGCTGTGGCTGGCCTGACCGCTGGCAGCAGCTTCGTCAACATCGCGGATGTGGGCGGTGTGTACAACGGGGTCTGGGTGCAGGCCATCAGCCGCTGGGTTACCACCGTCTACGGCAAGCCCACCCCGCTCCCCAAGACCGGGTACTAAGCGCACCCCTGGAGGCTCCCTCTTTTGAGGGGGCCTCCGCTTTCCCTATACATTATATATAATCCTCAGCTTGTTTCCCCGCCCGTAGGGCGGGGAAACAAAAAAATCACAACTTTGAAAAGGAGAAACGCTATGCTGAAAATTACCGCAATCGGGAACCTGACCAACGATGTGGAGCTGAAGTGCCATGAGGACGGCAAGCCCTACGCCATCCTCCGCATCGCCTCCGACCGCCGCTACCGGGACCGGGACGGCAACAAGCTCACCGACTTCATCTCCATCAAGGTACGGGGCGCTCTGGCGGAGCGGTGCGCCGCCTTCGCCTACAAGGGCTGCAAGCTGGCCGCCTCCGGCGACTTCGAGACCATCTGCTTCGCGGAGGACCCCACCCGCCAGCCCGGTTTTCTCATCAAGGCCACCGAGGTGGAGTTCCTGTCCCCCCGGAAGGTGGAGGAGGCCGCTGGCGCGGCCAGCGAGGATGGCAGTGCCAGTGAGGCCGCCTGATGCGCAACACCGGAACCATATACAGCAGTACGGAGCGCAGCCCCACCGTCCTGCCTGAGATGGCTGAACTGCTCCCCCCGCTGACGGGGGAGCAGCTCGCCGCCCTGGAGGCGGACATCCTGAAAAACGGCTGCTACTCCCCGGTCATCGTCAACGAGGACATGGTGGTCATTGACGGCCACAACCGGCAGAGGCTGTGCGAACAGCACGGCCTGCCCTACCAGATGGCCGTGTTCTCGTTTGAAGATATGCTGGAGGCCAAGCAGTGGGCGCTGGACACCCAGAAGGGCCGCCGCAACCTGGACAAGTGGGAGCTGGGCAAGATCGCCCTCCGGCTGAAGCCGGACATTGAGGCCAGGGCAAAAGAAAATATGTCTGCAGGCGGCGGGGATCAGAAAAGTGAGGACGCAAAATCGGGTTTGGCAATATTGCCGAACCCGATTTCTCCTGTGGATACCCGCAAAGAACTGGCCGAAGCTGTGGGCCTGGGTGAGCGCACCATGGGCAAGGTGATGCAGATCGACGAGCACGCCCCAGCCCCCATCCGGGAGGCTTTGGACAGCGGCGACCTGTCCATCAACCAGGGTTACAACCTGACCCGCCAGCTCCAGGATGTACCGGAGGAGCAGCGGGCCGAGGCCGCCGCCCAGGCGGTGGAGCTGCTCAAGGCAAAAAAGGAGATCCGGGTGCTGGACGTTGAGGCTGAGCACCGGGGCAAGGTGGCGGGGCTGTTCTGCAAAGCCTTTGAGCGGGCGGTGCTGCTCACCCCCAGCGAGGAAAATGTGCGGCTCTGGGTGGAGGGCGCCCGGATGAGGCAGGACGAGATCGAGGACTCGGTCAAGGAGGCCCGGGAGCTGTCCGGGGTGTTTGCCGCCATCGCGGATATTTTGGAGAAGATGCTGCCCATTGAGGTGGGCGGCACAGAAGGGGGGTGAGGACATGATGATCCGAAGGGAACGGCTGGACGCTTTGCGGGCGCGGTACCCCGTTGGCTCCAGGATCGAACTGGTGGAGATGGTGGACGACCCGCGGCCTGTCGAGCCTGGGACCAGGGGAACCCTGTTTGACATCGACGATGCGGGCACCCTGCACATCAAATGGGACAATGGCCGGGGCCTGGGGTTGGTGCCGGGCAAGGATGTTTTCACCGTCCTGCCGCCGGACGAGCCCGAAAAGGCTGGTCCCAACGCCCATGACAGGCCCAATTCCCGGCACAAAGCCGGAGGCGGCGGACAAGAACGATGAGCAGGCGGCCGCTTGCCGTCATTTATCATAATAAAAAATCGGCTGGGCCGGGGCGCTGACGCGCTCCGGCCCTTATATTTGTTTGATTGGAGTGTTTAAGAAATGGCAATTTTCAGAGTGGAACGGACGCGGGATTATACCGTCATGAGCAACCATCATTTAAAGGACACCGGCCTGTCCCTGAAAGCCAAGGGCCTGCTGTCCATCATGCTGTCCCTGCCGGAGTCCTGGAACTACACCACTCGGGGGCTGGCCGCCATCTGCAAGGAGGGCGTGGACGCTATCGGCTCCGCCATCCGGGAGCTGGAGCAGGCGGGTTACATCGTCCGCCGCCAGCTTCGCGGGGCAAATGGGCGGATCACCGATACCGAATATGTGATCTATGAGCAGCCCATCGAGCCGGATACGCCGCCACCGCAACCGGAGGGGCCGGATATGCCTTTGCCACGTCCGGAAAACCCGTATATGGCGGGGCCGGATGCGGCAGCGCCATGTGCGGCGAAGCCCGCGCAATTAAATACTAATCAAGTAAGTACGAATCGATCAAAAACTAATCTATCCCGACAGACAGAAGGACGGAACGCCCGCGCGGGCGCGCCCAGCGGGGCGGGCTGTGCGGAGAACAGGCCCTGTCCCGACGTACATTCGGAGCTGGAGCGGATCAGGGCGCAGATCGAGTACGGCTGTATCCGCACCGTGGAGAACCGGGAGCAGGTGGACGAGTTCGTGGAGATCATGCTGGAGGCCGCCCTGACGGAGAGCCCCACCATCCGCATCGGGCGGAACCGGGAATATCCCACGACGCTGGTGCGGGAGCGGTTCGCGCAGATCAACAGCTCCCACATCGAACGCCTGCTGGACGCCATCCTGGAAAACAAGACCCGGGTGCGCAACACCAAGGCATACCTGCTGGCGGCGCTGTTCGACGCCCCGGCCTCCAAGGAGAACCACTACACGATGCAGGCCAACAGCGCCTAAAAAGAACAAAAATCCATACGAAACGAGGTGTCTGATTGAAAAAACAAACGCTGAAGCTGGGGAGGGATGACGGTGCGTGAAAATGTCTCTGTCCGCCAGTGGCAGACGATGTACCGGATGGGCGCGTTCAGCGATAAGGCCCGATCCGTCCAGATCGAGGCGGGCTGGTATGACTGGTTCTGCCGGGACGAGTCCCTGGCGGGCCGCCTGAAGCAGATCGCCCCCGCAGTCATGGGCATCACCGATCCATTCATCCTGGACAATTACTATGTCTGGTTCAAAAATAATTGCCCCATGGATGGTCCGCTGTATGACGATGCGCGGTTTGAGCCGCTGGCCGGGGAGCGGGACGGGAAATACTTCTTGATAACGCTGGACTGCCCCCACGAAAACGCCAAGTGGGTGTTGTACACGGAGCGGTACGGCTTCCAGGAGCCGGAGTTCCAGTGCGGCAATGTGCGGGAGATGATCCGGTATGTGAACGGGCTGGGCCCGGAGCTGGCCCAAGGTACACCCGACCCAGCCCGCCATATGCCATCAAAGGCCAAGGCGCTCAGGCAGAAGGGGGCAGAACGATGAAGCCCATCCTGCCGCCCCAGGCGGAGGCGGAGATCATGGACCGGCTGTTCACCGAAATGCGGATCAGCTCCGGGGAGATCGCTGCCATTCTGGCAAAATACGATGTGCGCGGCGACGATGGGGCGCTCCAAGACAGCTACCGCAAGCGTTTAGGTCAACGGCTGATGGCCAGCATCCGGGACGAGACGGGCAAACGGGAGGTGCTGGCCCACGGCAGCGAGTATGTGGTGGTGGAGTGCTGCAACGACCAGCAGGCGCTGAAGGCCATCCGCCGCCGCATCCAGGGCCAGATGAGCGGGCTGGACGTGTCCGCCGCCAAGGTGCAGGGTCGTATCCATGTGCTGGACCGATTTCTGACCAAGTTCAGAAAGGCGGGATAAGCATGGACTTTTGGAAAAACCTCCGTGCTGTACTGACGCACCCGGATCTCCTGCGGGAAATGGAAGCTGAACAGCAGCACTCCGCCCAAATTGAACAGGAATTGGCCGAATGCGTTGACCAAGCGGAACTTGATAAATTCCTGTTTGAGCGTGAGTGTGAGAAACTTCGAAACGAGGCCGGTGAATTTCGCTCCGCGCTTCTGGCTGTCAGTCCCAAGGTGTCATCCACAGAGGAAATGAAGCGGTTTTATGGGCTGATCGCCCCATATTTGGACAGATACGGCATAACCATGTTTCATGCGGCAAAGCGCCTCACCGGTATCAATATTTACACCCAATTCCCCTATGAGGATAAACGGGGACTATTTGAGGCGGCGGATGGGCATATGCTCCTGCGCTACCTCACCGCCGCCCAGTTCCACGCGGTAACGTGGGAGGTTGTCCCCGGCGCCTGCTATGAAAAGGCGGTGCTGGGCAAGGTGGACGCCACCACCCCGGAATACCAAGAATTTGAGCGGGAGCTGTATGTCAAGACGCTGGAAAATCTGGGGTTCCAGTCTATCCTGTCCCCCGCGCCAGAGCAGGCGAGGGGGCTGTTCCAGCAAAAAAACGAGAAAAAACGAGGTGAAGCACGATGAGCGATCCTGCCATTACGGAGATCGATCGGGACACCTTCTGGGCCCTAATCAATCAGGCCAAAGAGCACCGGGGCGGCCCCAATGAATGGCTGATGGAACAGTTGATGGGCATGGGGCCGGAGCAGGCGAAACAATTCGATGACATTGCCAGCGCTTACATAAAGCTGGCCCATCAGTATGGATTGTGGAGCGCAGCCGCCGTCATGGACCGGTATGGCTTCACCGAATATGGCTTTCTTGATTTCCGCAGATGGCTGGTGGGGCAGGGTAAGGAAGTGTATATGGCGGCACTGAGAGATCCAGACACCCTCGCAGACGCAGCGGACTATCGGAAGCGCCTGTTTGAGCCTCTTGTCTATATGGGAAAGCCCGCCTATCAGGAACTCACTGGACGGCCCATCTATAAAATTTTCGATCTGGCTGAAATCCAGGTGTTGAAAACGAAATTGGCACAGGACATCGTGTACGGCACGGGCGTTAATTACCTCTATAACAACGAGGAGATTCCCCTTTACCTTCCCCGGCTGTGCGCCAAATACCTGACACCGGAGGAAATCAGAACATTTACTGCGCTGCCGTTCTGCAACTGGGATCTTAACGACCCAGACATTCAGGCGGCACGGCAAGGGCCGAAAAGTAAAAAAGTGAAACGAAAGCGAGACGACGCACGATGAGCAACACAGTTATGATCGGGGTGGACCATGGGTACGCTGCCACGAAAACCACCCATTTCTCCTTCTCCACCGGCCTGGTGGGATACGAGCACGAGCCCTACACCCGCAAGGACGTGCTGGAGCTGGACGGCAGGTACTATGTGGTGGGCACCGGACGCCAACCGCTCCAAAAGGACAAAACGGTGACGGAGGACTACTACCTGCTCACCCTGGCGGCCATCGCAAAGGAGTTGGAACACCGGCAGGCAGGACCTACGGCGGCTGTTCACCTGGCGGCGGGCCTGCCCCTCACCAGCTTTGGGCGGGATAAGAAAAAGTTCAGGGAATATCTGTTGCGGGATGGCAAGCCGGTGTCCTTCCACTATGAATGGGCGGCCTACACCGTGACCATCGAAGCGGTATCCCTGTTCCCCCAGGGATATGCCGCCGTACTCACCCAGACAGAGCTGCTGGACGAACCCTCCGTCATCGTGGCGGATATCGGCGGCTGGACGGTGGACCTGATGCGGCTGGATGGGCGAATCCCCAACGCCGCCACCTGCCGCAGTTTAGAGCTGGGCATGATCCGCTGTCTGGACGAGATCGCCGAGCAGATCCGCCGCTCCCTGGGCCTGTCCATGACGGCGGCGCAGATCGAGAGCTGTCTCCGGGGTGAGTCCGGCAGCACAGGCGAACAGGTTAGGGAGATCATCCACCGGGAGGCCGGAGCCTATACCCGCCGCCTGCTGTCCGCCATTACCGAGAGCGGCCTGGATACCCGTGCCATGCCCGCCATCTTCCTGGGCGGCGGGGCGGCGCTCCTGAAGCGCCATGTGTCGGCCACAGACGGCCTTTGCCGGCCTCTTATCCTGGATGACGTATGCCTGAACGCCAAAGGCTACGAGCGCCTTGTGGGCCAGTTGTCGCGGGGTGTGAAGGGTGGCGGATAAGCGGCGGGTGAACCTCTCCCTCAACCTCTCCGCTCCCCACCAGCGGGAGGCGTGGGGAATCATCCGGGCTATCCCCGCTGGACAGCGGACGGACGCTGTGTGCCGGATGATCTGCAAGGGCTATAAACGGGACGCTCTGCTGGAGGAGATCCGCGCGGTCATCCGGGAGGAACTGCACAGCGTGGAATTTATCTCTGTAAAAGAAAAAACCGAGCAGCCGCAGGGGGCCGGGGACTTGGATGACAATGTCCTCGGCTTTCTGCTTGCGCTGCAAAATGATGGAGGTGACGAATGACCTGATCCGCTATTTTGATATGTTCGCGGGGATCGGCGGCTTCCGGGCCGGACTGGACCGGGCCGGGGGCTTCCAATGCGTTGGCCACTGCGAGATCGACAAGTACGCCGACGCCAGCTACCGCGCCATCCACCACATCCGAGAGGAGGAACGATACTATCCAGACGCCACAAAGATCGACCCCGCAGACCTGCCCCCCTTCGACCTCCTGTGTGGAGGTTTTCCCTGCCAGGCGTTTTCTAATGCTGGCAAAAGAAAAGGATTCAATGACGCCAGAGGCACTCTCTTCTTTGAAATTGCCCGGCTGGCTAAAGC
>CAJTTS010000113.1 GCA_910579155.1 uncultured Oscillospiraceae bacterium | reverse complement strand
TGGATTCTGCCAAGGTCCCCGTGGCAAAGATCGTTTCTGCCTTTGTGCAGTATGGTCTGGAGGTGTCGGAGGCCGCAACTGTGGAGGAAAGCCTGGAGGATTACTTCAAGCGGGTGACCGGGGGTGAGGGGATTGCTTAAGCTGATTTCCTGTGAGCTTCAGAAGCTGAAACGGAAGAAGTTCATTCCTTTTGTGATCCTCTCCGCGTTCCTGTTCCCGCCCCCGCTGGCACTGATGATGCTGACGCCCCGCATGATGGAGCGGTACGACACGAAAGCCGAGCTCTTTGACGACTTTTACCAGTTTGTCCTGGGCTATGGGGTGGAGCTGCTTCTGCCCTGCGTCATCGGCGTCATCGCCGCTATGCTGTTCTTTATGGAGCGGGACAACGACACCTTCAAAAACCTGCGGACCATCCCGGTGACCAGCACCCAGATGATCTTCGCCAAGATCATCGTTCTGTTCCTCTTCGGGCTGATCTTCTGCCTGTCCTCCGCTGCCGTCACCATCTTCTGCGGAAGCCTGATTGCCGAGGTCGGCGGGCTGGGCTACAAGCTGTGGCTGGCGGTGGAGATGGGGATTTTCATCACGGCTGGCACCCTGCCGCTGGTGGTGCTGGTGGTCTTTTTCAGCAAGACCTATATCTTCTCCGTTCTGCTGTGCATTTTTTACAGCGTGTTAAGCCTGACCGCCGAAAGCAGTTTCGGCGTCCTGCCGAAGTTTTTGTGCTGGCTGATGCCGATTCCCCTCACAAACCTCTGGTGCGCGGGGGATATGGTTCGGCATGGCGTCAAGGGCAGCTTGGGGGAACTGCAATACCTGATTCCCTCAACAATGCAGACCGTCTTGATTTTGAGTGCAATGGCTGTCCTGTCCATTCTGCTGATTGACCGGCTGTATAAAAGGAGAGGGGGAGATTGAGATGCTGGTACTGCTGAAAACCGAAGTTTGGAAACTGAAACGGTATCACATGGTCTGGGCAGGGGTTTTCCTGATGCTGCTGTCCGTCCTGCTGACCGTTTTCTCCACCACCGCCCAGGATGGAAGTGTATGGACCTTCTCCTTTTTCGTGGAGCAGGTCCTGAAGAACAACATCACAACAATTTTCCCTATGTGCATCGCTTTGATTACCGGATATATCATCAGCCGGGAGGGAACGGACGATACGCTGAAAAATATTCTGACGGTCCCCCTGTCCTTTCCCGCTCTGCTGGCTGGCAAGCTGGCTGTCTGCGGACTGCTTTCCCTGTTCCTGGGGATCGTCAGCACCGTGTTCACAGTGACGGCATTCTTCCTTTTGGGCTTTCCCGGCGGTGATTTGCCAGCAGTTATGCAGGCTGGGTTGCAGATTACGGCCAACTGCCTGTTCCTCTATATCGCGGTTCTGCCAATCATCGCCATTGCCGCCCGCATTCCAAACGGGCACTTGATTGGAGCGGTGGTAGCCTTTGTCTACGGCTACGGCGGGATGTTTGCGGCAGGGAGCATGACCTTGGCGAATTTGTATCCCGTGACCGCAAGCATGGGGCTGATCGGATACCGTAGCTATGATGCGGCCGTCCATTGGAATCCGTTGCTTTGTATGCTCAGTTTGCTGGCCGCTCTGCTGATTGCCGCCGCTTTTGTGGCGACAGCGAAAAAAGGCGCAGCCCCAAAGACAGCAAAAAAGCCCAAACGGGTCATCACTAAAAAAGGTTGGTAAGGGGTGTCAAACAACATGAAGAAAAAATTGAAAATCACAATAGGCGTCGTTGCCGTCCTGCTCATTGGTCTGGTCGGCTTTTGCGCATGGTTCCTCTCCGGCTCCGGCAGCGCCGAGTATTACGCCCAGATCGACAACACCAAGGTGGAACAGGTGGATTCTAACGGAGGCGTCATTAACTTCAAAGGCAACCTGCCCTATTCCTACACGCTGCTGTCCTATGACGAAAATGGGAGCGAGAAAGAGATCACCTTTGGAACTTCCAGAGAACTGCGGGAAGGGGCCTTTATTCGTCTGACCGTCATGCCAGTCCGGGGTGTCCTGGATTGGAGCGAGGTACAGTATGACGAGCTTCCGGCAGCAGTACAGAATCACTACGCCGCTCCGTTAGGCGATGAAGGCTGATTGCAGCGAATAGTAGGAGCTTTATCCATATAAGGCTTATTTTCTGCGGCGGTTTTATGAAAGCCGCCACATTTCTATTTGCTTTCTCGACATATTAGGGGAATGCCGCTATGCAATTACAGATAGATAGGAGCCTGTCAAAAAAAGCCTGCCCCCCGCAGCGGTGAAGTCCACCCAGAATTGCGAAAATAGTCGTTTTCTGACGGCCCATAATATTGTTACCTGCACCCGAATGGCCTTGTGCCGTTCGGGTGCTTTTGTATTTCTAAGACGATCACTCCGGCCCCGGTGCCGCTCCCCGCCCCTTTCGTTCAGTCCCAGCAAAAACTGAACGAAAGGAAAATGCAGGATGGGAATTACCATCAGAAAGCATAGGCGCAATCTGTCCTATGACGATGCCACCACCCTTGACGAGCTTTGGGTGATTTCCAAGCAGTTTGATCGGAGCCTTTACCGCGAGTGGAAAGACCATTGGGACGAGCGCGGTTATGACGAGTACATAGTTGTCACCGAGGGCCGATTGCCCTACTGCGAATCGCCGGAGGAATATGTGTGCCGCATGGAAACCCGCAGGGAAATTCTTGCGGTGCTGGCACTCTGTACCGAGAAGCAGAGGGAGCGGTTTTTGCTCCATGCGTTGTATGATCTTAGCTATGAGGAAGTCGGGAAAATTTGTGGCTGCTCAAAGCAAGCGGTAGAGTTGAGCATCAACGCTGTCAAGAAAAAATTTTCGAAGTTTTTCAAAAAACACCTTGACGATTGACGGTTCAAAACGGCTATAAGGTGAGGGGCGATATGCTCCATCGCCGGGAGGGACAAGCTGCTGTGTCGGCTTGTCCCTTCTGCTATCTGAAGGAGGTCACTATGGCAATCATCAACCTAAGACGCTACTACCCCCACTACCCGAAGGACAAATTTCTGGAAGTGCCGGACGAGGTAGCCGCTGCTCTGGAAGAAGGGCGGCTCATTGAGAACCGGCAGGACCATAAGCGGAAGTACTACCATGTTTATTCGATGGACTGTACCCCCGCCATTGAGAACCACGCCATGTTCCTGGTGCTGTCCCCGGAAGAACTTCTGCTTCAAGAAATTGACGAAGCCGCCGCAAAGTTGACGCTGGTCCATCTGGCCGAAGCCATGACCCATCTCTCCCCCATCCAGGCCCGGCGGCTTCATGCCCGGTATGCTCTGAAAAAGAAGTTTCGGGAGATCGCCGCAGCCGAGGGTGTGAGCGGCAGTTGCGCCAATGAATCTGTCACCAGCGCCATCAAAAAAATGCAAAAATTTTTCATTAAAAATGGCTGGATGCCGAAGGAGGCTTGATAACAAAATGGGCAAATCATTAGAGGTCCAAAAGGCAGAGGCGGAGAAGGAAGTCCGCCAGTTGGAGAACCAGCAGAAGATACTTCTGAACCGAATCCGCAAGGAAGAACGCAACGCCCGGAACCATCGCCTGATTGTGCATGGCGCGATTATGGAGGGTGTGTTTCCCTTCACCGCCAGCATGGAGGGCGAAGCGGTAGAAGCGTTTTTAATCGCCCTTTCCCGCCTGCCCGGAGCGTGGGAAACGGCACAAAAAGCGCAGAAAACTGGGGACGAGGGATAGTCCGTTGGAACAACGGCGCACTTATACACCGTTCCGGTGTCGTGCGCCCTGCCGGGGGCTTGTTGCGTCCTTGCGGACGCGATGGGGAAGTACCTTCCCCAAACCCCATGTGCGCCAGCAAAAACGAAACATCCGCTTTGCGTCTGTTCCGTTTCCGCTGGCCTTTATCTCCCCGCCACTGACTGCGGAGGAAGGAGGAAAATCACATAGCGATTTTTCACTGTCCCATTCAAATCATCAAGCGGAGCGTAGGCCGTTCGGCTGTCGCTGCTGCCGCCTACCGGAGCGGCGAGAAGCTGACAAATGAGTGGGACGGCAAAACCCACGACTACACGCATAAGCCCGGTGTTGTCCATACAGAAATCATGCTCCCCGCCCACGCCCCGCCAGAGTTTGCAGACCGCTCCACTCTCTGGAACTCGGTGGAGCAAATCGAGAAAGCCAGCGACGCCCAGCTTGCCCGTGAAATCGAAGTTGCCCTTCCCGTGGAACTGTCCAGAGTGGAGCAGTTGGCACTTGTTCGGTCATTTGTCAAAGACAATTTTGTAGCAGAGGGAATGTGCGCTGACTTTGCGCTCCATGACAAGGGGGACGGCAACCCTCATGCCCATATCATGCTGACCATTCGCCCGCTGAAACCAGACGGACGCTGGGGGCCGAAATGCCGGAAGGTTTATGAACTGGACATCCAGGGCAACCGCATCCCGGACGGCAAAGGCGGCTGGAAGAATCACCGTGAGGACACTACCGACTGGAACAATCGAGAGAACGCCGAAAAGTGGCGGGCGGCGTGGGCCGCTTATGCGAACCGGGCTTTAGAAGCTACTGGCAGGCCGGAACGCATCGACCACCGCAGTTACAAGCGGCAGGGCATTGAGAAAATCCCTTCCATCCACATGGGCGTTGCCGCCAGTCAGATGGAGCGGCGGGGCATCGCTACGGAGAAGGGAGATATTAACCGCCAGATTGCCGCCGACAACAAACTGCTGAAGGAAATCAAGGCCCGTATTACTCGGATTTACAACTGGACGAAGGAGCAGGCTGGGGCGGAACAGCCCCAGGACGGCGGCAGCCTTGTGGCCCGGCTTTATGAAGCCCAGGCCAAGGTCAACAGCAACAAAGCCCGTTCTCGTTCCGGCAAGATTAAGGCCCTTCAAGACAATGCAAAGCTACTCGCTTTCTTGCAGTCTAATGGCATCAATTCCATGCAGGAACTTTATGAAAAAGTCTCTGCCATGAACAAGGATTATTACGATCTCCGTGGGCAGATTGTCAAGGCAGAGCGCCGCCTCGCTGTCCTGGATGAACGACTGGAAATGTGGGCGCAGTACGAGAAGTACAAGCCCATCCGCCAGAAGTTGGACAAGGTGAAACCGGGCAAGCGGGAGAAATACCAGCAGGAGCATAGCGTGGAGTTAACGTCATTCGATGCTGCCGCCCATTTTCTGAAATCGCTGAAAGAATCCGGCGAGGCGATCACGACCAAAGCGTGGCGGGCCGAGGCTGCAAAATTGACGCTACAAAAGGATGCAGATTATCAGAAAATGTATGCCATGAGGGATGAAATTAAGGCGGTGGAGGCTCTACGCAAAACCGCTGACCGTCTGGCTCATGAAGGACAGCACCAGCAGAAAGAGCAAGAACGATAAATCATCAATTTTACCGAAGGGAGTTTTTGAAAAATGGACCTGAACCCGTGGGAACGCCGCCAGAAGATTTTGGAGGTTTTGTGCCTCCGGCGGCATGATACATACGGAAATTTAGCGCATGAGTTTAACGTCAGCACCGGGACAATTCGCCGCGACATTGTGGTGCTGACCTGCTCCTATCCGATTGAAACCGTCCAGGGCGGTCATGGCGGCGTCAGAGTGGCGGAGTGGTTCCACCTGGACCGCCGGATGCTCAATGCGGAGGAAATTGCTTTACTTCGCAGGCTGGGGGAATCTCTGGACGGCCATGACCGCGAAATGCTCAACCGGATTATTGCGGTATTTTCGCATTGAGGGCAATCATCATGCAAATCAAAATCAGTGAAATCAAAATCAATCCAGGGCGGCGGGATACCCAGCAGAGGAATGTGGAAGAACTCGCCCGGAGTATCGCCGCTGTGGGCCTGATGAATCCGATCACCGTTACTCAGGATAACACACTTATCGCCGGTCTGCACCGTTTGGAGGCGGTGAAGCTGCTGGGCTGGACGGAGATCGAGTGTACCATCAGCGATGCGGACGGACTGCAAGCAGAGTTGGCCGAAATTGACGAGAATTTTGTTCGGGCGGGACTGTCCCATAGAGAGTTGGGCGATCTGCTTCTGCGCCGGAAGGAACTCTATGAAGCCATCCACCCGGAGACACGACAGGGCATGAGAAACGGGCAGACGGCTAAAAACGAAAATTTCTCGCTTTTAGACACGAAGTCTTTTTCACAGGATACCGCTGAAAAGCTGGGCGTGAGCAAACGCACCGTTGAGCAGCTTGTTCAGACTGCCGCCAATCTGACCCCGGAGGCCAAGAAGATCATCCGGGATTCTGACGCTAAAATCACCAAAGGGGCCGCACTGAAAATATCCAGACTGCCCCCAGACCAGCAGGAAGAAGCCGCTGCTGTTCTGACCATAGCACCACCCACGCCGAAGAAGCAGGGGATGATGGACGGTGAAGCGGCTTTGAGAGAGTTTACGTCTCTCTGCTCCCGCTATGTTTCCGGTATCAAATCCCTTCATCACCGGGCAGGCATTTTCGCCGGAATGTCAATTTCCCAATTTGACGCATTGGGCAATAGTGCGTATTCTGTCACGACCGCAATCAAAGAATTTTTCGAGAAGGTACATGAAATCCGACACGAAATGGAGAATGAACATGAAAACTGATTACATCACCGCCAGTACCACCCTGCCGCCCTATCTGGCCTATCCCCGGTTCCTGCTGGGGATGGACTTGCGGCTGATTACGAAAGAGGTCTACTGCATCCTGCTGGACATGACGGTGAATGGCGAGGGTAGCGTGGATAAGCATGGACGGCGGTATCTGACGTTCATCAACCCGGAGATCGCCAAGCTGATCGACCGCACCCCCTCCACCGTGGGCCATGCCCTGGCGGAGTTGGAGCGTGTCGGGCTGGTAAAGCGGCATTGGGTGAGCCGCAGCCCCACCCAGCCTTACCATACCTACGTCAAGTTACCCGCAGGAGAGGATGAACCGTGATTGTCTACATGAACTATCAGCAGTACCGCACCGCCCGAAGGCTGGTACATAGCTGCTGCAATTATGACGGCGGGTGCTGCCTGCTTCTGGACAACGGCGAGAAATGTGTCTGCCCGCAGAGTATTACCTACTCGCTTGTATGCCGCTGGTTTCGCGCCGCCGTCCTACCGCTGGACAATGCCCTGTGCGCCGCCCTGCTCTACCGTGACCGCATGAAGCCCTGCGCCATCTGCGGCAGCTACTTTGTGCCAAAATCCAATCGGGCGAAATACTGCCCGAACTGTGCCACACGCATGAAGCGGACCAAGGCCACCGAGCGTAAGCGGAAACAAAGGCAGAACTGTCACGCTTTAGGGCTTAAAAAGCCCTGATTTATCAATGCTTTCCGGGTGCTGGTCAATAGGGGGGCTGATACTTTTCCTATCCAGCGCCCCGGAAGGCCCTTAGACGGCCCGCAACGGCCTTTCAAATCCAGGAGGTGAAGCCCTATCGCAGACTACATGAAAAAAGATAGCAAACTACTCCCATATCTGCCCTATCCCCGGTTCCTCCTGGACGTGGATTTAACGCAGACCGCCAAAGTTCTATATACCGTTCTTTTGGACAGAGCTAACCTCTCCCGCGTCAATGGCTGGACAGACGAGGACGACAATATCTACATCGTCTTTCCGCTCAACAAGATTGCTGATCTGGTGGACAAAGGTCCCTCAACCGTCAAAAACGCATTGACCGAATTGGAAACGGCGGGGCTGATTGAGCGTCGGCGCTGTGGGAATGGGATGCCAAATCGAATCTATGTGAAGCAGCCAGACAGCCAGGATATTGACCGTCTGATGGACAAAAAACTGGCTGTCAAACGGCCAGAAAATTGGCCTGCTGATAGCCAAAAAGTTGGCCGTCAGATAGCCAGAAAACTGGCCCCTAATAAAATAGGTAGTAGTAACTTGAAGAATAACTTGAGTAGAGTGAGTGAGAGCGCCCATGTGCGAGGCCGTTATCAGAATGTTTTCCTTTCGGATACGGAGATAGCCGAGTTGCAAACGGAATTACCCGACCTATGGCAGCAGTATGTGGAGAAGCTGTCCGAGTACATGGCATCCACGGGCAAGACCTACCAGAACCATGCCGCCACTATTCGCCGCTGGGCAGCGGAGGATAGGCGCAAGGGCAAGAGCATACCAGATTACACCTACAAGGAGGGCGATAGCCTATGAATGATTTTGACAGCATTGTGAAGCGAATGACCGTGACCAAGTTGGAGCCAGGAGACTACACCGGGGCGGATGGGCTTTTGTACTGCGGGAAGTGCCGCACTCCCAAGCAGTTTCGCATGGACAAGCCGCCGTTGGAGGGGCGGCTGCTCCCCTGCCCCTGCCAGTGTGAGCAGGAACGCATTGACCGGGAGACAGCGGAGCAGGAGGCCCGCCGTCACCGACAGATTGTGGCAGATTTGAAGCGCCGGGGCCTCACCGATCCGGCTATGCGCGATTGGACATTTGCCAATGACAACGGCAAATGCCCGCAGATGAAACACGCCCATTTCTATGTCGAGCATTGGGATACCATGCTGGCGGAGAATATCGGATATTTGCTGTGGGGGAGCGTTGGCACCGGGAAAAGCTACTTCGCAGGGTGTATCGCAAATGCACTGATGGAGCGTGAGATCACCGTTCGCATGACCAATTTTGCGTTGATTCTGAATGATCTGACTGCCAGCTTCGAGGGTCGCAATGAGTACATATCCCAGCTTTGCCGCGCCCTGCTGCTTATCATTGACGATTTCGGCATGGAGCGTGGGACGGAGTACGGATTGGAGCAGGTCTACAACGTGATTGACAGCCGCTACCGCAGTAAGAAGCCGCTGATCGTCACCACCAACATTCCCCTCCAAGATTTGCAGCACCCCCAGGATACCGCCCATGCCCGTATCTATGACCGCCTGCTGGAAATGTGCGCCCCTATCCGCTTCTCCGGCGAGAACTTCCGTAAGGCTACGGCGCAGGACAAGCTGGCGCGGCTGAAAAATTTGATGGACTGAAAGGAGTTGCCTATGAAAAAAGCCCAACAGGATAAACCCGCTACACCCAAGGCCAAGGACAAGCCCCGGTTCATTGTGACCCGCGAATATAGCGGCAGTCAAAGCATGAGGGCTGCTTTTGAGCAGGCCATTGAATCTCAGGCTTGCGGTCAGTTTGAATCCTGGCTTGAAAAGAAGGAGCGCGGTAAAAATGCCTGTTGAAAAATTTGCCGAAGCATGGTATCATGACCGTATCGTGTCCCTGTTCATTAAGGAGATTACCAATGAACAGGAAAAATAAGTTTACGCAGTCCGTCACTGCTCTGTACTGTCGGTTGTCCATTGAGGACGGGCGGGAAAATGAGAGCATGAGCATCAGCAATCAAAAGGCCCTGCTGCGTGACTTTGCTGAGAAAAATGGCCTGCTGGATTATGAGTATTACGTTGACGGGCCTGTTATAATAACACTAAACCAGCAAACCCTTGATACAAGCGGGGTTG
>CAJTTS010000112.1 GCA_910579155.1 uncultured Oscillospiraceae bacterium | reverse complement strand
TCTCCGCTTTCTTTCAACATAGCCAGATTTCCTATGTTCTAATTCGGGAGTAATACAAAAGTAAAAATAATTTGGTGCAACCCCCTCACGAACTCGGCTTAGTAGTGAGGGGGCTGTCCGTTGCCCCCGGTGAACCTTGAAAAACACCGGGCCAACCCGATCACATCCGGCGACTGAAATACGTTCCCTGACGAGCAAGCGACCCTGGAGGGTGCGCCAAGACCCGCCTGTGGGGTTTCCCCATCAAAGACGGCCAAATAAGGCGGCGAGCGGTACCCATCTGTCCAGAAACAGCGGACAAGCTGTTTCGCAACGACCTCGTCAGCACACAATGATACTCCCGTCCACTCGGGCGGCTCGGAGCGATCCTCGGAGGGGTGAAATTCCCGTGACGCGCACAGCGCGGTTTCAGTCTGCCGCCCACGCCTGGGGGAGTAGTGTCGAATACAGGCGGAAGAAGGATAGGAATACAACGTCCTTCGGATAATTTCTTGATTTCAGATGCCGCGGGGATCACCTGTCCCACGCATGGGTGATCCCTGTTTTTCTGAGACCAAGCGGCAAGCACACAGTAGGATCTGCCCAAGTTCAAGCCCGGTGATTCGTTGGATATGGCGGGTGGCTATTGGGCCAGCATTGTGGTATCATCGGTACTGCTACACTGACATAGAAGGAGTGGTACAAGATGGGCATCTGGATCACAGGCGATACCCACGGTGATTTTCATCGGTTCACTACAAAGAATTTTCCTCATTTGAAGGGAATGAGTCGGGATGACTGCATGATCATCGCGGGTGATTTTGGCGGCGTGTGGGCCGGGGAGCAGGTGGATGGACACAAGCTGGACTGGCTGGAGGACAAGCCCTTTACCACCCTATTTGTGGATGGAAATCATGAAAATTTCAGCCTGCTGAACTCTTACCCTGAGCGGGAGTGGCACGGCGGCAGAGTCCATGCGGTGCGGCCCCACGTCCTCCACCTGATGCGGGGGCAGATATTCGAGATCGGTGGGCTCACCTGGTTTACCATGGGCGGAGCCGCCTCCCACGATATCCAGGACGGCATCCTTGACCCCGCCGCTTTGGATTTTGAGCGGCGCTACTGGACGATGAGAAGGATGAACGCCATGTTCCGGGTGCTGGGACACTCGTGGTGGCCCGAGGAGATGCCCAGCGAGACGGAGTACGCCGAGGCGGAAGCCAACCTGGAGCGGTCCGGGTGGCAGGTGGACTGCGTCCTCACCCACTGCGCCCCCAGCGGCATCCTGCCGAAGATCGACCGCGGCTACAACCCGGACGCGCTCACCGATTTTCTGGAAACGGTGCGCCAGCGGTGCCGCTGCTCCACCTGGTTCCTGGGCCATTACCACACCAATCAGGTGATCGACCAGCGGTATGTCCTCCAGTGGGAGCGGATATCCAAAATCGAATGAAACACGGCAGGCCCCCTCCAGGTGGAGGGGGCCTGCTGCATAAAGAGAGAACCGAAGCGTCACCGCCTCGTTGTCTCTGAAGCCAGTATACCATAGCTCCACCGGCAGTACAAACGCTTTCTGTTAGGGTAGATGGTTGGAGCGGAAGGAAATAAGAATAGGTTCTCGGAAAATAAAATCATCAACAAGCGACTGGCACAACAGCGATAAAACTGTGGATTTTTTCCCTTGGGTATGGTAGAATGTAAATAGAGACAGGAGAGATGCGGATATGGAAGTCAACACCCCCATTGCGGAGGATATCCGCGTAACAGATCAAAATGCCCAATATGATGCCGCGTGCAGGAAGCTCCTGTCGGAGAAAATTATTCTGGCCTGGATCATGAAAAGCTGCCTGGAGGAATACCGGGATTGCGGTGTGAAGGAAATTGCCGAGAAATACATTGAGGGAACGCCCCAGGTGGGGGAGGTGGCGATTACTCCGGGCGAGACTAACGCCACCAAGGTTCGGGGCATCAGCAATGAGGACACTGTCCAAGGTGAAGGAAAGGTCACCTTCGATATCCGTTTTTTAGCATGGGCGCCGGTATCCGGCGAACTGATTCAGCTTATCATTAACGTGGAAGCGCAGGGCAAACTCAACACAGGCTATCCCATGGTGAAGCGGGCAATATACCATTGCAGTCGGATGATTTCCGCGCAATATGGAACAGAGTTCATTCATTCCGAATACCAAAAGATAAAGAAAGTTTACTCCATTTTCGTCTGTATGATGACTCCGAAGAATCGACAAAACAGCATTACCCGGTATCGTTTGGTGGAAGAAAACCTGATTGGTAATGTGAAGGAGCCTGTCAGGAACTATGACCTGATGAGTGTGGTCATGCTGTGCCTGGGTGGTGCCGAGGGTGAAAATTACGATGGAGTGCTGAAGCTGCTGGACGTTCTTCTATCTTCGGAAGCGGGGATAGCGGAAAAGCGGCAGGTCTTACAAGATGATTTTGATATCCCTATGACAGAGACACTGGAAGCGGAGGTGCAAGCTATGTGCAATTTATCTCAGGGCGTGGAAGAAAAAGGCCGCATCAGGGGTCGCGCCGAGGGCCGCGCCGAAGGCATAGCCGCATCCATCAAAAGCCTGATGGACAGTATGGGCTGGAGCATGGAGCAGGCTATGGCGGCGCTGAAGATTTCGGAGGAGGAGCGCACCCAGTACGCAAAGCTGTTAAATAACTGAAAATCAGAGAAACGCTGAGTGTCTGCGGGCAGTCAGCGTTTCTCTTTTTGAAACAGGGAGGCATTGATATGGCAGAGATAGTCAGTCGCAGCGTCAAACCCAATATGATGATCACGATCCATGGCCACGAGGTGGCCCTCTTTTTTCCCGCGACAGTGGAGGCCATCAAGGCAGGACTGGACTTGGAGATGCCAGGGCCTTGCGATGGAAACGATGAAAAAATCGTCCAAGCCGTCCGGGAGGGCCGGCTGGACGAAACGCTGGTGGATGCCTGCGCCGCCCGGATGGTAGCGCTGGCCCTGCGGGTGGCGCAAAACGCCAAAACGGCCTACAATCAGGCGGCCCACCACGAGCTGGCCGGACGGGCCGCCCGGGAGAGCGCGGTACTGCTGCGCCGGGGCTCCACCCTTCCCTTGAAAGAGGGCACAAAGCTGGCGGTCATCGGGGACTTCGCCCGCCACCCCAGGTATCAGGGGGCCGGCTCCAGCAAGATCAACCCCACCCAGCTCACCAGCCTGTGCGGCGCGCTGGACGCAAGAGGGGTCAAATACACCTACGCCCACGGCTTCGAGGCCGAGGGCGGCGTAGACGAGGCACTGATCGCCCAGGCGGGGCAGACCGCCCGGGGCGCGGATGTGGCGGTGGTGATGCTGGGCCTGCCGGACAGCTTTGAGAGTGAGGGCTTTGACCGCGTTCACATGGATCTGCCGGAGAACCAAAACCGGTTGATGGCGGAGCTGATAAAAACTGGAACCCCCATCGTGGCGGTGCTCAGCACCGGCGGGGCGGTGCTGCTGCCCTGGCGGGAGCAAGTGGACAGCATCCTGCTGATGTACCTGGGCGGACAGAACAGCGGCAGCGCTGTGGCGGATCTGCTGCTGGGCAAGGCGAACCCCTGCGGCAAGCTGGCGGAAACCTGGCCGCTGGCGCTGGAGGACACCCCCTGCCATGGATTTTTTGGGAACGGTGGCAATGTGGAATACCGGGAGAGCGTCTACGTGGGTTACCGCTATTATGACAAGGCCTGCAAAGAGGTAGCCTATCCCTTCGGCCACGGCCTGAGCTACACCGAGTTCGAGTATACGAACCTGACCCTGTCCGCCCATGAGCTGGACGAGGGCGGCAGCCTGACGGTCCAGGTCACGGTGAAGAACACCGGCGCGCGGGCTGGGAAAGAGGTGGTTCAGCTCTATGTGGCCCCGCCTGCCGGTGGGATGTTCCGCCCGGTGCGGGAACTGCGGGCGTATTCCAAGGTAGAGCTGGCTCCCGGTGAGAGCAGTACGGTGGAGCTGACCCTGGATCGGCGGGCCTTCGCCTACTAGACGCCCAGGCCGGAGACTGGCGGGTGGATAGTGGAACGTACACGGTGGAGATTGGTTCTTCCAGCCGGGCTATCCGGCTGTCCCAGACGGTCAAGGTTCATGGCATGGCTCCCAACACGGGGCTCAATGGAAAAGTTCCCGCCTACTGCGATCCCGCCAAGCAGTGGCCCGTATCCAAGGAGCAGTTTGAGATTGTGCTGGACCACCCGGTGCCCCCGGAGCGGAGCCTGCGCCCCTTCACCACCAACTCCACTCTGGGCGAGGTTCAAGCCAGCTTTGTGGGACGGTTCTTCGTCAAGCAGGTCAAGGCCAACATGGCCAAGACTATGGGCGGCGGAGAAGGGATGGAGGAGTTCAGCAAGATCATCGATGCCATGCTGGAGGATATGCCTTTGCGGCAGCTGGCCATGCTGTCTGGCGGAGCCATGACGCCCGCTGTGATGGACGGGCTGGTGGAGATGATGAATGGGCACTTTTTCCGCGGGCTGAAGAAAATGCGCGGGTGACCGCCTGATCGTTCCGTGTCCACAAAGGACTTTGCCTTGACATATCATGCATAGAATCCAATCCTGTACCTCAACCTTGTTGTACCGCAGCGCTTTCTAAAAAAGCGATTTTGTCGCATTGACCCACCGTGTCCATCTGACGGAGAAGCCCCTCCAGCTCATGCGGGACATCGTGAGGATCACCGAGCCGGGAGGGCACATCCTGGACCCCTTCGCCGGGTCCGGCGCCACGGTGCTGGCCGCCGTGCTGGAGGGCTACGCCGCCACCGGCATCGAGATGAGCGACGAGTACGCCCGCCGCGCTGTGGAGCGGATCGAGGCCGGACTGAAGCAGGCGGCGTGAGCTGTCTGCCGATTTATGTGGATATTGCTGGAGCGGTACGGTAAGGAGGGGGCCTACGCCCAGGGAGCGGCGGTAAACAGCGTTGTTCCGGAGCAGTAGGAAAATGAACGTCCAAAAAGCAAAATGAAGGGAGGCCATATGTGAAATATTATCCGATCAATGAGGAGCTGGCCCGGCGGGGGGACCCCATGTACCTTGTCAGCGCAAAGTCCGCTTGTCTCCGTTTCCCGCTGCGCGGAAAACTGCGCCCGCTCCCTTGCACCTCCTCTCCCCACCGGAACCGCTTCGCTGGGTTCCGGTGGGGATAGGTGCCGCCCATTTGTTCAAATGTAGACTTTTCCATGATATAGTCCTCCGATATATTGAATTTCCCAGCAATTCAATCACTCTCGGCCAACTACAAAAATAGCGAGAGAGGTAACTTCCTTACGTTACCTCTCCCGCCGGGAGGCTCCTTTTTATATTTGGATTACTGCGGCTTCACAATCAGGTTCAGCAGCCGCTTGGGCACCACGATGGTCTTGACCAGCGCCATGCCCTCGGTGAACTTCTGCACCTTGGGGTCGGCCTGGGCGGCGGCCACAATGGCGTCGTTGTCCGCGTCCGCCGGGACCACGATGTTGGCGCGCACCTTGCCGTTTACCTGTACCGCCATCTGCACGGTGTCGGCCACGGTCTTGCTCTCGTCGTAGGCAGGCCAAGGCTGCTGGCACACGAAGCCATCGCCGCCCAGCGTCTCCCACAACTCCTCCGCCACGTGGGGGGCGAAGGGGGAGAGAAGGGTGATGAGCGTTTTCATGTCGCCCTTGGAGCAGCCGTTCTTCTGGAAGTCGCCGACAAGCGTCATCATGGCAGCGATGGCGGTGTTGAACTTCATGGACTCGATGTCGTCGGCCACCTTCTTGATGCACTTATGGATGCCCGCCTCGTTTTCCTTGGTATACTCCAGGCTGCCGGTGCAGCTCTCGGCCAGGTTCCACACCTTGTCCAGGAAGCGCTTGCAGCCCTTGACGGCGTTGTCCGACCACACCGCCGCCTGTTCAAAGTCGCCGATGAACATGGTGTAAAGCCGCAGGGTGTCCGCGCCGTAGGCGGCCACGATGTCGTTGGGGTTGACTACGTTACCCCGGGACTTGGACATCTTCTCGCCGCCCTCGCCCAGGATCATGCCGTGGCTGGTGCGCTTCTGGTAGGGCTCCTTGGTGGGCACCACGCCGATGTCGTACAGGAACTTGTGCCAGAATCGGGAGTACAGCAGGTGGAGGGTGGTGTGCTCCATGCCGCCGTTGTACCAGTCCACCGGGGACCAGTAGTCCAGGGCCTCCTTGGAGGCCAGGGCCTTGTCGTTGTGGGGGTCCATATACCGCAGGAAGTACCAGGAGGACCCGGCCCACTGGGGCATGGTGTCCGTCTCCCGCTTGGCGGGGCCGCCGCAGCAGGGGCAGGTGGTGGACACCCAGTCGGTCATCTTGGACAGAGGGGACTCGCCGTCGTCGGTGGGCTCATAGGACTCCACCTCAGGCAGAAGCAAGGGGAGCTGATCCTCGGGCAGGGGTTGCCAGCCGCATTTCTCGCAATGGACCATGGGGATGGGCTCGCCCCAGTAGCGTTGGCGGGAGAACACCCAGTCGCGCAGCTTATAATTTACCTTGGCCTCGCCGATGCCCTTTTTCTCCAGCCATCTGGTGATGACGGGGATGGCGTCCTTGACAGTGAGGCCGTTGAGGAACTCAGAGTTGACCAGGATGCCGGTCTCGTCCTTGGCGGTGAAGGCGGCCTTTTGCACGTCCTCGCCGCCGGACACCACCTCAATGATCTCGCAGGCGAATTTTTTTGCGAACTCCCAGTCGCGGTCGTCATGGGCGGGGACGGCCATGATGGCGCCGGTACCGTAGGTGGACAGCACATAGTCGGAGATGAAAATGGGGATATCCCGACCGTTGACGGGATTGACGCCCCGAACGCCATTCAGGCACACGCCGGTCTTTTCCTTGTTCAGCTCGGTGCGCTCCAGATCAGACTTGGAGGCGGCGGTCTTCTGATAGGCGGTTACCTCGTCAGCATTGACCAGCTTTCCGCTGTCCAGCCAGCTTTTGACCAGCTCATGCTCGGGGGACAGCACCATATACGTTGCGCCAAACAGGGTGTCGGGCCGGGTGGTAAACACCACGATGTTGTCCCCGGCGGTGCTCTTAAATGTGACCTCCGCGCCGGTGGAGCGGCCGATCCAGTTGCGCTGCTGGATTTTGACGCGCTCGATGAAGTCCAGGCCGTCCAGGTCGTCGATGAGCCGCTGGGCGTACTCGGTGATCTTCAGCATCCACTGGGATTTCTCCTTGCGGATGACCGGGGAGCCGCAGCGCTCACACACGCCCTCCACCACTTCCTCGTTGGCCAGCACACACTTGCAGGAGGTGCACCAGTTTACGGGCATGGTGGCCTTGTAGGCCAGGCCCTTTTTGTAGAGCTGGAGGAAAATCCACTGGGTCCACTTGTAATAGCCGGGGTCGGTGGTGTCCACCACCCGATCCCAGTCGAAGCCGAAGCCCAGCATTTTGAGCTGGCTGGTGAAGTTCTGGATATTGTCCTTCGTCACCTTGGCGGGGTGGATATGGTTCTTGATGGCATAATTCTCGGTGGGCAGGCCGAAGGCGTCAAAGCCGATGGGAAACAGCACGTTGTAACCGTCCATGCGCTTTTTGCGGGTGACGATGTCCATGGCGGTGTAGGGCCGGGGATGGCCCACGTGGAGCCCCTGGCCGGAGGGGTAGGGGAACTCAATGAGGCCGTAGAATTTGGGCTTGTCACTGTGGTCGGCGGCGGCGTAGACCTTGGCCTCCTCCCAGCGCTTTTGCCATTTGGGTTCGATGGCGGCGAAATCGTACTTCAATGTGAACACTCCCTTGGGTGATTTTCTCCTTCTTTTTCTTGAAAGAAAAAGAAGCAAAAAGAACTTTTGATTCGCCACGGAACTGTGCTGACACGGTAAACGTTCCGCACGACAACGAAAGTTGAATCAATTCGATACTAATTTTGATATTATATAGGAAAAACATTTGAATTGCAAGGGCTTGAAGATAAAACCCGGCGGGACGTCTAATTTTTCCGCCTGTACAGCTTTTTGAGTTCCTTTTCCGTATATTCCGTACCGTAATACAGATTGATGAGCCGCGTCGCCCGGTTCCAGCTCCAGTGGTACTGGTCCCTGTATCGGACAAGGGTGGGGAGAATGTACTCCTCCATGATAATTGTCGTCATGTGCAGGGCTCCTTTCGCGCCGTGTTTTCTTCCTGAGAAGCGGCTGGTTCCAACGCTTTTGACCTATTATAACATTGTTTGCGCCGGAATTTCAATGCCCTTCGCACCACAGGACGTTAAAAAGACCCCCAGAACCGTTCTGTTACTGTAAACAGGGGCACAAGTTGAGCCTACTCCAGTTATTGCGGCGCGGGCGGCGGAAGCCGCCTGCGCCCCGATCTCAATGCGCTGGATGAGCAGCCGAATCAATTCCGGAGTCAGCTCATCAATGGTGGTGAACCGCCTGGATCAAGGTCCACGAAAATGCCAGCGGAGGGGGAAGACGGCGGATAAGGCAATTGGGCGGACCAGGGGTGGGTTGAATACAAAGCTGCACACTATTGTGGATGGACTGGGAAACCCGGTTGAATTCATGCTGTCTGCGGGGAATGGCCATGATTCGGTCCATGCTATTGAACTGTTGAAAAAGTAGAAATCAATGGAAGCAATGTATTGGCAGACCGTGCTTATGGGGCAAAAACCATCCGAGCTTATATCTCAGAACAGGGAGCCAGCTATGTGATCCCGCCTCAGAGCAATGTTTCTGAGCCGTGGCCGGTTGATTGGTGGTTATATAAAGAACGCCATTTGGTTGAGCGCTTTTCCAAAAGCTCAAATGGTTTCGCAAAATTGCCACCAGGTATGACAAGTTGCCTAACTGTTGGGCCTTATCAAAGAGTTCAAGGAAATTTTTTGTGCTCTATTTATAAGCAAAAAAAGAATCAGCCAGGGAACAAGAGTTCCTTAGCGGGTTCTTTCGTTTTTCACAATATTAAGTTTGACAGCAGAAAAGGACGGCCCGGCATTTAAGCCAAACCGCCCTTTTGTTTCTTTCATATGATACTCACTGTTACCGCAAACCCTCGCAGGCAGAAATAGAATTTTGTATCATATGGCTTTGGTGACCCAGCGGGGACTCGAACCCCGGACCTTCGCCTTAAAAGGGCGTTGCTCTACCAACTGAGCTACTGGGTCATATTTCCTGAGGTTCCCCGCGAAGCCGTCCTTCAGGCTTCGTGGGGAAAGGAGGCGCAACAAAGTGAATAAGCTTTCCCGCTTGCGGGGGGAGCGAACAATGCGCCGACGTGGCTGGGATGGCTGGACTCGAACCAGCGAATGCGGGAGTCAAAGTCCCGTGCCTTACCACTTGGCTACACCCCAATTTGGAAAGTGAGACGAGGGCCGGAGCGGACGCTCCGGCCCTCAGCCACAGTATGGGGTGGGTAATGGGGCTCGAACCCACGACACCCGGAACCACAATCCGGTGCTCTGCCAGCTGAGCTATACCCACCATATGCAATTGGCGCTGAGTGGATTCGCCGGGAGAAGAGCCGCCTACGGCGGCTGGCACGCCTGAAGGGACTCGAACCCCTGACCCACTGCTTAGAAGGCAGTTGCTCTATCCACCTGAGCTACAGGCGCATATCATGCGCTTTACGGGGCCCCCGGGTCGCCGTCCCTCAAGCGACCTGGGGAAAGGCGGGGCAGCGAAACAAGCGAACTTTCGGCACAGACGGAAGCGAGGGATGTGCCGCTTGCCCCGACGCTGGAGCGGGTGATGGGAATCGAACCCACGCGACCAGCTTGGAAGG
>CAJTTS010000111.1 GCA_910579155.1 uncultured Oscillospiraceae bacterium | reverse complement strand
GCTGCCATGAATCTCAAAAAGCTGGCCAGATGGAAAGCAAAACGGCTATCTACTCACTCTTTCCTCCTGTTTGCTGCCTTTATGTATCTTTTATGCTTTGCGGCCTGCCAGAACTTTTTCCTGGCAGGCCGCTTTTCGACAAGCTGGGGCCTCCCGTCTCAACGGGAGGCCCGTTCGCGTCTGAGAGCTGCCGGCGGCTTGCCCCGCGAAGCTTATAGGATTTGTGTGGCAGCCGCCGCGTATGGCAGGGGTCCACGCAGACACCTTACGGCCAAAATCGTGGATCGCTAGCCTCCCTATTATACTATCCAAATTAAGGACGATCTCTCGGATATTTTGGCCTTCAACCCGTTAAAATAGCGGTATCACAATTGAGGAGGTACCGTATGAAGCAGAAAAAACCAGCGCTGACGGTGGCGCTCATCAAGCACTATGCCATCCACCTGCGGGAGCAGGAGCGCAGTACAGCCACCATCCAAAAGTACACCCGCGACCTGACGGCCCTGCTTGCCTATCTGGACGGCCAGCCGCCCTCTAAGGCTGCGCTGGTGGGCTGGAAGAAGCGCCTGACCCAGACCCACGCCCCGGCCAGCGTCAACTCCATGCTGGCGGTGGTCAACGGCTTCCTGTCCTTCATGGGCTGGCAGGAATTGGCGGTCAAGCCGCTGAAAATCCAAGCGTCCCCGTTTACGGACGAGAGCCGGGAGCTGACCCGCCCCGAATACGCCCGCCTGATCCAAGCGGCGGAGCAGCGGGAAAACCAGCGGCTGTCCCTGATCATTCAAACCATCTGCGCCACGGGCATCCGGGTGTCCGAGCTGGAATTCATCACCGTGGAGGCGGTCAGGACGGGTCGGGCCGAGGTCTGCAACAAGGGCAAGCGCCGTCTTATTTTCCTGCCGGAAAAGCTGCGCTGCATACTGCAAAAATACCTCAAAAAGCAAAAAAAGACCGCCGGGGCGGTGTTCACCACCCGGACGGGTAAGCCTCTGGACCGCTCCAACATCTGGCGGGACATGAAAGCCCTGTGCGAGAGTGCTAGAGTGGAGTCGGGGAAGGTATTCCCCCATAACCTGCGGCACCTGTTCGCCCGGACGTACTACACGTTGGAGCACGACCTGTCCCGGCTGGCGGACATCCTGGGGCACTCCAGCATCAACACCACCAGAATCTACACCGCCGAAAGTGGAAGCGTCCATGCCAAGCAGATGGAGCGTATGGGACTGGTTCTTACAACATAGTTTCCCTTCTGTTGTAGCCTTGCGGCAAAACCAATCCCTTTACTCCTCCAGTATAGCAGGAAACATTGGATTTAGCAAGTGGAATTCCTGGTTTTTACATAAAAAAACGCATGACAAAGCAGGCGAAGAGAGCGTGATTGTTTCTCCGCCAGCTTTGCTATACCCTGATTGCACCGCCTATTCACTTGAAATGGCCTGGAGCTTTGCTCCGGGCTGTTTTTTTACAACAGAAGGGAAAGAATGTTGTAAATGAGTAACACAGAGCGGGGAATTTGCCGGGAAATCCCGCAAAAAACGGCCAGGGCGCGAATCGGCGTCGGCTATCGGGTGGGGAGGCTCACCGTGGAGGCCCCTACAGAAGAACGCAAAGGCAGCTACACCGTCTGGAACTGCCGCTCCATGTTCCCGGAAGCCGGGGACTGCGTTTTGTCCCTCCCGGCCCGCGCCGAAACTGGGCAGCCAGCCGCTGAGTGGCGCGGAGTGCTGGCACGGAAATACGGCGGGGAGCAGCTTGAATAAATACCTTCATTTGTAATACCAGAATCAGTTGGGAAAGGAGCTTTATCATGAGTAAAAGTAAAAGCATATTCGCGCTTGTCCTGGCGCTGACGCTGCTGGCGGGCTGCGGGACGGCGGGCCAGCCGGAGGAGACGCTGGACGAGACGGAGCTGACCGGCGGGGTGCTGTCCATCAACGAGGATGCCTATCTCGACCAGACGGCCCCGTTGGAAATCCATGTGGAGGCCGAGGCCGTGGCGCTGTCCTACGCCCCCGCCGCCATCTCCACCGTGCTGATGCCGGAGGCGTCCGGCACCGCCACCAAGAAGAACGAAAAAGCGGAGATCGACTACTCCAACACGGCGGACGGTTATGTGATGGCACGGTACACCACCTCCACCAGCAAGCGGCTGAAGGTGCAGGTGGTCGGCCCCGCGACGACCTATACCTACGACCTCACAGCCGGGAGCTGGACTACCTTTCCCCTCTCGGACGGCAGCGGCAGCTACAAGGTGACGGTGCTGGAAAATACGACCGACAGCAAATACGCCGCCGTGGTTTCCGTCTCATTCCAGGTGACGCTGAGCGACGAGTTTGCCCCGTTCCTGCGGCCCAATCAGTACGTGGACTACGGCGTGGCGGAAAAGACCATCAAAAAGGCGGCGGAGCTGACGAAAAACATCTCTGACCCGCTGGAAAAGGTGGAAAAAGTTTGCAATTTTGTGGTTGAAAACCTGACCTACGACAAGAGCAAGGCGGCAACGGTGAAAAGCGGCTATCTTCCCGTATTGGATGAGGTTCTGGCCGCTAAGAAGGGCATCTGCTTTGACTACGCGGCGCTGATGGCGGGGATGCTCCGCAGCCAGGGGGTGCCCTGCAAGCTGGTGGTGGGCTACGCCGGGAGCACCTATCACGCCTGGATCAGCGTCTGGACGGAGGAAACCGGCTGGGTTGACGGCGTGATCTTCTTTGACGGCGCGACATGGCAGAGGATGGACCCGACCTTTGCTTCCTCCGGCAACAGCAGCGAGTCCATCATGAAGTACATTGGTAATGGGAGCAACTATACGGCGAAATATCTGTATTAAGGCGGGAATCTGAATGAGTAAGAACGTTTCAAATGAGGAGATCGCCTCCCTGTGCCAGGAACTGTCTATGCTGCTCCATGCCGGGATCGGCATGGGAGACGCCTTATGTCTTTTGTCGGAGGAGGGCGGAAATCAGAACCTTTTATCCGGGCTGGCGGAGCGGGTGGATTATGGCGTACCGCTGTCTGCCGCCCTGAAAGAAAGCGGGCGCTTTCCCGTGTACGTCTGCGGCCTGATCGAAGTGGGGGAGCGGACAGGCCGCACGGAGGAAGCTCTGGCAGCATTGTCTCAATACTATGAGGACCGGGTGCGCATGAGCCGCCGCATACGCAGCGCCCTGCTGTATCCCGCCGTCATGCTGGGATTGATGCTGCTGGTCATTGGGATCCTGCTAGTAAAGGTGCTGCCCATTTTTGACGATGTGTATGTCTCCCTCGGCGGACGGCTGAGCGGGATTGCCGGAGGATTGCTGGCATTGGGCCGCTGGCTGGAGCGGGTGATGCCAGTCCTCTGGCTGCTACTGGCGGTGCTGGCGGGCCTTGCCGCCGCCTATGCCTTGTCGGAGCCGTTTCGGGCTGGGGTTCTGTCAATGTGGCGGAAGCGTTGGGGAGACCGGGGCGTATCCCGGAAGCTGAACAATGCCCGTCTCGCCCAGGCGCTGGCGATGGGCATGGCCAGCGGCCTGCCGCTGGAGGAAGCGGCAGCGTTGTCCGCCGGACTGCTGGAAGCCCTGGTGAGCAGAGTGGAACCTGCGCTGGTGCTGGTCTGCTCCCTGCTGGTGGGCTTGATCCTGCTGTCTGTTATGCTGCCGCTGATGAACATCATGGCGACGATTGGGTGAGGCCATGAAACGAAACAGACACGGTTTGGCCTCCCTGCTGCGGGGAGTGTTTTTCCCGGCTGCTGTTGTGACGATCCTGATTTGCTTTACAACAGCCTTGAACCGTCTCAGCGAAGGGCGAAACGAGGAGGATCTGCGCCAGTTGGAGGAAGCCCTGCGGCGGGGCTGCGTGGCCTGTTACGCGGCGGAGGGGGCGTATCCCCCCAGCTTGGACTATCTGAAAGAGCATTACGGGCTGCAAATTGACGAAACGCGGTACATCGTATTCTATTCTGGGATTGCGGAGAATTTGATGCCGGATATTACGATTTTGGAGAGCAGGCCATGAAAAAGCGGAATGTCAAACAGCATATGGACGGGCTGGCGGCGCTGCTGCTGTTCGGACTGTTCGCGTTTTGTGTGCTGGCCGTGCTGCTGACCGGGGCGGGAGCCTACCGGCGGCTGACGGCGCGGGATCAGGCGGCCTATGAGTGGAGAAGCTGTACGCAGTACATCACCACCCGCGTCCGGCAGGCGGACTGTTCCGGCGGCGTGTCTGTGGAGCAGTTCGGCGGCGTTCCCGCCCTGCGGCTGACGGATGAGGCCGGGTATGTGACCTGCGTGTACTGCTGCGGCGGGTATTTGATGGAGCTGTACGCCTCTGCGGACACGGAGCTGGTCCCGGAGGACGGGGAAAAGCTCCTGGAGGCCGACGGCCTGCTGCTGTCCGAGGAGAACGGCCTGCTGAAAATCATGCTCCTCGGCGGCGGGACGGAGGATACGCTGTACCTTTTCCTGCGGAGCAGAGAGGGGGCGGCGGCATGAAAAGCAAAGCGCCTCTTGCACTGATGGAGCAGATGGTCATGCTGCTGGTGTTCGCGCTGGCGGCGGCGCTGTGCCTGCAGGCGTTTGTCAAGTCGGATGAAATTTCTAAAACCGGCGCGGCGCGGGACCGTGCGGCGGTGCTGTGCCAGTCCGTGGCGGAGGTCATCCGAAGCGTTGGAGGGGAACCGGCCCATGCCCTGTCCAGCGCAGCGAAGCGGCTGAACTGCCGTTATGACCAGGGGCTTCTCTGGATGGATTATGACGAGGACTGGAACGACGGCTCGGAGGGCGTTTACCGCTTGACCGCCCAGGCGATTCCCAGCGGCGTGCCGGGACTGTGCTCCGTCCGCGTGGCGGTGGAGCGGGACGGTGAGCTGCTGTTCGGGCTTAACACGGCATGGCAGGTGGAGATGAGCGCCAATGGATGACGGAACGAAATTTTCCCCGCCAACGGTGGGCGGCGTGTCGCTGCTGGTGGTGTTCGCGGTGCTGTGCCTGACGGTATTTGCTCTGTTGGGCTTGACCACCGTACAGGCTGACCGGCGTCTCGCGGACGCCTCCATCAAGGCCATCTCAGACTACTACGCCGCCGACTGTGAGGCGCAGGCGGTGCTGGCCCGTCTGCGGGCTGGAGAGCTGCCGGAAGGCGTGGAGCGAAACGGCGAGTATTATACCTATAGCTGCCCTATGTCCTCCACCCAGGAATTGCGGGTGGAGGTTCGCGTATGGGGAGAGGAATATGCCATCCTGCGCTGGCAGGCGGTTCCCATTGGAGAATGGGAGGCGGACGACCACCTGGAGCTGTGGGACGGCGTGATGTTTTAGGAGGATGCTATGGCGGAATTGCTGGATTACTTGAAACAGGCGGTCAAGGACCACGCCTCAGACCTGTTCATCGTAGCGGGCGGGCCGGTGTGCGAAAAACTGGATAACCACATGACGCCCGTCAGCGGGGATCGTGTATTTCCTCAAGAGACGGAGCGGTTGATTACGGACTTGTATCAATTAGCGGGGCGTGACATCTCTGGCTATCTTCAGCGTGGGGATGATGATTTCTCCCTCTCCGTGCCTGAGCTTGCCCGCTTCCGGGTCAACGCGTATCGGCAGCGGGGATCCATGTCGGCGGTGGTTCGGGTGGTGGCCTTCGACATCCCGGATCACAAAGTCCTCGGGATACCGGAGCAGATCATGGGCTTGGCCGATATGACCCACGGTATGGTGCTGGTCACAGGGACGGCGGGCAGCGGGAAATCCACCACCCAGGCGTGTATCATCGACCGAATCAATCAGACGCGGGACTGTCACATCATCACCCTGGAGGACCCGATTGAATACCTCCACAGAGACCGGCGCAGCATCGTGAGCCAGCGGGAGATTTCCATTGATACGGAAAACTATCTCAGCGCCCTCCGCGCCTGTCTGCGTCAGGCCCCGGATGTGATCCTGCTGGGCGAGATGCGGGACGCGGAAACCATCCACACCGCCATGACGGCGGCGGAAACCGGCCATTTGCTGATCGCCACGCTGTACACCAAGGGGACGGTGAACACCATAGACCGTATCGTGGACACGTTTCCCGGCGGTCAGCAGGAGCAGGTACGGGCGCAGTTGAGCATGGTGCTCCGCACCGTGGTTTCCCAGCAGCTTTTACCGGGGGTAGACGGCAGCTTGGCCCCGGCTTTTGAGGTCATGCGCATGAACAGCGCCATCCGCAGCCTGATCCGGGACAACAAGACCCACCAAATCGACAACGCCATTGCCGCAGGAGGCGCGGAGGGCATGGTGACAATGGACCAATCCATTCTGTCTCTCTATCAGGCGGGAAAGATCACGGCGGAAACGGCGGTCAGCTTCGCGGAAAACCCGGAGCAGATGAGGTGCAGGATGGGTTAACGCCGGGCTGCGCCCGGTTTGAGGACGCGGCGAAGGCCAGCAGGTGGGGCGAGGAGAAGTTCCACGGCCAATTTTTAAGTGAATTCGTCCAGGCCGCAAGCAAGATGGCGGCGGACTGATTCAAAATGGGGAGAAAGGAGGGAGCTTGATGAGAGAGGCGGGTCCACCCTGGAACCGCCCCGTCGCCATACACGCCATTGGCGGTGGGAGCGGGAGATAGGCGTATTGGCAAACCCGGAGAAATCCGGCGGCGCAAAGCTACGGGACTGGGACGCGAACCTGACTGTGCAGCGAGGAGGAAATCCACCAGTATTTCGACTCCTTTCTGCCGGACTGTGGGGGCCTGAGCTATTCCATCGCGCGCTGGATCAGCGATAAGGACAGTTGAACCAAAGGGACGGCGTGAGCGCCGGAGGAAAATAGAGGGGCGGGTCCGGTGGGACAGCCCCGTGGGGAGGTGGACGATGTGCTGTTGAAAATCGTGGGGCCCGTTATTACTTGCGTCCTGGGCATTGCCTTCTTTGTCTTATCGGGGTGCTTTCACAGAAAACCGGGGAAGCGGGAAGCGAAACGGGAAGAGAAGGCTCCATTCGGCGAGAGATTCAGGAATGGCCGGGGAGCAGAGCTCAACTGGGGGATTGTGCTTGCGGTCGTGTTGGTCGTGATGCTGATTACCATTGCTGCCGGAGCGGCGATGTACTTCCACGAGGAGAAGAAAGAGAACAGCGGCATACCCGCCCCCACGCTGCCCGGGACTGTGGGTTTCATGGATGACCTGTCCGCTAAGAAGCAGGCCATCGATATATGGGCGCTGCTCCAGGATGGCCCCTACAGTGGAACGGGGACGAAGGCCGAAATGCTGGACAGCGAGATCCAGACAATCCGGACCATGTTGGATCCGGCCAGAAAGGATCGCGAATACTTCGGATTTCCCGAAAAGTTCCAGCTGCATCCTGTGCCTTCTGAGAATGTTGTCACGGAGCGCACAACGGCCTCGTCCTTGGAGGAATATGACAAGCAACTGGCTGACGCGGTGCCGAAGGAGGAGTACTATTGGACGGCGAATATCGCGTTGAGCTGCCTCCAGATGTGCAAGAACACAGGAAACACGGCGGAGTACGAGTACTATTGCCAACTGGCGGTCTGGGGCCTGGTCAACTGGTATGTGAGCTTGGGAGAGAATGCGTCGTCAAAGCAGCTGGTGGACCTGTTTTACTGGATAGGGCAGGCCTATGACTATCTGGGTGGTGCCATGACGGGGGATGCGAAACAAGGGCCGTTTTTCGTGTCGGCAGCGTTTTTGGAGATGGCGGCCCAGGAGCTGCTGGAGAACGGCTTCCAGGGAAACACGGTGGACGCGGACACCTGCTGGAGTTTCTATCTCGTCATGCTGGAACGTCTGGACGAGCATATGGATGCCGGCACTGGTTACGGTGCGAGGGCGGACGCGCAGAGAGCGCTCCATCCTGTGACAGGGGAATCTTGACGGGAAGCGGACAGATGTGGGACGGCGGACAGAAAAGGAGGTCGAACAATGGCACAGCTTCAAAGAAACCCGAGGCGTTTGGCACAGAGGTCTGGCACAAAGCGTTCGAATCGAGGTGGGAAAAGGCTAGCTTCGGTGGAGAAAAGCCCGCGGAAGAAAGTAGTACTGACCGTATTGGGTGTGCTGGCAGAAATCGCGACAGTTGTGCAGTTGTTCCTGGGCTTCGCGCCGGCTGGCAGCGCGGCTGCCCCGAACGTGAACACAGTGGGCGGAGACGCCACGCAGATTGAGCAGCACATCATGGCTGGGGACAACGCACAAATAATCAATCAGGTAGGCGGCGAGACAGCGTCGGAGCCTACCCCAGAGCCCACCCCGGGACCTGTGCTGGATGAACTCTCGGAGGAGGAGCTGGCACGGGTGAGGGGGATGCATGGAAAAGATCAGATGGCCCATGCGTCCGATTATTACCGGGCTGGAGAGTACAGAAAGGCGGAACAGGTGCTGGATATCCTACTGGAGGATGAGGGTCACAGCCAGATCCTGAAGGCAGCGGCCTGTTACAATCTGGGGCTCGTACGGTATCGCCAAGGGAATTTCGATATGGCCAGACAGGCCTTTGAGGACTCGACGCAAGCGAAGGAATCGGCCCAGGCGTACTACTGCCTAGGGATCGTGAACTATAATCTGGGAAAATATGAGCAGGCGGCCAAGGCTTACGATCAAGCAATCTTCTATGAGGCCAGCAATACGGCTAAGGTGGATATCTACCTGGCCAGAGCTGCGGCTTACGAGTGCTGGGCGGACGCCCCCGAAGGCAGGGCCTTGGAGGACTATGAGAATGCGCGGAAGCTTGCGCCAGAGAACTCGGACGCCTTGGCTGGGGTCAGGCGGTTGGGTGGCAGCGAGGGCTGACGCGCCCTATGCCCCACAGGAGACTCCGGCCACTTGGATGGGCTGGTGGAGGTTGCCCCCGTAGGCCTATCCTGAGTGCTTTTTGCCATCAGTGAAGCTCAAGCCTAAGCTATCGATCTGAACATCCATAGCAGATTACAAGAGGGAGGATTGGCTACTGAGTCTTCTGCTGAGGGCAGTTGAGAGCATTTAGTAAACCGACGAAGGCCTGGCAGAAATTTTTGTGTAAAATAAGACAAAGATCAGTCAAGTGAAAGGGAGCAAATCAAAGGATTACTCCAGATGGACACAGTTCGGCTTAATCAGGCTTACCTACCCGTGTTCCGGGATGGGACGGTATGCGCGCGCAGCGTAAATGCCGTTGCCCATCCCGAAAACACTATCAATGAAGCCGGTTTAAGCGGTCTGGCGATCCTGGAACATAAGTTGAAGCTGAGCCAAAACCATGTCTCAATTTCGACACCGGGCAGTCCAGTGCTCGACAATTTTCCTGCTGGCCAGGTAAAGCACATTATGCAGGGAATCATCGTTGGTGAAGCTGGGCTTGTTCTTAGTGTCGGTGATGTTTCCCCCGTCGGTGCCCGGGAAGATGTACGGCCCGGACTGTATTGGGCGGCTGCACAAGACGCTGCTCAGGAAAGCCGGGATCAGCGAAGACCTGCCCTTCCACGGCTTGCGCTACCCAAATGTCAAGCCCAAGACAAAATTTTTTTAGATAGCAAAATAGGATGTCCCTAAATATGCATATACGCTTTTGCCCAAACAGAAATCAGGAAATCAATTTTAGATTACTTTGTTAGTAAAATCCATTTATGCCGTTCTTCTGCGAGCAAACTCTTTCTATTAAGGAATGGTGATATCGCTCCTAACAAATTGGATATATAAGGTATTTGATTCCCGAGTGCTTCAAAGCAACAACGAAGAATAGATTTTTTCTTGTTAGAATCAATCCTGCGTTTTTCCATAAATGCTATAGCTT
>CAJTTS010000110.1 GCA_910579155.1 uncultured Oscillospiraceae bacterium | reverse complement strand
CTGTTATACCACTGCTGTCAACTTTTGGCTTTATTTTTGATTGTTGCTATAAATGCCAACGCCTACGGCGCCAGAGGAACCTACCGCATCAGCGGAACGCATTGGTACGAATGGCAGGATGATGTATGGATTGCTGTCAACGATCCGAATGGAGGAGGAACATGATGAAAAAATACTTATACTTGAAATCCTTTCTGGCTGTCATGCTGGCGTTGCTTCTGGCAGGATGCGCCAACACCCAAGAGCAGACGCCCCCGGCGGGGGACATAACGTCCGCTTCTCAGGGAACAACTGCGCCTGATCCCGCGCCGGAGGGCCCCGATGATTCGGCAGAGGCTGATACACCCGCTGGCGCAGAAAGCAGTTCGGTAGTCTATATGACTACGGACATTTCACCAGAGGGTTTGATGGCGGCTTATGAGGCCCTGGGCTGGGAAGCGAATGGAAATGTAGCGGTAAAACTGTCCACGGGTGAGCCGCCCGCCAGCAACTACCTGGACCCGAACCTCATCAAAGATGTTGTTCAGCTTGTGGATGGGACCATCGTGGAGTGCAACACCGCCTATGGCGGCTCCCGCTCCAGCACCGCCGCCCATTATCAGGTTGCGGAGGATCACGGATTTACCGCCATTGCGGATGTGGTCATTCTGGACGAGAACGGCTCTCTGTCCCTGCCGGTGGAGGGCGGGACCCATCTGACGGAAAACTTTGTGGGGGAGCATTTTGCCGATTACGATTCCTATCTGGTGCTGTCTCATTTCAAGGGCCACGCTATGGCGGGCTTCGGCGGGGCCATCAAAAATATTTCCATCGGTCTTGGCTCCAGTGAGGGCAAATGCTGGATACATTCCGCCGGAACCAGCCGGACCAGCCCCTGGGGTGGAGAACAAGACCCCTTCCTGGAATCTATGGGCGAGGCCGGAAAATCTGTGGTGGATGCCCTGGATAGTCAGATTGTATACATCAACGTCATGAACCGTCTGAGCGTGGACTGCGACTGCGATGGAAACCCCGCCGAACCGGATATGCACGACATCGGTATCCTGGCTTCCACCGACCCGGTGGCACTGGATCAGGCTTGTATTGACCTTGTGTATGCGGCAGAGGACGGGCAGTCCCTTATCAACCGCATTGAATCCCGCAACGGCCTGCACACGCTGGAACACGCGGAAGAAATCGGCCTGGGCAGCCGAACCTATGAGTTGGTGAGCCTGGATGATTGAGTCCCTGCAGCGGGAGGGCATTTATCTCTGGTACTATTTCAGCCTCCAGTTCTCGCAGATCTTCCGCTATTGGGTCCTCGGCATGGTGCTGGGGTCTGCCGTCTCCGTTTTTCTCAAAGACTATATCCACAGGGCTTTCCGTTCTCTGCGGGGGATCATCGCCGCCAGCGCGTTGGGGATCGCCTCGCCGCTGTGTATGTATGGGACCATTCCTCTGGCGGCGGCGTTCTCCCGCAGCGGCATCCGAGACGATTGGCTGGCGGCGTTTATGATGAGTTCTATCCTGCTTAACCCCCAACTGATTCTATACAGTATGGTCCTGGGAACCACGCCGCTGGCGATCCGCATTGCATCCTGTTTCCTGTGCGGCATTGCCGCCGGTCTGCTGATCCGGTTTGCCTATCAGGAAAAAGCGTTTTTCAACTTCTCTGGTTTTGGTGAACCTACCAGCCGGGATACGGACCCCGATCCGCTGCTGCGGTTTCTGAAGAACCTGGGCCGCAACGTCAAAGCGACAGGCCCCATGTTCCTGCTGGGCGTGGCGTTGTCCGCTTTGTTCCAACGGTATGTGCCTTCTGATCTGGTGGCGGATTTATTTGGGGACAATCGGGGCTTTGGCGTATTGATGGCGGCGACCATCGGGGTCCCTCTCTATGCCTGCGGCGGCGGAACCATTCCCCTCCTGCAAATGTGGCTGGTGGACGGCATGAGCATGGGCAGCGCGGCAGCGTTCATGATTACCGGCCCGGCCACAAAGATCACTAATCTCGGCGCGGTGAAGATCGTGTTGGGAACCAAACGGTTTGCGGCATATCTGGTTTTTACTGTTCTGTTCGCGCTGCTGACCGGATGGATCGTAGACCTTATCGTGTAGCACATGAATAAACATTGAAAGTGAGGAACAACTGTGAAAAATATCAAAAGGCTATACGCAATCATTTTGACGCTTGCCCTGGCTATGGGCTTGTGCGTCCCCGCAATGGCGGCGGTGGAGGACACCGGCTTTTCCGATGTAACGGCAGACGCATGGTATGCCGAGGCCGCTGTCTGGTGCCGGGATAACGGCATCATGAGCGGAACATCTGGTACTGCGTTCTCCCCCGATACCACCATGACCCGTGCGATGCTGGCCGCTGTCCTTTACCGGGCGGCCGGAAGTCCGGCAGTCACTGGAAGTGCGGACTTCTCTGATGTGGCGGCAAATGCGTATTATAACCGTGCCGCAAATTGGGCGTCTGCCAACGGAATCATTTCCGGCTACGGAAACCGGCGCTTTGGCTCCAACGATCCTGTGACCCGTGAGCAGATCGCTGCGATTCTCTGGCGGTATGATGGCAGTCCCGCAGCCGGACGCGGCACGGACTTCGCGGATGAATCCAGCATTGCCTCCTATGCGGGGCAGGCCGTGGATTGGGCCAGAGCCGAGGGAATCATCAGCGGCATGGACGGCAACCGCTTTGTTCCCCAGGGACAGGCTACCCGCGCACAGGTGGCGGTGATCCTCCATCGGTATCTCACCCGTGGCGCTGCCGTCACACCCCCGGCGGACACCACACAACCCGGCCATGATACATCCGGCAGTAAAATCCTGATAGCTTATTTCTCACGCGCTGGCGAAAACTATAACGTGGGCGTTGTGGAAAAGGGTAACACCGCTATTGTGGCGGAAATGATTGCTGAAAAGACCGGAGGCAATTTGTTTGAAATTCGCCCCACAACACCATATCCCTCCGATTATAATGAGATGCTGGAGATCGCCCGTCAGGAGAGCAGCCAGAATGCCCGCCCGGAAATGGCGGACAGCGTAACAAATATGGCAGACTATGATGTAGTGTTCCTGGGTTATCCGATCTGGAATGGGGATATGCCCATGATCGTCTACAATTTCCTGGAAACCTATGACCTGTCCGGCAAAACGGTTCTGCCCTTCTCTACCAACGAGGGCAGCGGTCTGGCGGGGACCCAGGGGACGATTACATCCAAATGCTCCAATGCCACGGTGCTGGACGGTCTGGCAATGCGCGGGCAGACCGCGCAGAATGACCGGAGTGCGGCGGAGCAGGCAGTGGAATCCTGGCTGAAGGACAGCGGCATCCTTGACCGCACCCCCAGCACTCCGAATACACCCAGCCAGAATACGAGCAGCACAGATTTTGACTTGGAAAAAGGGACCGTCACGCTGAACAACGGGATTGAAATGCCCATCTTAGGCATCGGAACCTATACCCTCAGTAACCAGCAGGCAGAGAACTCCGTTTATTGGGCGCTGCGGGACGGCTACCGGCTGATCGACACCGCCCGTATCTATGGCAACGAGGAGGGCGTGGGCCGGGGCATCCAGCGGGCCATTGACGAAGGTCTTGTGACCCGTGAGGAGATTTTTGTCACGACCAAGATGTGGACCTCCGACTTCGGCAACGGAGCGGCGGCGATTGATGCCTCCCTGCGGCGGCTGAACCTGGACTATATTGACCTGATGATCCTGCATCATTCCCAGCCCAGCAACGATGTAGACGCTTATAAATCCATGGAGCAGGCCGTCAGCGAGGGCAAGCTCCGCTCCATCGGGCTGTCCAACTACTACACGGCGGAGGATTTTGATCGGCTGGTGAATGCCACCACGATCACCCCGGCGCTGCTCCAGAATGAGACGCACCCCCATTACCAGAGTACCGCTATGAAGGAACATCTGAAACAGTACGGGACCGTTCTGGAATCCTGGTTCCCCTTGGGCGGGCGGGGCCACACGCAGGAGTTGTTCAACGACCCCACAATTTCCTCTATCGCGGCAGCACACGGCAAGACCTCTGCACAGGTTCTGCTGCGCTGGCATCTCCAGGCGGGCAATATTGCCATTCCCGGTTCCAGCAATGAGGCGCACATTGCCGAAAACTTTGATATTTTCGACTTTGAGCTGACAGATGCGGAGATGCAGAGAATCGCCGCGATGGATCAGAACAGGAGACACGCTTCCTACTGACCTCTGTTGTGCGGCCCAATCCATAAAGGTGGTGATCCATAATAAAAAAGCGAATACTGATTGTGGAGGATGATTTGTCGATCTGCCGTTTGATGGAAGAACAACTCCAAAACGACAACACGGACGTGTGCTGTGTGCCTGCTTCAGCAGATGCCCTGGACATTTTTATGGCACAGGAGTATTGCCTGGTTATTATGGATGTGCAGGTGTCAGAGGCAGATGGCCTAAAGATGCTTGGTGCCATGAGATTGGCAAAGCACACACCTATTCTGGCGTTGACCTCCAACTTAAAACCAGAAAACAGGGTAGCATTGCTCCAGGCCGGTGCAAACGCTTATCTGGAAAAGCCTGTGAATATGAACGTGTGCGTGGCACAGGCGGAAGCACTTATGAAATTGTATTGTGAATCAAACCATGATTATCAAAAATGCTGTCCGCTTACATTTGGCACGGAGCTGATTATCAGCCCACTTTACCGGCAAATATTTATTGATGGCGAACCGATAGAATTAACACGAACAGAATTTGATTTGCTTTTTTGTTTGGCACAGCATCCTGGTCAAGTGTGGAGCCGGAGCCAGCTATACAGCTATGTGTGGGAGGACGATCTTGGTGTAAGCGGTGATAACACCGTTCGCGCACATATCGGAAATCTTCGCAAAAAATTAGCGGATGCAGGTAAAAACTACATCCAAAACATCAGAGGCGTAGGTTACAGATTTATTCCTCCTGCGCTGAACAAGAAAGACTGACAAAAAATGAGTACCGCAGTTTGTAAACCGCGGTACTCATTTTTTGTCGAAATGGCCCGATAATCTTGCTCAAATCTTGCCTGTATTTTGCCTGAAATTTGCTTTTTCCCTATTACAATACAAAACCAGCAGGAACAAGAGATTCTTGCTCCTGCTGGCTCACTCCGACTTTTCCTCAAGTGACCCGTAGCGCCGCCTTAAAAACTGTTCCACCATACAATCCAGCGTTTTTAAGATGATTTGCCGCTCATCCTCCGCACAGGCCGCAAGTTTGTTAAATAGGTGCCGGGCTTCTTCCTCCTGCTCTGTAATATCGGGAAAAAATAGCGTATCCGCTGAAATGCCCAGCCGATGGATTATATCAGACAGGACCTCAAAGGATGGGTTGGCAAGACCCGCTTCAATGTTCTGGATATGCCGATGCCCACGGTGGCATTGATCGGCTAATTCCTGTTGTGTTAATCCGCTGCCCTTCCTTGCAGTCTCTATACGCTCACCTAAGTATAAGAGTTCTTTGCTCGGTTCCTTTTTGGGCTTTTTTGCTTTGCGCATTTTACATCACCTCAATTACATTCTATCGTGCGCAAGCTGCGTTTCAAAGCCACTAATCAAGCGTATTTATACGCTTTATCATGCGTCAATAGACAAGCCCCCGTTGGAAGCCATTAAAAAAAACGGCTTCATGAGCAGGGGCTATTAGTATTGCCGCCCATGACTGCCGTGGAAAGGATTAGTCATGGGCGGCTACCTTTATTTGGACATTTTTATAGATGACTTATCAAAAAAAGCCTTGCTCATCTACAGCATACCTGCGGCAGCGAAAACGCATTATCAAACGTAGGCGAATGCTTTAATAGAACACAGTTCATCCCTCATGAGCAGAGCGCCAGACGGTCTCAAAGACTGTCTGGCGCTCTGCTTTGTCGGTTTTGGTCGGATTTTCTGGTACAGCAGTACCAATGGCAGCCCTACATAGCGAAATACCCGTGACCTCGATCTCGAACCGCGTATCCCCAAATTTGAGATTGGAGGCCACACAATGGCTTATGACATGAAACAAAGCGGAGAACGTATCCGTCAACTCCGCATCAAGAATAAACTTACGCAAGAAAAGGCCGCAAATGCGCTGAATATCGACCAGAGCTATTATGGCCGCATTGAAACGGGCAAAAAAGGATGTTCTGTGGATTTGTTCATACAGCTTGCCGAGCTGTTTGACGTGTCGCTGGATTATTTGATCCTGGGCAGGTACTGCGATACCCCGCCCAAAGCGGCGGATACAGCACAGTTGAAATCGGACATAGGCGAGTTGATCGACCGGCTGGCGAAGTTTAGGGCATCCATTTGATTGTATATGCCCAATGGTCATAAATATGCCCATTAGTCTCTAACGGGCAAGACAACCGTCCTTTACAATATAACCAAGGCGAGAGCCTATGCACCTTGAAAATTGAACATCAGCAGTACGGATCACCACACGGACAGACGCACAGTGCGCGCCATGACCCGGAGGAAGCGAGAGCTGTCTCCGGGCCGCGATAAAGCCTGTGCGGGGCGATTTTGGCAAAACCGCCTGCCATCCCCTGGGTTGAAAGCAGTAGAGACTCCTGGAATGTGTCCGTGAAGGTCCGCCGAACCTTATCCGTTACTGTTCCCTATATCTCATCGGGGGTCGAGCTGAGAATACGATGAGTACCTATGAAAAATGAACCAATCAAGGGGATTTTAGGATGAACACCAACGATAACAGGCAGAATGCCCATAATGAAATTGATAGGATTTTCAAAGTCCTACTCCCCGCCCGGAACATGGCGAAGCGCCCCGAACAGGTGGCGCTCTGCCACCGGATGCCGGACGCCATGCTGGAGGGCGGTATCGCCCTGTGTGACGCCGGGACGGGGATCGGCAAGACCTACGCCTATCTGGTGGCCGGGACGGTGTACAGCCGTTTCCGGGCCGCCTGCGGGCTGGGAGCGAAGCCCATCCTCGTCTCCACCTCCAGCATCGCCCTGCAAACCGCCGCGCGGGACGAATACCTGCCCCTGCTGTCCGGGCTTCTGACGGAGGACGGCATGATTGCCCAGCCTCTCCGGGCGGTGATCCGCAAGGGAAAGTCCCACTACGTCTGCGATGCACGGCTGGAGCGGCGGCTGGGCCAGTTGGATCTCCAGAAGAAAAACTGGAAAGCCGGAGCGGCCCTGCTCTCCCTGCGGGGGCAGCTTGACATGGACGAGGCGGCCCATCTCAGCGGCTATGACCGGGAGCGCGTCTGCGTCCCCCGGATCTGCGACTGCGGACGGGAGGACTGCCGGTATCGCGCCTTTTTGGAGGACTGTGACTCCGGGCGGTATCTCTTCCAGATCTGCAACCACAACCTGCTGCTGGCGGACGCCATCCACCGTGGCAGCGGGCGAAAGCCCATTTTGCCGGACGCCTGCGCCCTCATCGTGGACGAGGCCCATAAGCTGCCAGAGACAGCTCGTCAGATGTTCGGGGTGACCTTGGCGGCAGAGGACATCCGCGCCCTTACCCACAGTCTGCGGGGAGAACGCTTCCTGCTGGCGGCGGAAGTCCTGACCGACAGCGCCAAGTCCCTGCTGCGGAAGCTGGACCGCCCGCCGGAGGGCAGGCCCTTCGACCACTACCAAAAATCGCTGACCGCACCAGAGCGAAGCCTGACGGTAATTAACCGGCAGCTCCATGGCCTGCTCACCATGCCAACCCGCAGAAAACTGGACCAGCTGTCCACCACAGTGACCCTGTTCCACCAGGGCCACCCGGATATGGTTTTCTACACGGAGGAGGACGCCCACGGCGGCACCATGCTGTGCGCCACCATTGCCGACCTGACCGCCCAGCTCCGCCAGACGCTCTGGCAGCAGGAACGGCCCGCTGTCCTCACCTCCGCCACCCTGGCCGTGGGTCAGGACTTCCAGCGATTCAAGGAGGAAACGGGCCTGCTGACCGACAGCCGTGTCACGGAGTCTGTCGCCCCCTCGCCCTTCGATTACCAGCAGAACTGCCTGCTGTACTTACCCAAATTTCCGCCCAGGCAGAAGGACACCGGCTATTATGACGAGCTGGCGAAGGAGATCGCCGCCCTGCTGGACGCGGCCCAGGGCCACGCCCTGGCGCTGTTCACGTCCTACGCCGCCATGTCGGCGGTGAAGGAACGTCTGCCGGGCCACGGCCTGCGCTATCCGCTGTTCACCATGGGCCGCAGCGCCATCCATACCACCGAACAGTTCAAGGCCAGCCCCGGCAGTGTGCTGCTGGCGGCGGGAGCCGCCTGGGAGGGCTTTGACTTTCCCGGCGACTGTGTGTCCCTGCTGATCATCACCCGCCTGCCTTTCGCCGTCCCGGACGCTTTGAAGGAGAAAGAGCGGGAGAACCACCCCTCGCTCCGACTGTTCATTCGGGCGGTGGTGGTGCCGGAGATGCAGATCAAGCTGAAGCAGGGTTTCGGGCGGGCCATCCGCACCGAAACTGACACCTGCGTGGTGGCCATCCTGGATGAGCGGGCCGCCAAGGGCAAGCGCTACAGCAAGGATGTGCTGGCCGCTCTGCCGGAAATGCCTGTCACCGGCAGCCTGGAGGATGTGGCGCAGTTTATCCAAACAGTGAAAGGGCCGGACTATTTCCGGGAGACGTCCGCATGATTGATGTGAAGAACGAAATGCGGTATATCCTGGTGACCCGTTTGCTGGAGCAAGCGGCGGATGCCGGCCTTTTGTCCGCCGAGGAGCTGTGGACTGCCAAGCGGCTGGCGCTGGAGCGCTACCGCCCCGCAACTGTGTGGGAATAGTGATAGCTATTCCCGTCGAGGTGTGGTAGTGTTGTCGGTACACAGAAGGAAGGAGGCCGCAGGCATGAGCAAAAATGTCACTGTCATCCCGCCCAGCGAGAAAAAGCCCGATACCCTTCGGGTGGCGGCATACTGCCGGGTCAGCTCCGATTCCTCCGATCAGCTTCATTCCTACGCCAGCCAGATCCGCAAGTACACCGAGGAGATCAGCCATCACCAGGGCTGGGAGCTGGTGGATATCTACGCTGACGAGGGCCTGACAGGCACCCGGATGGAGCAGCGGGAGGACTTCAACCGCATGATGGCCGACTGCCGGAAGGGCAGGATCGACAAGGTGCTGGTCAAGTCCGTTTCCCGCTTCGCCCGAAACACGAAAGACTGCCTCGCCGCCCTACGGGAGCTGATGAGCCTGGGCGTGACCGTCTACTTTGAAAAAGAGAATATCAACACGGAGACGCTCACCACCGAACTGATGGTGAGTGTCTCCGGCGCCCTGGCCCAGCAGGAGTCCATCTCCACCTCACAGAACCAGCGCCTCAGCTATAAGCGGCGGATGGAGCGGGGCGAGTTCATCACCTGCATAGCGCCATTGGGATATCGGTTAGTAGACGGCAAAAGTCTTGAAATCGTAGACACTGAGGCCAAGATCATTCGCTGGATCTTTGACCGGTATTTAGCTGGATTCAGCACCGTATGGATTGCAAAAGAAATGACCAGGAGAAGAATCCCTACCTCCTGGAATCGCGGTATATGGCATGAACAGACAATCCGCAAAATTTTGGGGAATGAAAAATACATTGGGGACTCCCTTTGCCAGAAAACCTATACCACAAGCACGTTCCCCTATGAGCGGAGGCCCAATAAGGGAAATGCCGATCAGTATTACACGGAACATTCCCATCCGGCCATCATAGAGCGTGAAGCCTTTGAGAGAGTCCAAGCTCTGATGAAAAAAAGGGGGCATCGAATTTCCACCACCCTGAAGGAGTATCCGTTGTCCAGAAAGATCACCTGCGGGAAGTGCGGCTCGATTTTTACTCGAAAGCAGACAAAAAGCGGGCTTG
>CAJTTS010000109.1 GCA_910579155.1 uncultured Oscillospiraceae bacterium | reverse complement strand
TCCTGCCGGAGCTGCCGGACCTGTTCCTCTGCGCCAACGATTTCATCGCCATGGACACCATGCAGTCCCTGCGCAAGCTGGGCAAGTCAGTGCCGGGGGATGTCCTGCTGTGCGGCTTTGACGATGCGCCGGAGTCCCGGATCATGACCCCGGCGCTGACCACGGTCCACATCCACACGCAGATCATGGCTTTTACTGCCATCAACCTGCTGCAGAGCAGGATGAAAGAGCCCTCTCTGGACTACCGGACCGTCTATACCGCCACAGAGCTTATTTATCGGGATTCCACCAAATGCTAACGGTCAAGGGGCGAATACGATGAAATTCCTTTCCTATGACAGCGCGTTCAGCCAGCTGCTGCTGAAGCTGTGCTATGGCTGCTATCTGAACCTGCTCTGGCTCGTCTGCTGCATCCCCATCGTCACCGTCGGGGCATCCACCACGGCGCTGTACTACACCAGCCTGAAGATCGTCCGGGGCGAGGACCACTCCCTGGCCCGGATGTTCTTCAAGTCCTTCCGGGAGAATTTCCGCCAGTCCACCGTCCTATGGCTGATCCTCCTGGCCACCGGGCTGTTTCTGGGGGCGGACGGCTATCTGGTGTACCGCCTCCGGGCAACTTCCACCGGCGCTCCCGCCGTCCTGTGGACCCTGATCCTGGCCCTCATCATCGCCGCGGCGGTGGTCTATGTCATCGTCCTGCTGTTCGTGTTCCCTTTGGTGGCCAGCGTTTCCAACACCAATTGGGCCATGCTGAAAAATTCGTTCTTTATCGGTACCCACTACTTGTTCTGTACCATTCTGGTGTTTGCCGTCCATTTTGCCATGTTTTTCGCGGTGGTCAGCATATTCACCCCGCTGTTCATCCTGGGCGAGGGGGTGTGCGCCCTCATCAGCGCCTATTTGATGTCCAATGTGCTGCGCTCCTGCTCTTACGATCCGGACGCGGAAGCGGACGACGCCCTGGTCGGCCAGGACGGAGGGGACGTATGAAGCTCACCCGGCAGGAACGCGCTGCCCTGAGAGCCGCCTTTCAGAAAATGAGCCTGGCAGACAAGGCCGAATATATCTATTCGTATTATAAGCTGCCAATTTTACTGGGGCTGATTGCCCTGTTTCTTCTTTGTTCCGCGGTATACCAACAGCTCACAAAAAAAGAGGCCGTCTTATATTTGGCCTGCATCAATGTCTCTGTTGGGGATGATTTGGGCGCTGAACTAAACGGGGGGTTCATCTCCGCAAGCGGAGCTGATCCTAAAAAGGCTGAGGTGTCTCTCTATCACGGACTCTATTTGTCCGATGATCCCTCCCCGGAGAACCACGAATATGGGTATGCCTCCAAACTGAAGCTGATGGCCGCTATCGAAGCGAAACAGCTGGACGTTGTGCTGATGAATCAGGAGGCATACGATATTTTTTCTCAGAAGGGCTATCTGCTTGATTTCCACAGATTGCTCTCATCAAATGATTCTCTGCGCCGCTATTTGGAACCGTATTTAACTGCAAATACGGTTATTCTTGAGGACAACGCCGTCGAATACGCCCTCAATGAAGCACATCAATACCAGGCGGTTACGGAAGAGGTCACGAATGGGATCAATGTGTCTATATTCCCCATGCTTTGGGAGTCCGGTTTTTCCGATTCCGTATATCTTGGCGTGGTTGCCAACAGCCCACGCCTTCCTGCCGCTATTCAGTATATTGAGTATCTGGCCGCTTCCCCAGTTGACTGACCGCCTTGCGCCGAATATACAAGAATTATCTGGCGCCTGTCAGCTATGCTTACAGGGAAATGACGCGGCGGCAAAGAAACTGATATCCTGGTAGTTAAGTCCTAAACATATAAAGCACGGGAGGCGGAATGATGAAAAAAACAGTTTTTCTCATTATGATATGTACCACACTGGCTTGTCTTACCAGCTGCGGGCAAACGCCCACCGTGGCGGCGGACGGCGCACTCTGGAGCGAGGATTGGATCACACTTGGATGGGCGCTGGGTGTGGAGGAGCCGGGCCACGGTCTGACGCTCCGTGATAACAAGGCGGCAAGGGATATGTACTACGCCGCGTGGTCCATCGGAGAAGCCCAGTCCTATGTGAACGCATCAGGTGAGGAGACAAGCTTATACGACGCACAGCTGGTGCTTTTGCTGACGGCCTCTAATACAGCGGAGGAGGCTCAGGCAAGTGTAGATGAATGGCTTGACCTGGCGGCGGGTCATTACACCATCACCGACACGGCTCGACGGATCTTCAACGACCAGGAATTCACAATCCTGACCTATACGTTTCCTTCGGATACAAGTCCTTTTGCCTGTGGGGTATCCGCCTTTACGGCCTTTGACACTTGGGCCGTTTCCGTAGAGTTCGCTTGTCAGGACACTTTTGATGAAGACGGCATGGAGATCCTTACGGACTTTTTGGAGCATTGCCACTATGCGGCGGGAGAATGAGACGCAAGGATTCCTTTCATTTCCACGATTCGCAGGGAGATGAGACCTATGACTGCCCAAATGATAGAGCGCATTACAAAAGATTACTATTCGCATTTTTGTGGAATTGATCTTTCAAGCTCAAAATGTGGAACGTATTTCATATGTTCAGCAGAGCGCGATGAAAAGCTCAGGGGGTTTGGATGTAAATATGCGATACATATTCTTGTGAACGGCTCTTTGTGTGTTGTTTCCTATTCTCCAAAGCATAGGGCTTTGATTGAGCAGTTGAAAAAATGCGGTGGGGATGAAATTATCCTTGCCGTAAGCCGGCACTTTTCTCTAAAAAAGATGCGCCTTATGATGTTTGAAAAGGAAATTGTTACTTGCTATGGAAATGCGAGAATTCTGAAAGATGAGGATTATCCCCTTTATGCGGCGTTTTTTCGTGCAGTATCGCCCAATGCAGATCCTGATGGGTGGCTGCATGAATATTTTATCGAAAAAACCAGTAAAGAATATTTTGCCGGATATTTTTCTGATCGTAAACTGCTGTCTGTCTGTGATGCGCCGGATATGCCGTATATGGAAGATGCCATCCAGCATACAGGGATCAATACCTTGAAAGAAGAACAAAGGAAGGGATATGCAGCCTGTACAGCGGCGTTGGCGACCCGCCATTTGCTCGAAAAGGGCGTTTGCCCGCAATGGGAATGCCATGCTGATAATATTGCTTCCATTGAACTTGCCAAATCCATTGGCTACAAGGAATATGGCACAGCATACATCCTGGAAGAGTGGGCGTAGCAAAATTTCCCGTGCGCTTGGCAATAACTTAACGGTCCCCTGGCATGGGGAGAGGGACAAGCAGCTTTACGCTGCCTGTCCCTCTCTGCGTGCGCATGATGCTCAGCCTGCGTATGGCCTCTTTTTCATTCGCGTTCTGTTCGCCGGATTATCATAGTCCTTATGACTTCCATTGTCGTCATACAGCAAATATTCTGCACCCGGATAGCCCAGCAGCTCAAGCGCGTCCGTTTGCAGCTCTGCGACGCTTTCAGCCGCTTTTGCGACAGGAATGCACTTTCCAGTTCGAATAAACAGAGGCACCTCGTTCAACGCGATTTCTACATAATGATGCCCCGCAGGCAGTTTCTCCTCGTAAATGGAGCCGTCAGGCATGAACTTCATAAACATCATTTCCTCCGGAAGATAGACATACCGCCCTTTTGCGTTCTGGGTATAAACAGGCGCGATCATAATCTCACCGCCCAGCATCAGCTGGTCCTCCACCTGTGGAGCGAATGCGTCCCGGGGATACTCAAAGGCAAGGGGTTTCAAGTACATATCGTCAGAAACAGCCGCTTTCATGTATTCGCTGTAAAGGTAGGGGAGCAGGCGATAGCGGACCTCCACAACATGGCGGAAATCCTCCACATTCTCAAATTGATAGCATTCCTGCTCCCTTGTATCAATGGCCGAATGATTCCTCATAAGCGGCGTGAACACACCAAGCGCCAGCCAGCGCAGCAGAAGATCCCTGGTCGTGTCTGCGCCGAACCCCCCCAGATCCGCTCCGGTATACAGGAAGCCGCACATATTCAAAGACGGCATCATCTGCAAATTCAGCAGGATATGATTCCACCAGGATTTATTGTCGCCGGTCCAGATGCCGCCGTAGCGGTGCATTCCAATGTAGGAGGACCGGGAAAACAGCAGGAAGCGTCTGTCCGGATCAATGCGTTCAAATTCCTCTCCTGCCGCCTTGGTCATATTGTAGCCGAACAGGTTATGCACCTTGTCGTGACGCACCATCCGGCCATCCACCTGGTGGTAAAAGTCTTCATAATAGTTCGGGTTATTCTGAAGCCCTGTCAGCGCCTCTCTGACCTGAAAAATAGAAATCCTTCCTGTTTCATCCTCAATATAGTCCCGCATCAGTTCAGAGGCGGCTTCGAGTCCTTCCGGCGTATAAAAAATCGCGGGCTCATTCATATCGTTCCAGAATCCTTCTATTCCCTGGTTTATCAACGCGCGATAGCAGCCGCCAAACCAGCGCCTTGCTTCCGGATTCAAAACATCCGGGAAATGCGTGTATCCCGGCCATACCGCCGCCACAAAATTACTCCCGTCCGCTCTTTTGCAAAAATAGCCATTCCGGACACCTTCCTCATAAACCCGATAGCCTTCCTCTATCTTTACCCCCGCGTCTATAATAGGAATTAATCGAATATTTCGAGTTTTCATTTCCTTGACAAACTCGGGGAAATCCTTGAAATGCTCTTCGTTTAAGGTAAAATCCTTAAAGTCCTGCATATAGTCGATGTCCATATAAATCATGTCGATGGGGATGTGGTTTTCGCGGTAGCCGTCAGCTGCCCGCCGGAAGTCCTCTTTTGTCTTGTACCCCCACCGGCTTTGACCGAATCCAAAGGCGAATTTGGGCGGGATGTAGCTTCTTCCAATGATTTTACGAAATTGCTTTACAATCTCATAGGGCGTTTCCCCTTCTATCACATATAAATATAAATCCGCCTCCGGGCAGATGATTTCCAGAATATCTGTAAACGTATATCCAATGTCAAAGGTGAGCTTGGCTGGATAGTCTACAAACAGGCCGAAGTTTTTCGCTCCCGCAACCACAATAAAGTTGTGAGCGCCATACATGGACTTTGTACTTTCCATATGGTCCGGGTCATCCGACGCATTGCTGATATAACAATGCCCCCTTTTGTTGATCCCCCTGGCAGCTTCCCCAAGCCCGTAGACTATGTCATCCTTTGATAGTTTGTATCGGCAGCGAAAGCCCTGCTGGAGGTCAACTGTCACGAAAGGCGGAATTCCTTCTGATTCTTTTATGTTCTCAATGACAGCTTCCGTCTCAAAGGGATGCCCATACTTATATTTCCAAATCATTGCTTTATGCTCCTTTCCCAGCGCCGCTGGAGGTATGAAATGGACTTGCGCAATTCCAAATATAGCAGAATCACACAGCCTTGGCAACACAGAAATTACGCGGCAAAAATTGTGAGGTACAATCAAATGAAATCCTATCTATTTGTCTCAAAAATCAGAATACAGACGGCGCTGGCCTATCGTTTCAATGTAATCTCCACCATCCTGATTCAATGCCTGATTATGTACGCCATGTCCTGCTTCTGGATTGCCGCCTACCAGGAAACGGAAACAGCTGCCGGCGTGGGCCGGCAGGATATGATTACCTACACCATCATCTCCGTCATCATGGGAAATCTGTTGACCATGGGCGTTCAGGGCCGGATCGCAGACAGCGTCCGCACCGGCAGCGTGGCCCTTGACCTGCTCAAGCCAGTCAATATCTACGGCATCTATCTGGCGGAGGATTTGGGTGACTGCGCGGCCGCCTTTTTCCAGAAAGCCGTCCCTCTGTTTCTGGTGGGCACGGTGATGTTCGGATTCCCCGCCCCCGCGTCGGCCGTCCATTTTATGCTGTTCCTGCTCAGCTTCGCCATCGGCTATCTCATCAACTGGATTTTAGCGGCCCTCCTGGGGCTGTGCGCCTTCAAAATATTGTCTCTGGGGCCGTTGGCCAACGCAAAGGGGTTCATCATGAAGCTACTGTCCGGCAGCATCTTTCCCCTCTGGTTTTTCCCGGAGAAGTTCCGGGTGGTCCTGGAGCTGCTGCCCTTTATGAACATTTATCAGCTACCGCTTGGCATCTACATCGGCCAGTATGCCATACATGAAATCCTTTGGCGCACGGCCCTTCAGCTGTTTTGGTGCGCGGCGCTTTGGCTGCTGTTTGACGTGCTGCAAAAAAGGATGGCCGCAGCAATTCTGATCCAGGGGGGATAGAAGAGATGAAAACAATCCGGTATTACGCCTCCGTGGCTGCCATACTTACCCGGCAGTCCATCCAATCCCGGCTGGAATACCCCTTTATGCTGGCCGGACATGTGCTGGCCAACTGCATCCAATGGGTGGTAGGCTTTGCCACTATCAAATTCGTGGTGGACCAGTTCGGCAGCATCGGCGGCTGGGGCTACGAGAGCCTGGCGTTTCTGTACGGCATGTCGGTGCTGAGCCACGGCCTGGCGGTGGTGTTCTTTATACAAACCTGGGGATTAGGCTACTGGGTGATTGCGGGGGAGTTTGACCAGTTTCTCCTGCGGCCCATGAATCTAATTTTCCAGTTCTTATTTGACGACTTCAACCTCATCGGCTTCACCGACATGATTCCCGGGCTGATGGTGTTCGTTTACGGTTGTACCAAAGTGCAGCTTGTTCCAAGTCTGATCAATATCCTTCTGATTCTCTGCACCCTGGCGGGAGGAACGCTGATTCGCGGCGCGGTGTGGCTGTTCTGCGGCTCCATGTCCTTCTGGACCAGGAGTACGGCCAATTTCACGGATATGGTGGGGGAGCTGTTCGAGCGGGTGTCCATGTACCCCCTGACCATCTACCCCGAGTGGGCCCAGGCACTGTTTACCTTTTTCCTGCCTCTGGCGTGGATCACCTTTTTCCCGGTCAAGGATATGCTGGCGCTGGAGCCAAGCCCCATTCCCGTGCCTCTGGCGGTCATTACCCTGGCGGTGGGGCTGCTGATGTTTGCCGGGAGCTGCGCGGTCTTCCGGGCCGGGATGGGGAAGTACGAAAGCGCGGGGAGCTGAGCGGCCGGAACTGCATAAAAACCGATGGAGGTGCATCTGTTTCATGAATTTTGACAAGATATTTTCCCTCTATGGCAGCAGCCCGCCGAGCAGCTGGGAATACAAGGACACCAGCCGGGGAGAGGACGACTTCCGCCGTACCGTTTTGGCACAATGGGAACATCAAAAGCTGGCAATCAAAATTGCCTGCAATGATTTTACCTCCCCGCACCGTGTGCAGGTCTGGCAGAAAGCCGTGACGGCTTACCGGGCAATGGGGTATTACTGTCCCAAAATCATCATCAACAAAAACGGGAACGCTGCCGAGACCGTGGAATATGAGGACAGGCAGTGCGTTGTGTATGCGGAAGAATTGTCGCGGCTCCAAACGGCGGACCAGCTTGGTGCAACAGGGATGTTGCAAAACGGGCGGACTATTTACCATGACAGCGCCCTCCGCTTTCTCTGTGAGGTCGGTTCGGCCCGGCTGGATTTTGCGGATTTTCCTTCCGGTCTGTGCATTCTGGAGCGGTTCTGCCCTTCCGATCCCTGTGATGAAATCATGGAGTGCGCCCTGGAATTCAAGGAAATCATAGAGGGACAGTTTCCTCAGTATAGAGAACGGTTTCAGCGGATTTGGTCCGGCTTTCTCGCAAACCGCAGCGCGTTGGAACAAATATACGGCCAGCTCCCTGTTTCTGTGTTCCAGGCCGATTTAAATGCAACAAACATTTTGCTGGATGATGAGATGCGCTTCGCCGGCGTGTTGGATTTCAACCTCTGCGGCAGGGACACCGTGCTGAACGTACTGTTCCGGGAGCTGTGGATCAATTTTGACGAGGACATCCCGGACAAACGGGAAAACAACATGTACTATATCGAGGAGAACAGTGAAAAATCGCTGGAATCCTTCCTCCATAATCTTCAATTGGCAGGAGATTTTTACGCCTTTACGCAGCCGGAACGGAGGGCCGCGCCGCTGCTCTACTGGTATCTGCGGCCTTTCTGGTGGAGGCCGCTTCACGCTCTGAAAAGGGATCAGGATTGTCCGGAGAAGGTGGGAAAAATCTTAGACTGGATTGAGCATGAACAGGCGCGCGACATTGATTTTGAACGGATGATGGAGGGGACTTTTGAAACGCCTGAGACGGAAAAGCAGGTACACAAGCAGTGAATGGGGAGATACAGGAGGTGCGCCCATGAATATCATTGAAGTCAGCCATCTGGTGAAGGAATACAAGAAGGTCAAAAAGGAAAGCGGTCTGCGGGGAACCGTGAAAAACCTCTTTGTGCAGAGGGCGGAATATGTCCGGGCGGTGGACGACATCTCCTTTAACATCGCGAAAGGGGACATTGTCGGCTACATCGGCCCCAACGGAGCCGGAAAAAGTACTACGGTGAAGATGCTGTCCGGTATCATGCAGCCCACCAGCGGCGAGATCCTTGTCCATGGAATATCGCCGCAGCGGGACCGCAAGCGGGTGGTGAAAAACCTGGGCGTGGTGTTCGGACAGCGCAGCCAGCTGAACTGGCATCTGCGCCTGGGCGAGACCTTTGAACTACTGAAGCGGATTTATCAAATTGATGACCAAACATACGCTCATAATTTTGGGATGCTCAACGAGATATTCCGGGTCGACCGTTTTATTGACACCCCGGTGCGGCAGCTCTCCCTGGGCCAGAGGATGCGTGGCGACCTGGTGGCCGCCATGCTCCACTCGCCCGAGATCCTGTTTCTGGACGAGCCCACCATCGGCCTGGATGTGGAGGCGAAATACTCTGTCCGGAAGTTCATTAAGGAAATCAACCAGCAGCGGGGGACCACCATTATCCTGACCACCCATGACCTGGGCGACATTCAAGAGCTGTGCCAGCGGGTCATCATTATTAACGAGGGGAAAATCATCGAAGACGGTTCGCTGAATGAGCTGGTGGACAAAATCGCTCCCTACCGCCACCTTATCATCGACTTCTACCACCCTGCCACGATACCCCACTCCCATGCGGAACTTATTTCTGTTAATGAAGCTCGGGCAGTCTACCGCTTTCGAAAGGATGAGATTACCGCCGCCCGGCTGATTGAGGATATTTCCCGTGCGGCGCCCATTAAAGAGGTGGGGCTGGAAGAGGCGAAGATCGACGATATCATCAGGACTGTCTACCATCAGAGAGATGCATTATGTGACAGATGATGAGGCAAAAATCAACAGAGGCAATAGGATCGGCGATCCCATTGCCTCTGTTGATTTTTGCTCCGTACCGTCTTGTTACCCCTCGGTTCACTTTGTATCCCTGTGGGGTGCAATCCTTGCGCCGCAAGGGTTTTCCGATTTGTCCTTATTATGCCATAAGGGCACACCTGTGCCAGCCTGCTGTTGAGCAACGGCATCCCCATGAAGCAGATTCAGATCTGGCTGGGTCACAGCACCTTCTCCACCACTGCCGACATCTACGCCCACCTGGACTTCTCCGCCCAGGAGCAGTCTGCGGCGACGATGGGCGCGATGTTCCAGCGTAAAGAAGTATCCGCAGAGTAAAAAAGACTACGGCGAGAACTCGCCATAGCAAATGGGGCCCCCGCAAAGCCGTTCTCTGGCTTTGTGGGGAAAGGAGGGGCAAGCGATGCATAGCTTGCCCCGACTTGGCTCAATGTGGCAAAAATGTTTTTTCAGAAAACGACGGCTTAGTGTGATGTAAGCGGTATGAAGATTGCGCCGACGTGGCTTGTCATTATGAAATCACTATTTTCGGGGAACCGTTGCACCGCAACGGTTCCCCGATGCCAGATACCCACCACTGCGTGCAGCTCCAAACCATGATC
>CAJTTS010000108.1 GCA_910579155.1 uncultured Oscillospiraceae bacterium | reverse complement strand
AAAATCATCTTGCGCATTAAGAGCCGATATGGTATAGTAAGAGACGGGGAGATAAGGCGCTCGTCCGCTTATCGTCTCAATTAACGAAAGGATGTGACAAACCATGAAATTACGAACCATTAAGCAATCAGTGGAACTTCTACGCCATCAGGACCCAGGGTGCGCCCTGACACCCACAGCCATCCGGCGGAAGATCATTGCCGGGGAGCTGCCCTGTGTTATGGCGGGAAACAAGTACTTGGTGGACGTGGACACGCTGGAACAGTACCTGTTTGTGCCCACCAATCCCCAGGGCAAGGTTCGGCCCGTGAGCGTGAGGGCTGGCCGATGATGCAGAATGAAAAAGAAGCCCACCCGGACACGGCAATGTCCGAGCGGGCGAAGGAACCGGGCCATGCTTCCAGGCGGGGCCGCGCTTCCAATGTTCAGTTTACCACACCACCCCCGCCGCCGCAAGCGGTAAAAATCAGCGGCTTTTTGAGCACAGGCGAACAGAACGCCATACCCCTGCGGCACTTGCGGGAACTGGTTCACCTTCCCGCTCGGACAGTCAGGTTAATGATCCGGCAAGAGCGGCTTCACGGTGTGCCTATCCTGGAAAGCAGCAGCGCCACCGGGGGCTACTTTCTCCCCGGTAACGACCATGAACGGGCTCGGTGCGTCCGGCGCTTGAGAAAAAGGGCCGCTGAGATTAACCGGGTAGCAGATTGCGTTGAGGGGGCGGCAGTTATTGGCAAATAAGCGTTTCTATTGGCTCAGGCTCAAAGAGGACTTTTTCCAACAAAAGGCAATGAAGAAGCTTCGCCGGATGGAGCGTGGCGAGGTGCTGACCGTCGTTTACTTGAAAATGCAGCTTTCCTCTCTCCGCAATGGCGGTGTAATCGCCTTTGAGGGTTTTGGGGATTCGTTCTTCGAAGAGCTTTCCTTGCAGCTCGACGAGTTGGAGGACGATGTAACCGCAACCGTAAATTTTTTGATTCGATATGGCTTAATGGAGCAGGTCGATGGTGCAGATACTTATATGCTCCCAGGCGCAGTTGAGAACACGGGTAGCGAGGGCGGATCGGCGGCTCGTATGCGGGCACTCAGAGAACGAAAAACGTCACATTGTGACGACAGAGAGAAGAGAGAAGAGAAAAGAGAACAGAGAGAAGATTCAGAGAGAGAGGGAGATTCGGCGGCTGCGCCGCCCGCTCCCGCCCGCGATAGCCGCAATATGATTTTTTTGGATGATGAGCAGTACAGTGCCCTTGTCGCTGACCTGGGGGAACAGGAAGTGGAGCGGTGCATTGGCTATCTGAGTGAGTATTGCAGCATGAAAGGCCGTCCGTACAAGGATTGGGACGCCGCTATCCGCAAAGCAAGCCGGGAAAAGTGGGGGCTATCCTCTCCCAAACCGGGGAGCAGCAACGGTAAAGACTTCCAGCCCACACAGGACAGGATTCAGAAAAACAGCGATTGGCTGGACGAATTTTTGAAAGAGCAGGGGAGTAAGCCAAAATGGAACTTGGAGGCGACGGAACCATGAGCGGAAAAAGTTCTCAGGCAAAAGGCCGCAGGGCGGAAATTGAGCTTTCCAAAATCCTCCAAAGCTACGGCTACCCGGTAGAGGCTGGCCGCGCTCAGAGCTATGGGAAAGTGCCGGACTTGTCCGGCCTCCCCGGTGTGCATATCGAGTGCAAGCGGGCGGAAACGCTGCGGCTGTCCGAATGGATGGCCCAGGCCGAGCGGGATGCCCAGCGGTTCGGGGACGGCTTGCCCGCCATATTCTTCCGCCGCTCCCGCTCGCCCTGGTGCGTGGTAATGAAGTTGGAGGATTGGATGGCGATTTATGGGGCACGGTGCAAGTGCGGCGGACATTGCGCGAAAGAAAATGGCGAAAATATTCAGAAAACTTAAAAAGGAGATTGAAATTTATGTATTATGTAAAAAACTCTCTCGGGGAGGAAATCCCCATCACCAACACGAACGTATTTACCCATTGCCCGAAATGCGGGGTAGAGCACAAGGCGGATTTGGTGTCACTCATCATCGAACATGGTGAGGACTGCACCGGGGATATTTTGGACAGCTCCATGCACTGCGAGGAGTGCTCAAAAGCTCATCTGCCCATGTATGAGCGCATGGACGAAATTGAGTTTGTGGCGTCACGATTCCCCGGTACCAGCGTGGGTACGGTGGCGGAGATTGTTCGGAACGGTCTGGATCGCGGCTTCTCCTTCGATACCGCGCTCGTGGGCGCAAAGCTGGCGCTTGCAATGACCACCGGGCAGGAGGCGCTTTTCACCCTGGATGAAGTGGCGTCGGCGCTGGGGTGTACCAAAGAAGATGCTGAGGCCGAAATGGAGCAGCTTGGCATATCTCCGATTAAGGCCACCACCCTGCCGGGATTTGAATGGGCGCTGGGCGAGAACCGCTGAAAACCGTTGACTGCGGGGGTCTCCTTATTTTCAAGGACACCCCCGCAAAAGCGGCAAAAAGCGGAGATTCGCCGGTTGCTATCGGAGAATTCGGAGGGCTTAAAATGCACAAAAATGAGCACATAAAAAAGAGCACAAACCGGCAGTTTCAGCGGTCTTAAAAAGTTAGGATTTGTTAAGGTCGAAACCCGAGATTTCTGAGGCCATAAAAAAGAGCTGGAACTTGGGAAAACTTGTGTCCTAAAAGGGGGGAAGTTCGAGAAAACACGAACAGAAAAAATGGCCAGCCTGCCAAAACCTGACATTTATCAACTACAATGGGGGGCAGCAACGTGTCAATCGAAGAACTGGAACTGCGAGTGATGGAAATACGCCGCCGCCCCCTCATGATGATCTGCCGCACCCCGAACGGGAAGGAGCGCCCCATGACCGTCAGGGAATGTGCAACCACCGGGAGCACGTATATCCACGTTGCTGCCGATGATCTGGACGCGCTGTTGGCCGGGGAGCTGGGCGGGAAGTGAATCAAAAGTGCAACAAGACCACTACAAAAAACCTCAAAATTTTTATAGGGGCCTCTCCCCAATTTTGGGGTGAGCGCAATTTTGCGCAGCTCCCAAAAGGGGGGTCAAATTTGCCCCCCCTTTGCTCCCCGGATCGGGAATCCGTCCAGATTTGGATTGACCTTAAAATCAAGGAGATTGCAAGGGGGGCGATAAACACCGCCAAATTGGCGGCATTGAGTACCCCCGTCATTTCGGGGCAACTCGGTCAATTTCGCCCGGGTCGAGTTTTTTGCCATCTGTGGCAAAATGACTATTAGTCATTTCGACCACATCTGGGCGAACCGGCTCAGATTTGAGCCGATTAGCCCCTATCCCCGAAATCGCGGGGAGGGGGTGCCCGGTGGTACGCCGGGTGGGATACTTCAATTCGGGCCACCTCTGGTCGTTTTGACCGCTGGCAAGGTGTTCTTGTCAAACTTTTAACATATGGGCCGTATAAGGCCCGTAAAGCCGCGCCCGCTCGAAGGAGCATAATTATACGTCGAGCGGGCCAAGCGCCGCGCAAGGGGCCTTAAAACGCGAAATAGAGGGGTTTGGACAACAACCTCAGAAAACCTAAGTTCCCCATAGTAAAGGGCCGGGGTATCACCCCCGGCCCTCTGCTCAATCAAATATCCCTCCACGAATCAGCCTGTACAGCCCAACCAGCACCAGCGCCCCAACCGCCCAGACAATGGCCCATATGCCCACCATACGGACGGCCCCCAGCAGCACCCCGCCGCCGATAGCGGCCCTGGCCAGCTTGCACAGGGCGTTGAACCGTTCCGGGGACATGGGCTGGCGCTCAAACTCAACGGAGCGGTCCCCGTGCTTCCATGTGATCTTCACACCGTCACCTCCCGGAACTTGTCCAGCGCACAGCCGGGGAAAGTGCAGTCCCGGCAGCTATCGAAGAACGGGCACACCCGCGCCAGATAGGTGACGCTGGGGGTTGTCCGGGGCCGCTGGCCTGAGCGAGTGAGAATGGTGGTAGTGGTGTCGACATCCAGCCCGGTGATTCCCCTGATTTGCTGGACGGGTACGCCCATGCTGAACAGTTCCAGCGCCTGCGCCGCCGCGCTCATACCGCCGCCCCCTTCCGCATCAGCTCCCGCTCCCGTTCATCCGACATCATTCGGATGTTCAGCAGGGGGACGGGCTGGCCGTTGACGGCGATGGTGCCCAGCACCGGGTATTCCCGGTTGTCGATTTTCATGGTTTCCATTTGTGTAGATCCTCCTCTTGATTTCTTTCGGGAGGGGCAGACCCGGCGGCGGGGGACTTCACCGAGCAGATAGCGGGGGAGGATTTCTGCCAGCGGTTCAAGGCCACCCTGTCCCCAAAGGATATGGCGATTCTGGAACTGCGGGTGGAGGGATATGGCTATCAGGAGATAGCGGACAAGCTGGGGTACAAGACCCACAGCGCGGTTGTCAAGCGGATGGAGGCCATCAAACGGCGGTTCATCCAATACGAGCAAGAAGCAGGGCGGTAAGGCCACGCAAGCCGGACAGCGGCGGGCGTGGCTTTTCTGCGCCCAAAAATGAACAATAAGGAGGTAGAATGGCACAGCACGCAATTTTGAGATTTGAAAACGCAAGGCGGGGCCAGCCGGGGCGCTGGAGGCCCACCACGAGCGCACCAAGGAGCAGTACGCCAGCAACCCGGACATTGACACCGACAGGAGCCGGGAGAATTTTCACATCATCCGGCCCACACAGAAGTACCGCCGGGAAATCGACAGCCGTATCAGGGCGGCGGGGTGCCGCACCCGGAAGGACAGCACCATGTTCGTAGACACCCTTATCACCGCCAGCCCGGAGTTCTTCACGGGCAGGAGCAGGCGGGAGGTGCAAGCCTACTTCACCGAGGCGGCGGCGTTCATAGAGCGGAAGGTGGGCCGGGGCAATATTTTTTCCGCCGTGGTTCACATGGACGAGAAAACGCCCCATCTCCACCTGTGCTTTACCCCCATCACCAAGGACGGGCGGCTGTCCGCCAAGGAGATTTTGGGCAACCGGGCGCAGCTTTCCAAGTGGCAGGACGAGTATCACGCCCACATGAACCGGGCGTTCCCCGGCCTCCAAAGGGGCGAGAGCGCCCTTGTCACCAAGCGGAAGCATATCCCCACCTGGCTGTTCAAGCAGTCTATCGACCTCACCCGCCAGCAAAGGGCCATAGAAAAGGCTATTTCTGAAATCGGGGTGCTGAACGCCGGGAAGAAGCGGGACGAGGTTTTGGAACTGGTGGGGCCGTACTTCTCCCGGCTGGAACAGCACCTGGGGCAAATGCAGAAATACCAGGCCACCATCGACTATCTGACCCAGGAGAACAAGGACTTGCAAAAACAGGTCAACAGCAAAAAGAGCATACAGAAGCAGATGGAAGTGCTCATGCTGAAAAAGGAAAATGAACAGCTTCGGCGGTTTGTGAACAGCATACCGCCGGAGATACGACAGGCGTTGAAGGAACAGCGGCGGCCCAAAGACCACCAACGGTAAAGCACCATACATCAGAATTTTAATATGCTAAAGGGAGGTAGCATTTGAGCAGACGCAAAAAGCTGATAAACAACACCGACATTCCACAGTACAAGATTGAGGCCATTGCCCGCTGTCTTATGCCGGATATTCTTTCTTTCTACGAAAGCGAGGAGGGCCAGCGGGAGTTTGCCGAATGGAAAAAACGGCGGGAAGCGGAAAAACAGGAGGACAACAGAGGATAAGGACGAAAAGGGCGGGCGCACCGTGTCAACGGCTGCGCCCGCCCTTTTTGCGTTTATGGGGTCTGCTTCTTCTTCCGGGGGCCTCTCGGCTTGGAGGTGGGTTTGCGCTCCACCCCGTTTCGGAAGTGGGTGCTTTCGTATCGGTCAAAGAAAACCAATAATCCGAACCCATCTCCTATCGGAAAAAGGTTCGGATTATATGGGTTTGGTGCGCCTGAAGGGACTCGAACCCACACGCGTTGCCGCACGAGAACCTAAATCTCGCATGTCTACCAATTCCATCACAGGCGCGTATGGGCGGCGGGACGGACCCGCCGCCGTTTTAAAAAGCTTACCACAGCAAGGTGGCAAAATAGTCGTCGGGCGTTTCGGCCCGCCGCATGAGCTGCACCGAGCCATCGCCTTTTAGCAGCAGCTCCGCCGAGCGCAGCTTGCCGTTGTAGTTGTAGCCCATGGAGAAGCCGTGGGCCCCAGCGTCGTGGATGACCAAAATGTCTCCCGTGTTGATCTTAGGCAACGCCCGGTCGATGGCGAACTTGTCGCTGTTCTCACATAGCGAGCCTACCACGTCATACATGTGGTCGCAGGGCGCGTTCTCCTTGCCCAGCACCGTGATGTGGTGGTACGCGCCGTAGACGGCGGGCCGCATCAGGTTGGCGGCGCAGGCATCCACGCCGATATACTCCTTGTAGATGTGCTTTTCGTGGACGGCGGTGGTGACCAGGTGGCCGAAGGGGGCCAGCATAAACCGGCCCAACTCGGTGAAAATGGCCACGTCCCCCATCCCGGCGGGGACGAGAACTTCCTCATAGGCTTTTCGCACACCTGCGCCGATCACCGCGATGTCGTTGGCGCTCTGGTCGGGGCGATAGGGAACGCCGACGCCGCCGGACAGGTTGATAAACGACACATGGCAACCGGTTTCCCGGGCCACATCGGCGGCGGTTTCAAACAACAGCCGGGCCAGAGCGGGGTAATACTCGTTGGAAATGGTGTTGGAGGCCAGGAACGCATGGATGCCGAAGTGATTTGCGCCCAGTTCCCTGAGCCGTATGAACGCTTGGGCCAACTGCGGCCGGGTCATGCCGTACTTGGCCTCGCCCGGGTTGTCCATGACCTGGAAGCCCTCTTTGCTCTCCCCCAGGGTAAACACGCCGCCGGGGTTGAAGCGGCAGCACACCGTCTCGGGCACGCGGCCCAGGGTGTTGTACAGAAAATCCACGTGGGTTAAATCGTCCAGATTGATGTGGGCCCCCAGCCTGGCGGCCAGCTCAAACTCCTCCGCCGGGGTCTCGTTGGAGGAAAACATGATCTCCGTTCCGGAAAACCCGCACTTTTCCGCCATCATCAGCTCGGTGAGGGAGGAGCAGTCCACGCCGCAGCCCTCTTCTCGCAGCAGCTTGAGGATGCCGGGAGTGGGGGTGGCCTTGACGGCGAAATATTCCTTAAACCCCGGATTCCAGGCAAAAGCGGCTTTCAGCGCCCGGGCGTTTTCCCGGATGCCCCGCTCGTCGTAGATGTGGAAAGGGGTGGGGTAGGTCTGTTTGATCCTCTGGGCCTGGGCAAGGGTGAGGAAGGGCTTCTTCATCTCTCTGTATCTCCTTGGATAGTTTTGCGCTCTTTATCATATAAGATTTTTTCCTGATTGTCAACTGTTCTCGGACGGTTTTGGACCGCCGTACACATTGCCCTCCACATAGGCCGTCATGGGGGTGTTCCGGATTACTTCAAATTCTCAAACATCCGCAGGGCGATGATAAGCGCCTGTTCAATGCTGGCGTTGCCCTGGGGGTTGAACTTGTTGCCGCCCACGCCGTTGACGATCTCCTTGCCCGCCATGAACGCCACCGCGTCCATGGCCCAGTTAGAAATCTCGCCGTTGTCGGCAAAGGTGGTGCCCTCTACCTCGGGAATCTCGCCGCCCAGCTTGGTGTACACACGGGACAGCATCAACGCCGCCTCTTGCCGGGTCACCGGGTCGCTGGGGGCAAACTTCCCGCCGCCCTTGCCGTTCACAATACCCAGGGCGTTGGCCTGGATAATAACGGGGTCGCTGGTGTCGGAGAAGGGGCTTTCGCCGGGGGCGGGGGCTTCCTCGCCGCTCATGGCCTCGTACAGCTCCACGGCAACGGCGGCAAACTCGGCGCGGGTGATGTTCACCGTGAAATCATCCCCCAGGCAGTCCGGCATGAGGCCCTTGACGGCGGCGCTGTCCACCTGCTCCCGCGCCCAGTCGCTTACCTCCGCGTCAACGGTGAGGGTGAAATAGACACAGCGGACGAAGTTATCCTTGTTGCCGCCCACGAGGTATCGGTTTATATACACAGAGCCATCGCGGAAGGCGGTGGCCACCCCAAAAATAGAAGTACCGGAGCTGGCATATTCCACGCCATTTTCGGTAAACGTCTTAGGCGGTACTACCTCTTTGCCGGTTGTGTCAATAAAGCCCCAACTGCCGCCATCCGATGAATAAACAGCCGCGAAGCCCTCGGAGAAGGACTCTGCGCTCCCATACTGGAAGGGGATGACCTGTTCGCCGTTTTTATTGATATAGCCCCACTTGTTACTTTTCATCACGGCCGCCAAGCCGTTGGAGAACTCCCTGGAGAAATCAAACTGAAGAGGGATGACCAGCTCGCCGGTTTTGTCAACATACCCGCCCTTGTTGTTTTTCGCCACCATCGCGAGGCCCTCGGAGAAGGGGTATACGTAGTCATACTCAAAGGGGAACGCCTCCTGGCCTGTCTTGTCAATAAAGCCCATCTTCCCGTTTTTCTCTACTGCCGCGAGGCCCTCGGAGAAAGAATAAGCGCCGTCATATGTGAAGTCAATGACAACTTCCCCGGTCTTGTCAATGAAGCCCCATTTACCGCCCTTCTCCACCGCCGCAAGGCCCTGGGAAAAGCCCTCGGCGCTATTGCTGTAAGCGCAGGGGATGACCTCCTTGCCATCTGCGTCCACAAAGCCGATCTTGCCGTTTTTCATCACCGCCGCAAGGCCCTCGGAGAAGCTCTGGGCAGCCTCATAGGAGAAGGGCACGACCTCCTTGCCGGTCTTGTCAATATAGCCCCACTTATTGTTTTTATACACCGCCGCGAAGCCCTCGGAGAAGTCAGACACACCTTCATACTCGGCGGGAATTACAACCTTGCCCGTCCAGTCAATAAAGCCCGCGCCCGTTGAAGAGCCGCTGGAATCTTCATACAGGTACAGTCGTGAAAGGCCCTCTTGGAAAACCCATGTGGCATATTCCGTCCCCTCGTATTCCTCCACGGTGGGGACGGAAACTTGGACAATCTTCAGTTCCGCCGCAAAGGCCGGAACCGTTAGGCCCAAGCACAGCGCCAGGGCCAACGCCAGGGAAAGCATTTTTTTCTTCATGTGTTCTCTCTCCTTCGTTTTGATAAAGATGTTCGCTGTCTCAATGGTACGGCCCCTGGGGGTGGTACTTCCCTTCCCGGCCCCCGGTGGCTTTCCCATCGAGGCAAACAGAAAGCGGCACGGGATATAAAAACCCCACACCGCATATATACAGACACAAAGCCCCCTTGTAAAACAGCAGTTTTTCCGCTATAATGGGGGTTGGCGCAGTAATATACTGTTGTGTGGGAGATAGTGCCTCCCGCATAGGGGCTTGGGGAGGTGCAACTCCCCAAGCCCTGCCTTTTATTTGCCTCGGTGCCCTTATTCTACACCATTTGAGCCCAGGGCGCAAGGTGTTTTTATAATAAAGTGGGTTTGCGGGCGGCCCGCCGCAGGCGGAGCCTGATCCATTTCGCTCCCTCCCGTTGGAGAGAGTATACCGAATTCGGGAATCACTTCCCCACAGACCGCGAATATTAGAACCGCATGGCCCGCTCCTCCCGAACTTGAGGGGGAGGGGCGTTTCACGCCTCCTCCCCCGTCTCCCGCAGCAATCTGGTGCGCAGGGCGGAATACCGCCGGGCCTGGCGGTCGTTGGCCACCATCCGGGCCATCAGCTCTCCATCGCCCACCAGGATGAACAGCTCCCTTGCCCGGGTGATGGCGGTGTACAGCACCCCGCGTGCCAGCAGGGAGGGCGGCACGTCGCTGAGGGCCAGGATCACCGCCCGGTACTCGCTGCCCTGGGCCTTGTGGACGGTGACGGCATAGGCGGGTTCCAGCTCTCCCAGCAGCTCGGGGGGGTATTCCACCAGCCGCCCGTCGAAGGACACGGTGATCCCTCCGGGGGCCACCTCCTGGATGATGCCCACGTCCCCGTTGAATACCCCCAGGTCCCGGCCGCCGG
>CAJTTS010000107.1 GCA_910579155.1 uncultured Oscillospiraceae bacterium | reverse complement strand
GTAGGAAACCTGCCGCCCGGGGGCGGCAAGGCGCCTTTGCCCTACCCTACTTCACCACCGATGCCCAGGGCGAGATCCGCATCACCAACCTGGCCCCCGGCGCCTACGTGCTGAACGAGATCAAGGCCCCGGACGGCTACGTCATGGACACCCCCAGCACCAACGTGGTCATCGGCCAGGGCGGCGACACTCAGACGGTGATCGTGAAAAACTCCCAAAAGGGCTCCCTCATCATCAACAAAAAGGACTCCGCCACCGGCAAGCCCCTGGAGGGCGTGGAGTTCAAGGTGACCACCTCCTCCGGCCAGGTGGTGGCGGACAAAGAGGGCAAGCTGTCCAGCAACGGCATCTATTTCACCAATAAGGACGGCCAGATCGTCATTTCCGGCCTGAAGCCGGACACCTACGTGGTGACGGAGCAGCACACCATCCCCGGCTACATCATCCACGAGGCCACCCGGTCCCAGACGGTGGTGGTAGACGCCAACGACACCCAGAGCCTCACCTTCTACAACAACCCCACCGCCACTTTGGTGATCCATAAGTATGTGGAGGGGACGGAGAACGAGCCCATTTCCGGCGTGGCCTTCAAGGTGACGGACGGCAACGGCGGCGCGGTGGGCCCTGACGACGGCATCTATTACACGGATAAATCCGGCGACATCACCCTCACCGGGCTGGAACCGGGCATGACCGTCATCGCCCGGGAGGTCAAGACACTGGACGGCTTCGTACTGGATGGTACTCCCCAGGACATCCAGATCAAGGGCGGGGTGCAGCAGCTCACCTTCTGGAACAAAAAAGCGGGCACTTTGGTCGTCGAGAAAAAGGACAAGCTCACTGGGGCGCTGATCTCCGGCGCACAGTTCCAGCTCACCTACGCCAACGGCGGGTTTGTAGACAATAACAACGGACATCTGTCCTCTAACGGACTCTACACTACAGATGACAAAGGACAGATCCGCATCGAGGGCATTGTGGGCACCGTGGTGGTCAAGGAGACCAAGCCCGCCCCCGGCTATGTGATCGACCAGTCCACCCAGGTGCAGACGGTCACCGTCAACCCTCTGGACACGCAGACTTTGACCTTCCTCAACGAGCCCCTGTGCAGCCTGACCATCACCAAGCTGGATGCAATCACCGGGAAACCCGTGCCCAACACCCAGTTTGTCATCAAGGATGGCAATGGTGCCGTCCTGGCCCGCTGCACCACTGGGAAGGATGGCACCGCCACCGTCACCGGGCTGGTCCCCGGCAGCACGGTGCAGGTGGTGGAGACCAAGGTGCCGGACGGCTACGTCCTGAACACCACGCCCCAGGTCATCACCGTGAAGAACGGCTCCAACACCCTCACTGGCAGCCCCAGCACAGGAAACGGCACCATCACCACGCCCACCAACCCCGGTGGCAGCACCACCACTCCCGGCGGCAATGACGTAATCGTGGAGAATGACCGCAAGATGACGCTTACCATTAAAAAGTACATCACCGGCACCAACCGGGAGCCTCTGGCTGGGGTGTGCTTCAAGCTGACGGACGGCTTCGGCGCTCCCATCGGCGCTGGGGACGGTACATTTTATACCGATTCCAAGGGCGAGATCGTGATCTCGGACCTGGAGCCGGGCACCGTCGTCACCGCCCAGGAGGTGGCCACCGTAGAGAGTTATGTCCTTGATGGTGAGCCCAAGACCATTACCATCAAGTCCGGCAAGCAGGCCCCCGAGCTGGTCTTTTGGAATGAGCGTGCGGGCACTCTCGTCATCCGCAAGCTGGATTCTGTGACGAAAAAGCCCCTGACCGGGGTTCAGTTTGAGCTGACCCACCCGGACGGGCGGTATGTGGACGCGGACAACGGCCACCTGTCCTCCAAGGGCATCTTCCAGACCGACCAGAATGGCGAGATTCGGGTGTCCGTCACCGGCACCGTGGTGGTCAAAGAGACCAAGACCCTCCCCGGCTACTCCATCGACCCGGCTGGGCAAATTCAGACCGTGGAGGTCAACCCGGACGATACGCAATATTTGACCTTCTACAACTCCCCCGCTGGCAATTTTGAACTCATCAAGGTGGTGGAGGGGAATAAGGAGAAGCGCATCCCCAACGTCACCTTTGAAATCAGGCGGGCCGACGATGACGCCCTCATCGACACCATCACCACCGACAGCGAGGGCCGTGCCACGCTCCAGCTGGAGGCGGGCAATTATTATGCCGTGGAAACCGAGTGCCCCAAGGAGTACAAGCTGGATTCCACCCACCACACCTTCAACATGAAGGACGGCAAAAACACCACTTTGACGGTGGAAAACAAGGCTTTCAGCGGCATTTTGATTCATAAGACCGACTCTGTCACCGGAAAGGGCATCTACGGTGTCACCTTCCTGCTCTACGATAGCACAAACAAGCCCATCGGTCAATATACCTCAGACAACTCCGGGTATGTGTATATTGAGGACCTGGCGGACGGTGGCCGCTACTATCTGCGCGAATTGGAGAACGAGGGCTATATCCCGGACACCCAGCGCAAGACCGTCTACGTCAAGGCGGGCGAGGTGACCCTCATCGAGTGGCAGAACACCCCCATCACCGCGCAGATCCAGATCACCAAGAAGTCCGCCGACTACAACCCCACCAACGGCCTGCCCGCCGGGACGCTGCTGGAGGGCGCTGTGTTTGAGATCCGGGACAAGGCGGGCAATCTGGTGGACACCATCCGTTCGGACAGCCGAGGCGTGGCCACCTCCAAGCCCCTGCCCCTGGGCCGCTATACCATCCGTGAGGTCAAGGCCCCGGCCAACTACGGTGTCAGCGACCAGGAGCTCACCGCCTACCTGGAGCACGCAGGTGAGATCGTCCGCTTCGAGGTGACCAACAAGGCCCTGTCCACCGGCGTGTCCATCACCAAAACCGGCCCCAAGCAGGCTATGGCGGGCCAGCCGGTGAACTACACCTTCTCCAGCATCGGCAACAATTCCAACGTCATGCTGACCTCCTTCTACTGGCGCGACACCCTGCCGGCAGAGGTGCGGCTGGACACGGTGGTCACCGGCACCTACAACTTCCCGGGCCGCTACAAGATCACCTACCGGGTGAACGGCGGCGAACCCAGGACGCTGGCGGACAATTTGAGCACCAGCAAGAACTACACCCTGGCGGCGTCCTCCGCCGCCCTGGGGCTGGCCTCCAACGAGCGCGTCACCGAGGTGATGTTCGTGTTCGGCCAGGCCCCCGCTGGCTTCGCCCAGGTGGAGAAGCCCATGCTGAAATGCACCGCCGTGCGGAACATGGCCTCCACCGCCTTCACCAACATCGCCGACGTGGGCGGTGTGTACAACGGGGTCTGGGTCCAGGCCATCAGCCGGTGGGTGACCACCGTCTACGGCAAGCCCATCGTCCCCACCCTGCCCAAAACCGGGTATTGATCCACCCACAGGGGACCGCCGCAAGGCGGTCCCCTACATTATAATAATAAAGGAGAGATCGACCATGCTGAAAATCACAGCCACCGGCAACCTGACCAACGACGTGGAGCTGAAGCTGAACGAAACCACCGGCAAGCCCTACGCCATCCTGCGCATCGCCTCGGACCGCCGCTACCGCATCCGGGACGGCAGACGCCTCACCGACTTCGTCTCCGCCAAGGTGCGGGGCAGGCTGGCGGAGCGGTGCGCCGCCTATGCGGTGAAGGGCTGCAAGCTGGCCGTCTCGGGAGACTTCGAGACCATCACCTTTGAGGACGAGCCCAGTCGGCAGCCCGGCTTCCTCATCAAAGCGTATGACGTGGAGTTTCTCTGGCCCCCCGATGTGGCGGAGGCCGCCAACGCCCTCCCCGCCGATGCATATCCCGCCGGCGCTGACGCCGGTCAGTCCGCCGCCTGATGCGGAACACCGGCACGGAATACGCCAGCGGCGAGGCCACGCCCGTGGTCCTGCCTGAGATGGCCCAGCTGCTCCCCCCGCTGACGGGGGAGCAGCTCTCGGCCCTGGAGGCGGACCTGCTGGCCAACGGCTGCTACTCCCCCGTCATCGTCAACGAGGACATGGTCGTTATCGACGGCCATCACCGCTATGAGCTGTGCGAAAAGCACGGTATTCCCTATAAAATGGCGGTGTTTTCGTTCACGGATATGCTGGAGGCCAAGCAGTGGGCGCTGGATACGCAGAAGGGCCGCCGCAACCTGGACAAGTGGGAGCTGGGCAAAATCGCCCTCAAGCTGCGGAAGGACGTGGAGGCCCGTGCAAGAGAAAATATGTCTCTGGGTGGGCAAGCGTACCGTCCCAGTGAGGCTGACGAGGAAGGTTTGACAACATTGTCAAACCTTTCTTCTGTCAATACACGGAAGGAATTGGCCGACGCTGTCGGCATCGGCGAGGTCACCATGGGCAAGGTCATGCAGATCGATGAGCACGCCCCCGCCGCCGTGAAAGAGGCCCTGGACAGCGGCGAGCTGTCCATCAACCAGGGCTACAACATCACCCGCCAGGTGGCGGAGCTGCCGGAGGGGGAGCGGGAGGAGGCCGCCGCCCAGGCGGTGGAGCTGGTCAAGGCGAAGAAGGAGCTCCAGGCGCTGGACGCCGAAGCGGAGCGGCGCGGCAAAATCGCGGGCCTGTTCTGCAAAGCCTTTGAACGAGCCGTCCTGCTTACTCCCAGCGAGGAAAATGTGCGTCTCTGGGTGGAGGGCACCCGGATGCGCACCGATGAGATTGAGGACTCGGTGAAGGAGGCCCGGGAGCTGTCCGGGGTGTTCGCCGCCATCGCGGATATTTTGGAACGGATGCTGCCCGTCGAGGCGGGCGGCGCGGAATAATCGGCTGGGCCGGGGCGCTGATATGTCCCGGCCCTTACATTTAATAATAGGAGTGTTTCAGAAATGGCAGTTTTTCGAGTGGAACGGACAAAAGATTATACCGTCATGAGCAACCATCATTTGAAGGACATGAATTTGTCCTTGAAGGCCAAGGGACTGCTGTCCATGATGCTGTCTCTGCCGGATTCATGGAATTACACCACCCGCGGCCTGGCCGCCATCTGTAAGGAGGGCGTAGACGCCATCCGGTCCGCCATCCAGGAGCTGGAGGGAGCGGGCTACATCGTCCGCCGTCTGCTGCGCGGGGGCAACGGGCGGATTACCGACACCGAGTACGTCATCTACGAGCAGCCCCAGGGGCCGGATATGCCTCCCCCGGCACCGTCCGGATCGGATGCGCCGCCCCCGCAGGCGGGGAAACCGGATATGTCCCTGCCGGATACGGGAAATCCGGATGCGGCAGGGTCGTGTGCGGCGGAGCCGGATGTGAAAACCCCCGCGCAATTAAATACTAATACATCTATTAAAAATCAATCAAATACTCATCGAGCCATTACTCATTCTATCCATCCTTCGGCGGGTGGAACGACCGGCGCGGGGGCGGAGCTTCATGAGGAGGACATTCTGGCGGAGCGGGAGCGCATTCGGGCTCAGATCGACTACGACTATCTCGTCCGGTGGGAGGACCCGAAGCAGATCGACGAGCTGGTGGAGCTCATGCTGGAGGTGGAGCTGGCCACTGATCCAGTCATAAGTATCGGGCGGGGCAAACAGTATCCCACGGCGCTGGTGCGGGAGCGGTTCCGGTTGCTCACCGCGGACCACATCGTGGGCGTCCTGGAGTCCCTCCGGGCGAACCACACCCAGGTGCTCAACCCCAAGGCTTACCTGCTGGCCTCCCTGTTCAACGCCCCGGCGTCCGTCAACAACCAGGTCACCATGCAGGTAAACCACGATTACCCGAGGTGGGACATTGAACGAACAAGCTGAAAAAACAAGGAGGGATGCGTAACAATGCGAGAAAACATCTCCGTCCGGCAATGGCAGGCGCTGTACCGGGCGGGAGCCTTTGACAGCAAGAGCAGGTCCGTCCAGATCGAGGCGGGCTGGTACGACTGGTTCTGCCCGGACAGCGCCCTGGCGGGGCGGTTGAAGAAGATCGCCCCCGCTGTCATGGGGATCACCGACCCGTTTATCCTGGACAATTTCTACGTCTGGTTCAAAAACAACTGCCCGCTGAACGGCCCGCTGTACGACGACGCGCGGTTTGAGCCGCTGTCTGGGGAGCGGGGCGGAAACTATTTTCTGGTGATCAAGGATAGTCCCCACGAGAAGTCCAAATGGACGCTGTACACTGAGCGGTACGGGTTTCAGGAGCCGGAGTTCCAGTGCGGCAATGTGCGGGAGATGATCCGGTATCTGAACCAGCTTGGTCCGGAGCTGGCCCAGGGTGCGCCCGACCCGCACAGCCACCTTCCGCCCGGACTCAAGCCGCCCCAGGCTAAACCGCCCAGGTGGAAGGAGCCGGAGCGGTGAACATGGACCAGATCACGGTCCGCCAGTGGCAGGAGCTGTATCGGGCAGGGGCTTTTGAGGCGGATGACCTCAACACCCGGGAACTGGCCGGCTGGAGCGACTTTGGCGATCCCTTGAACGACCGCCGGGTGAAAAGCCTGTCCAAGCTGGTCCTGGGCATTACGCACCCTTTTGTTTTGGACAGCTATCACGTCTATTTCGTGGAACATTGGCCTAACGTGGGTCCGAGATACGGCAGCGTCTGTTTTTATCCCCTGGCAACAGACCGGTTTCAATACCTGTTCAGCGTTGATTTGGATTGCCCCTACGCACGGGAAAAATGGGCGCTTTCCACCATGCGGTACGGCGAGGGGGAATCGGAGTTCGAGTGCGGGCATATCCGCCGTATGATCCGTTACATCCACACCATGGCCAGTGAACTAGAGCACGATATAAAGCCAGCCTTCTGGCCGGAGCTGAGGGCAGCGCGGCAATTTGCTTTTGAGTATCTCCCCAATTACAGCCACGCTGTTCTGCGCCGGGAGGGTGCGCACAGCTACAGCACATTGGAGCGTACCACAGACCGCAGGATCATCCTCCATGTGGCCGCCAAGCCGGAGGATGCGCCGCCCGGCTTTTCGGCACAGGACGCCGCGCCGGTCTGCGGCCTGTACGTTTTTCCTCAAAAGGACGCCGAAAAGGCAGTTGAAGTCACAAATATCAGCAAGAAAAAATCTCAAAAAAAGAAATCGGAGGTGGAACGTTGAACAATAAGACCCCAGTAAAAGGTACGGGTCCTCCCAACAAACCCATCCTGCCGCCCCAGGCGGAGGCGGAGATCATGGATCGGCTGTTCACCAATATGCGGATCAGCTCCGGGGAGATCGCCGCCATCCTGGAAAAATACGATGTCTGCGGCGATGTGCCCGCCCTCCAGGACAGCTACCGCAAACGCCTTGGTCAGCGGCTGATGGCCAGCATCCGGGACGAGGCAGGCAAACGGGAGGTGCTGGCCCACGGCAGCGAGTATGTGGTAGTCCAGTGCTGCAATGACCAGCAGGCCCTGAAGGCCATCCGCCACCGCATCCAGGGCCAGATGAGCGGACTGGACGTGTCCGCCGCCAAGGTCCAGGGCCGTATTCGGGTGCTGGAGCGGCTGATCTCCCGTTTCCGAAAGGCGGGCTGACGATGGGTTTCTGGAAAAACCTGCGGGCCATTTTGCGCAACCCGGATATTGTGGCAGAGCTGGACAGTAAAAGCGAACAGAATCGAGGTGACGCGAGATGAGCGAGTCCTTAGAGATCGATCTGAACGCTTTCTGGTCGCTGATCGACCAGGCAAAAAAGCGCCAGGACAACGCTGGCGAATGGCTGACGGAACAGCTGACAGCGCAGGGCCCGGATTCCCTGGTCGACGCGCTGGACTACCGGGACCGTCAATTCTGCTCCCTGGCTCTCGCAGGCGGCGGCGCATACGGCGGGGACACCCGCAGCTTTGACAGCTATGAGTATCTTGTGCTGAAAGAAGAAGTACGGCGAAGCGTCGTCTACGGTGATGGCATCGGATATCCCTATGACTGGCCGGACATCCCGGCCTACGTGCCCCGGCTGTATGCCAAATATTTTACGGGGGAGCAGCGGAACAGATGCACCGGCGCGGCACTCCGGGTCAATACCTGGAATCTGAACAATCCATCCATCAAAGCTGCCCGAAAGGTGGCCCGGAAGGACAAAAAAGTAAAGGATCGGGGAGCCAGATGAATACGTCCCAAATTACTGAGATCAATAAGAATACCTTCTGGGCCCTGATCAACCAGGCAAAAGAACATACGGGCGGGCCCAGCGAATGGCTGATGGAACAGCTGGTTGACCTGGGGCCGGAGCAGGCGAAAAAGTTCGATACCATTGCCCGTGTCTATATGGATGCCGCCTACCAGTACGGTTTGTGGACGGCTGCCTCTGTTATGGAAAAGCACAGCTGTTCCGATGACAGTTTTATTGACTTCCGGGCGTGGCTGGTGAGCCAGGGCAGAGATGTGTACATGGCTGCCCTGAAGGACCCGGACTCACTGGCCGATGTGCCGTCCTACCAGGATTATCGGTTTGATTCCCTGCCCTTCATGGGTGATTACGCCTACGAGGAACTCACAGGCCGAGATGCTTTCCAGAACTTTGATCCCTCCGAATACCATGTGCTGGCAGCGGAAGTGAATCAGGATATTGTGTATGGCGATGGGATCGGCTATCCCTACACCTGGAGCGAGGCCGCCGCCTACCTGCCCAAGCTGTGCGCCAAATATATGACGCCGGAGGAACTGCAGCACCATATCCGACAGTATAACGACACCTGGAATGTGACCAGCCCCGCCATTAAACTGGCCCGCGCGACCGCTAAAAAGAGCAAAAAAATCAAGACTGATCGGAGGAATTCCAGATGAGCGAAACCATCACCATCGGCATTGACCATGGCTACGCTGCCATGAAAACGGCCCACTTCTCCTTCCCCACCGGGCTGGTGGAGTACGAGCATGAGCCGTATACCCGCAAGGATGTGCTGAAATTGGACGGCAGGTTTTATGTGGTGGGCACGGGCCGCCAGCCGCTCCAGAAGGACAAAACGCGGACGGGGGACTATTACCTGCTCACCCTGGCCGCCATCGCTAAGGAACTGGAGCACCGGCAGGCGGGGTCTGTGGCCACCGTCCATCTGGCGGCGGGCCTTCCCCTCACCAGCTTTGGGCGGGACAAGAGGAAATTCAAAGAATACCTATTCCGGGACGGGCAGGCCGTAACCTTCCGCTACGAGTGGACGGCCTACACGGTTACCATTGAGCGGGTATCTCTGTTCCCCCAGGGCTACGCCGCCGTCCTTATCCAGCAGGAATTATTGGACGAGCCCTCGGTCATTGTGTCAGACATCGGGGGCTGGACGGTGGATCTCATGCGGCTGGACAACCGCATCCCCAACGCCGCTGCCTGCCGGAGCCTGGAGCTGGGCATGATCCGCTGCCTGGATGAGATCGCGGAGCAGGTGCGCCGTGCCCTGGGCCTGTCCATGACGGCGGCGCAGATCGAGAGCGTCCTTCGGGGCGAGGTGAGCAGTGTGGACAGCCAGGCCAGGGAGATCATCCACCGGGAAGCCGGGGCCTACGCCCGCCGCCTGCTGTCCGCCATCGCCGAGTGCGGCCTGGATGCGCGGGCCATGCCCGTCATCTTTCTGGGTGGCGGAGCGGCACTGATGAAACGGCACGTTTCGGCCTCAGATGGCCTTTGCCGCCCTCTGATCCTGGACGACGTATGTCTGAACGCCAAGGGCTACGAACGGCTTGCTGAGCAGTTGTCGCGGGCTGATGGTGATGGATAAGCGGCGGCGGCTGAACCTCTCGCTCTCCATGGCCTCGCCGCTCCAACGGGAGGCGTGGGCCATCCTGTCCGCCATCCCGGCGGGCCAGCGGACCGACGCTGTGTGTCATGCCGTCTGCCGGGCCCATGAGGAGAGCACCATGCTGGACGCCCTGCGGGCGGTGCTGCGGGAGGAGCTGGGCGGCGCCAGGTTCACAACAGAAAAAAGTATGCGGACACAGGAGGCCGGGGATGTCGGGGACGACGTCCTCGGTTTTCTGCTGGCTCTGCAAGATGATGGAGGTGACGAAAAAACTGATCCGCTATTTTGATATGTTCGCGGGCATCGGCGGCTTCCGGGCGGGCCTGGACCGCGCCGGAGG
>CAJTTS010000106.1 GCA_910579155.1 uncultured Oscillospiraceae bacterium | reverse complement strand
GCGGCCTCTTGACCCCCAGTCAAGCGCGATACCAAACTTCGCCACACCCGGAAATGTTCTACAATCTGTGAACCTCAAGTATATTACCACATCACCGAAAGAAATGCAAGAGGTAAATTAAAGTTTTTTAAAAGAATCCAATTTTTTTATCGGATAGAAAAGGCGGTGGCCCACTGCAGGGGAAGCAGTGAGCCACCAAGTGATTCAAGAAAGAGAGGGAGGAGTTGTCACTGTTTATGACAGGATTAGCATACCATACCACCCAGTAAAGTGGTGTATAGACTTTGAACTGTCTTTGAACAATCTGTAAAGGGTCAGACCAAGGTGATAAAATCACTGTTGGCATAACCTTCAGCACCGTCAAAGGATACCAAATACCAGCCCTGCCACTGATTTAGGATGGTCAACCGGGCTCCGTCGTAGGCCCTGGCAATGACCGGCGCGGAGGTGGACGGCCGTGCCCGGATGTTTAGATAGCCCCAATCCACATCCACCATCCCTTGACGGGAACCGGTGGGGGTTAGGAACGGGATGCCGAAATACTCGGTAAGGGCCAGCACAATGGCCCGGGCGGTCTCATCCAGGTGGCCTTTGATCCAAGTGGCGTCGTCTTCGTTGTCATGGTAGCCCAACTCAATGAACACCGACGGGGCCCGGGGCTGACGCACCTCTCCGATGGAGGTGGTGGCCTCCGCACGCACTCGGTTGGGCAGGGGATAGATGGCCTTGAGGTTGGTGGCCATAATGTCTGCTGCCCGCTTGCCGTTGGCGCTGCCGGGGTAGTAGAACACAATAATGCCCCGGGTTCTGCCGTAATTGCTGGGGGCGGAGGCGTTGGAGTGCAGGGCCAGATGGAGATCATAAGTACCGGCGTTGGACGCCCGGATGGAAGACGCGGCGGTCATATCCGGTGTGTTTCTAATGTACTGAATTCCGGAAGCATTTAAATAAGGAATCATGGCGTCGGCCAGACGATTCATCCACTCCTCCTCGCTACCTCCGTTGACGTACATGTTGGCTTCCTGTGTCGATGGGGAAAGATATATAATTGGCATAAGAGAACCCTCCTCTGTTCCATCCTATGCGCGAGGCCGGGATTTGACAGAGCCCGGAGGAGCGGTCCAAAAACCGCTGCTCCCAGGTTTGCAAATCTGGAAAGGCTCGCATAATTTTTCTCCTTTGGAGTATGATAGTCCCATACTCATACAAAGGAGGCTTTCCCTTTGAAAATCCGAATCATGATATTATCCCTGTGTCTGGCGGGTGCGCTGACCCTGCCCGCTTTGGCGCTGACCACCTCCACCGCCGACGTGGAAAACGCTGCTCCCATCGCCGAGGACCTGTCCCTGAACACCTACAAGGGGGTGGCGATTTTCAGCCGCTTCGCCGCCGTAGACCCGGAGGGCGACTTGGTGACCTTTCAGGTGGTGGACAGCCCCGCCCGCGGCCAGGTAGGCCTGGACGAGACCGACCCCGCCGCTTTCACCTACACGCCCTACGAGGGAAAGAAGGGCAAGGACAGCTTCACCTACGTGGCCATTGACGCCAAGGGCAACACCTCCCAGCCCGCCACGGTGAAAATCGTCATTGAAAAGCAAAAGACAACGGTGAGCTACTCCGATTTGGAGGGTGATCCCAGCCACTACGCCGCCCTGCGCCTGGCGGAGTCGGGTGTGTACACCGGTCGCCGGGTCGGGGGGCTATACTGCTTCGATCCCGACGAGTCCTTCACCCGGGAGGAGTTTTTGGCTATGGCCATGACCGTCGCAGGAAAAGCTCCGCTGGACAATGTGACGCTTACCGGTTTTTATGACGACGCCGATATCTCCGCTTGGGCTAAAGGTTACGTGTCCGCGGCGCTGGTCCAGGGGACGGTGAACGGCAGCCGAAACGATGTGGGACAGACGGTCTTTGCCCCCGGCAGCGCCGTCACCCAGGCGGAGGCCGCCGTTATCATTGACCGCCTGCTGGCCACCGGCAACGTGTCCGTTGCCACCTCCACCTTTTCCGCCGAGACCGCCCCGGCCTGGGCCTATCAGTCGGTGGTGAATATGGAGGCGGTGTCTGTGCTGGGCAGCAGCACAGACCTGTACAAGCCGCTCACCCGGTCTGAGGCGGCGGTGATGCTGTCCGCCATGCTGGACGTGCTGGACAGCCGGGACTCAGGCGGATTGTTCTGGTAACAGATCCGGGGCCCCCGCAAAGCCGCCTTTTGGCTTTGTGGGGAGAGGAGAAGCAAAGGAGTGAGCGCAGTTTTCACCGCAGGTGGAAACGAAGCGGAACGAATTTTGCTTCGACGACTTGACAACAGCCTCCTACAGTTGTAGAATTAAGAAAACTACAACTGTAGGAGGTCTTGCTATGGTGAAACTATCGGACCGGGAATGGCTGGTGCTGGGGGTACTGTGGGACCTGGGCGAGGCCGCGCTGGGCGAGGTGACCCAGGCGCTTTACCAGGAGACGGGGTGGAACCGGAACACGGTGTTCACGTACCTGACCCGGATGGAGGCCAAAGGGCTGGTGTACATCAAAAAGGAGGGCTATCCCCGGCTGTACCGGGCGGCGCTCAGCCGGGAAGCCTGCCAGGCCCAGGCCCGGAACAGCTTTTTGAAACAGGTGTACCGGGGCTCTACGGGGAATCTGGTGGCGGCGTTTTTGAAGGAGAAGCCCATCTCGGAGGAGGAGCGCAGAGAACTTCGCCGGCTGTTAGACGAGATGGAGGTATAGATTATGACGGATTTCTGGTCTCTTTTGCTGCAAACCCTCACCGCCTCCGGTGTGGCGGCGCTGTTGCTGGTGGTCAAAGCCATGTTCCGGGACAAGCTGTCCCCCCGTTGGCAATTCGCTGTTTGGGGCGTGCTGGCGCTGGTGCTGCTGCTCCCGGCGGGGTTTGGGGGGCGCTATGTCCTGTTCAACTGGCCCCTGCTGGTGGAGACGCTGAAGTCCCGCCTCACCGGGGATTTCGGGACTCTGACCAAGGTGATTGCCCCCGTTCCCCTGCCGTCCCTGGCCGCGCCTGAGACGATGGCGGATTGCCTGTATCTCGTCTACGTGGCGGGGGCGGTCCTGCTCCTGGCGCGGTATGTGGTGTCCTATGTCCGCCTCCGCCTGGCCCTGAAAAAGGGACGGCCCATCCGGTGCCGGCAGGTTGGGGTCGTAGGGGAGGCATACGGCCTGGATACCTGCCCGGCGGTGGAAGTAGAGGGCCTTCCCACGGCGTTCATCTGCGGGGTGCTCAAGCCTGTGCTGGCCCTGCCCGCCGGGGGAGAGACGGACGAAAAAGTCATCCTCCATGAGCTGCTCCATCTCAAGCACAATGATGTGATCTGGGGCTGGGTGATCTGTTTCTTCCGGTGCCTGCACTGGTGCAATCCACTGATCTGGCTGTGCGCCGACTGGGCGGGGAACGACCTGGAATCCCTGTGCGACCAGCGGGTGATGGAGCGGCTGGAGGGGGAGGACCGCCGGGACTACGGCCGCATCCTGCTGTCCATGGCGGATGAGAAATACGCCCGAGCCCCCGGCACCTCCTCCTCCGCCAACGGGGGAGAGAACGTCCGGCGGCGCATTGAGGCCATCGCCCGGTTCAAGCGCTACCCGGCGGGGATGGCGCTGGCGTCGGTGTGCGTGGCGCTGGTACTGGCGGCGCCCTTGGTGACGGGAGCCCGGGCAGAGGGGCTGGCCGAGGACGGAACCGGCCATCTGGACCGGATAGACTATGCCATGGCCTCCGCCCGGACGGTGCGCTGCACCACTTGCGCCGGGGCCTTCGACGCCTACGGCAAGGCGCTGATGAGCGGAAACCTCCTCTACCGGGCCATGTGCGCGCCGCTGGCGGAGCAGGACGAGCTGGCGGCCCTCTACCGGGAGCGGGGGACGGGCCTGTGGCCGCGGGAGGCCAACGGGATGCCCGGATACCCCGAGAACGGCTATGGGGAGGGCTACCGGGTCTACAACCTGACCCAGGTGGGCGAGGACGCCTGGGAGGGACTGATGGTGCTCCACATCACAAAGCCGGACGCCCCCGAGAACCAGCGGGAGTATGTTTGGCTGGCAACCCAGCCCCTGCGGGCGGAAAAGGAGGGGGACCGGTGGGTGATCGTCCCTCTGGAGGAGTTCCGGGCGGTGTACGCCGAGGGCTGGACCAGTATGCCCACGAGCTGCGAGCATCTGCCCGCCGTGGTGTATGAGGCTCAGGCGGGGGACTTCACCGTCCGCGTCCGGCGGCAGAGCTATGGCAGCGTGGACAGCCGGGTGCAGAGCAGCAACGGGTTCTGGCCCGTCTCCAGCTACGACTATACCCCCAGGCCGGACGGGGAGTTCAGGCTGGAATACTCGGACCTGATAGAGGTGGACTACACCGGCAGCCCGGCAGACAAGGCGAAATACACCCACCTGGGCCTGTCCGCCGCGCCGCTCCAGGAGGACGGGGCGCGGCCCGAGCTGCAAGCCCCCGGCCTGGGCTGGGGCGGGGGGAGCAGCTCCACCGGGGAGTTCTGGCACAGCAGACACCTGAAGGGGGACTGGAACGACCACCTCTCCCTGGGGGGCGGCGGCGGGTTTGGCGGGGAGAGTCCGCCGGACTGCTACGCGGCGGACCTGTACCTGAACGGCGAACTGGCGGCGGAGCTGACCCTCCTGCCGGTGGAAGGAGGCGCGCGGATCCATGACTGACCGGAAAAACCTGTACCGCTGCCTGTCCAACGCCGCCTGGGGCTATTTCCTGCTCCACTTTGACATCAATCTGGGTACGGTGAGCATCCTGCCCGCCTTCGCGGGCTATCTGTTACTGTTTTCCGCCGTCAGCGGCCTGTCCGAGGAGCGGCGGGACCTGCTCCTGCTCCGCCCCCTTTGCATCCTGCTGGCGGTGTGGAACGGGCTGGAGTGGCTGCTCTCCTGGGCGGGGGCGGATGCCGGCGGGCTGTTCCCGCCCCTGGACATCGTGGTGACGGTGGCGGGGCTGTACTTCCACTTCCAGTTTCTCACCGACATGGCGGTGCTGGCGGAGACGTACCAGCCTGAAGAGGGCGACCTGGACCAGCGGCTGCTCCGCCGCCGGACGGTCTACATCGTGCTGCTCACGGCGGCGTTCGTGCTGCTGTACCTGCCCGCCGGACGGTTTGAGGAGCAGCGGGGCTTTGCGGTGACGGCGCTGGCGGTGATCCTGCTGCTGGTGGCCCTGTTCATCATGGCCGGTTTGTTTGAGCTGCGCGGCCTCTTCCGGGAGGAGGAAGGGGAGAACCAGCCAAGCGCGTAAAACAACGCGGAGAGCGATTTGCTCTCCGCGTTGTTTGCCGTTACGGGTTGACCACCCAGGAGGTGAGCGCGACGGAGCCGTCCTCCGCCACCTGACGGTTATCCCAATCCTCGACGGCGGCGCTCAGCTCGATGCTCCACACGGTGCGCAGCAGGGGGGCGGAATCTATCCACAGCTCGCCGTCCCGGTATACGGGGGCAAGGCCCTCATCGGTGGCGTCCCAGCTCCACGGGCCATCCACCTGCACCGTTTTGCTGCCAACGCTGTAGGTCAGGGTGGTGTCCCGGAAGGAGGCCGAGGCCACCCCCGCCGCCCCGTCCCACTCACAGTCCGCGCCCAATCCCTCGCACAGGGCGAACAGGGGGACGGTCCAATCCCCTCTGGGGGTGGCGTCCCCGATGGGGACGACGAAGGGCCGGGGGATGGCGCTCACGTCCACCTCGTAGGGCTCGCCGCCGTCCAAGGGGTAAGCTGTGCCGCCGAATATGACGGCCTCCATCAGGGACAGGTCCTGGATGGCGCCGAACTGCCATGTGAGCTTCTGACGGCCCGGATATTGGTTGAACAGTCCGAAATCACTTCCTCCGGAGGGGCCCGACACCCTCATCTGGCCCATGGTGCGGATGGAGCCGTCCTGAAAGAGGAAACAGGGGACCGGGCTGGTGCTGAGATGGCCGGCGGTGCAGCGCACAGTGTAGGACAGGGGAGAGAGCTCCACCGTGTGTACCGTCACCGGGCCTCCGGCGGTGCGGCCGCTCCCGCCCATGCCCTGGCTCTCGGCGTTGATCTCCAGAGTGACGGAGCGCGCGGGCTTCACCGGGAACTCCAGCCAGATCCCCTCATCCATGAGGTTGAGGCGGACGGAGGCGCTCTTGCCCGCCTTCCAGGTGGCGGAGGCGTTGATACGCCAGACGTTGTCCGCAGGGGCGGCGTTGCCACTGAGGCCGTAGCTGTTGCTGCCCGGGATGCGCAGGGAGAGCAGGTTGCTGAATTCGGTGTTCTCCAGGCGCTCCCTAGCACCATCGTTTTTTGCCTCGATGAGGAGGGTGAAATAGAGCCGGTTCCCGTCGGCCAGAGAGCTGGTGACGGTCAAGGCGTAGTTGTCGTCCTCCACCGACACGGGGGTGATGGTCATCATGGCGATGGCGGTTTCGGGGTTCTCGCCCCAGGTGAACTGGCTGCTCAGCACGTTGAACTCCGGCGGGATCAGCTCCCCGCCCGCCAGGGCGGTGCCGGTGAGCAGCAGCGCGGCGGCGGCCGCTACAGCGGCCAGCTTCAGCGCCCGGTGAGGGTGAAAGGCGCGGGGCCTGTGGTCCAGGGCCGCGTCCACCAGTTGGCGGACCTTCTTCGCGTCCGACTGGGGGCAGGGGCCGCTGCCGGGGATTACCTCGTCCCACAGTTTTTGCAGACGGTTTTTCACGTCGTTTCCACTCCTTCCTGTAATACAGCCTTCAGGGCTTTCCGGCCCCGGAACAGCCGTTGCTTGGCGGCGGTCTCGCTGAGTCCCAGTTCCGCCGCGATGGTTTTCAGCTTGTCCTCCTCGTAGTAGTAGCGGAGGAACAGGGTGCGGTCCGGCTCTTCCAGCGCGTCCACCGCCGCCCACAGGCGGGCGGACTGGTCCCGGCGCTGGGCCAGTTCTTCGGGGCCGGGAGAGGGGTCGGGCGCGTCCTCGGGGATGGGGACGCCGGGGCGGCTGCGGCGGAGCCGGTCGGTGGCTTTGTTCCTTGCCACCGCCGCCAGCCAGGGGCGCAGTCCCTGCTCCGGATCCAGCGTGTCCGCATGGGTCCACAGGGCCACGAACACGTCGGCGCACAGCTCCTCCACGTCCTCTCGGCAGGCCCGGCCCGCCAAGGCGCGCAGGAGCACCGCGCTAACGTAGGGGGTGTAGCGGCTGACAGCCTGGTCCAGCGCACCCCGGCTGTGTCTGTTCAGCTTTTGAATCAGTGTGCGCTCGTCCATAGCTCCCGATCCCTCCCAAAACCTCTGTACAGGTGGTTCTACTAGTATATACGAGCGGGAGAGAAAACGGTTATGCGAAAATCGAAAAAATCAGTCCCCATGAAGGGAGGGCAAATTCCCTCCCCTGTGGGGACCGTTCAAGTTGCTCGGGTTGCGGGGGCGGAATTCCCTCCTCCTGCGGGGACGACTCGAATAGGACGTACAAAAAGAATCAGGTTTTTGCCCGACCCGGTCTGAACTGTCCCCGCAGGAGGAGGGAATTCCGCCCCTACCTCCAGGCCCAGTTGTCCCCGTAGGGAAAGGATACTCCGCCCCTTGTTCCCGGCGTAAATTGTCCCGGCGGCTTACTGGATGCCCAGTTCCGCCAGCGCGCCCGTGAGGGTCCGCCACTGTTTCAGCCGCTCGCCGTATTGGGCCAGGCCGTGGTCGGTGAGGCGGTAGTATTTCCGAGCGGGGCCGTCGGACACCGCGCCCAGGTATTGCTCTGAGCAGCCGTCCTTGCAAAGCCCCCGGAGGAGGGCGTAAATGGCGCTCTCCTGGGTGTCTGGGAAGACGGCGTGGAGGCGGCGGAGCAGCTCGTAGCCGTACTGGTCCCCCTTGGAGAGCAGGTGGAGCAGGCACAGCTCGATGAGGTCCTTTTTCAGCATAGGGCCACCCCCGCGCCCACAAGCCCCGCAGCAAGGATAACGGCAGGGCTGTTCCCCCAAAAGATAACATACAGCATCCAAAGCGGGAAACCGAACACGGTGGGGCAGATGCCCAGCGAAAGGATGCAGAAGGACATGACGATAAATACCGTCAGCCAGACGCGGTATGTTTCAGGCGGGGACACCAGCAGCTTGACCACCTTCTCGGGATCGCCCACGTCCCGGTACAATTCCTCCTCCGGACGGGGCGGGGTGTCGAACATGTCGCGGTAGTCGGAAATGACCTCCTCCGCCTCCTGGGGCGGGAGCCGCCAGCGGGCGGCCTTTTCCAGCCGGGCCATGTAGTCTTTTTTCATAGAGCGCTCCTTTCTCCGCATAGCCGCATTCAGCACAGGGAAAGCCCCGTGCCGATGAGGCCGGTGATTGTGATCTCAATACAGAGCTGCCGGGTGGCGAGGTACCAGGTATCCGGCGCTGAGCTGACGTCCATGCTGGTCAGCAGGGCCAGCACGGCGAATGACAGCATCATCGCCGACAGGCTGAGGAAATACACCGCCCGCCAGCGGCGGTCCCGGACGCGGGCCTTCACCAGGGCGGCGACGCCCAGGATCATCAGCGGGACGGCGGCGCACTCCAGCAGGAGCATGAGGAGGTTCCCACCCACATAGACGTCGCTCAGAGGCCACCAGAACCCAAAAGGAAGTTGGAAGATCGGATTTGCCAGCGCGCCCTCGGGGTACAGGGTCAGTTGCCAGAATGTCCACCACACCAGACCCATGCCCGCCAGCAGCGCCGCCAGCGCGATGGGGACGGCGCGGGGGAGGGGGGCTTTCGGCTCTCCCGGACGGGGCCGGAACCAAACCAGGGACAGGATCAGCGCCAAAATCATGGCGGAGCGGAACAGGGGGACTTTTGGGATGAGGAACCCCTCGGACCAGAACAGGCCGTTCCAGACCATCGAAGGCCCAAGGGGGCTGACACCGGGGATAACAATGCACGCCGCCATCACGGCGAACTGCGCCAGCCAGGTCCGGTACTGCTTTTCGGGGGCCAGGGGCTTTACCACGTCCCGTGGTTTGCCCAGGTCCTGGAGCAGCTCGCTCTCCGACCGCCGGGGCGGGGCGTCTATGATGTCGCGGTAGTCAGCGACGACGTCGTCCGCCTCCCGGCGGGGAAGCATCCACCGGGCCCAGCGCTCCAGCCGGGTTATGTAATCTGGTTTCATGGGGCGGTTCTCCTTTCACTACTATATATTTTGCTATTGTATTCTTTACTATTGCTAAAAATATAATAGCAGAGACGAAGAGCCTTGTCAAGGTGAAGAAGTCTAAAAGTTCCTTTTTCTTTTCAAAGAAAAAGGAAGCTGCCGGAGGCGTTACGCCCCTAGCAGCTTTTCCTTATTGAATTGAAAGGTGTAGAGCTGAAAGTACCGCCCCTTGAGGGCCAGCAGCTCCTGATGGGTGCCCTGTTCCAGAATCTCCCCGTGGGAGAGCACGATGATCTGGTCCGCGTGCTGGATGGTGGACAGGCGATGGGCCACGATGAGCATGGTGCCGATGTTCTTCATCTTTTCCAGGGAGTCCTGAATCAGCAGCTCCGTCTCGGTGTCGATGTTGGCGGTGGCCTCGTCCAGAATCATGACGGCGGGCTTGTGGAGGATGGTGCGCACGAAGCTCAAAAGCTGACGCTGTCCGGCGGAGAAGTTGCCGCCCCGCTCCCGGACCTCCTCGTCCAGCCCCTTCTCCAGCTTGCCGATGAAGGAGTCGGCGTTGACGTAGCGGCAGGCGTCCCAGATCTCGGCGTCGGTGAAGCCCTCCTCCCGGAGCACGATGTTGCTGCGGATGGTGCCGGAGAACAGGAACACATCCTGGAGCATCTGTCCGAAACGGCGGCGGAGGGAGGAAATCTTGATGCGCTTGATATCCACGCCGTCGATAAGAATCTGGCCCCTCTGGATGTCGTAGTTCCGGCAGATGAGGGACAGAATGGTGGTCTTGCCCGAGCCGGTGGCGCCCACAAAGGCGGCGGTCTGTCTGGCATCCACATGGAAGGACACGCCCTTGAGCACCCACTCGCCCGGCTCGTAGGCGAACCACACGTTCTGGAACTCGATCTCCCCCCGGATGTGGTCCAGCTCGATGGCGTCCGGCCCGTCCACCACCTCGGGGACCAGGTCGAACACGGAGAAAATTTTTTCCGCCGAGGCCAGGGCGGACTGGAGCTGGTTGAACTGCTCCGCCAGGGTCT
>CAJTTS010000105.1 GCA_910579155.1 uncultured Oscillospiraceae bacterium | reverse complement strand
CATAGTGGGGGCCGGTGAACTCCCGGCCATACTGGGAAGAAATCATGCGGCAACAGTAGTATACACCGCGCTTTATCAGCGGATAGCCGGGGTAAAAATCATTCTGTGCCTCCACGTTGATGATGAGGGCAATCCGCTCCTCGGAGCCGGGGACGATGGCCCGGAAGCGAATGTCATAGGTGACTGTCCCTTCACGCACCGATTTGTCTTCGGTGTCCATGCCGTTGATGACTGTGCTGCCCTCGTCCGGCAGCACCGGGACGACGGACACTTGGGGTTGGCCCTCTATGTATTTCTCAGCAATATCGTTGACATCGCAGTCCTTGTATTCTTCCAGGCAGGACTTCATAATCCGCGCCAGGATTGCCTTTTCAGACAGGACACGCTTGCAGGCGGCATCATAGCCCGCACTGTCATCAGTGACGTGCAACCCCTGGGCGATTGTTGTTTCCCCGTCCACCGTTCTCACCTTCCTTCACTTCATTCTACCACAGCTATGCGGTCGCGTCCACTACTTTTTTCAGTGGACGGGCCTCGTATGCGCCGGGTAAGGGAGGCACAGCGGGTCGCAAAAGAGGCCGGGGAAGTTTCCTCTCCGGCTGGTTGATTTGGTTGTGTTGTTGTGCTATACTCGTCATGGATACAACTCAACAAATCGGGATTTATCGTTCTACCTCTTGAAAAACCTTGAAATATCAGGCATTTCCGCTTGTGAAACCCTCAAACCGTATGTACTTTCCCTTGTTTTTTCCCTTACGGGCTGAAACAAGGGAAAGTTTTTTACTCCCCGTTGACCACCTTATCCAGAAGCCTTGCCGATGACCGCTTGGCTTCCCTCGTAGAATGGGCGTAAATGTTCATCGTGGTACTAACGTCCGAGTGCCCCAGCAGCTCCTGCACGTCCTTGGGTGCGGCCCCGTTGGACAAGAGGTTACTCGTGAAGGTGTGACGGAGCATATGGAAGTGAAAGTCCGCCAAACCCTCTACCTTCTCCTTTGCCTTGCGGCACATGATGCTCACCGTCGATGGCGTCTCTATCGCCCCATCAGGCCGGAGGCAGACAAAGGAAATCTCCTTGTACCCCTCCGGCGCATCCTCCGTCCTCGGCAGGGTGTAGACCTCATAATAGATACGGTCTTTCTCTCTGACCTCGGTATAGTAGTTGAGACGGTAGAACTCGCCATAGCGCAGGCGGTTCTTGCTCTGTTCTCTCTTGGCCGTTTTGAGGATTGCCGCCAACGTGTCGCAGAAGTCCACAGTGCGGACTTTCTTCCGCTTGGTGGCCCCGATCTCCGTCTTGTGCCTCGCCCCGTTGTAGCGGATGCTCCGCCGCACTGTCAGATACTGCTCGTCCAGGTTGATGTCCTTCCAGGTGAGGGCACAGACCTCGCCAATACGAAGCCCGGTATAATAGGCGATCTGGACGGGCAGCAGGGCCGGATTGTCTTTCTTTTTCAGAAAGCCCTCCAACGCCCGGAACTGCTCATAGCTGATGGTGGGAACCGCAGCGGTGTCCCCCATGTCCTCCGAGAAGATGTCCGCCTCCGGCTTCCTTCCCCGCAGTTTCACATATTGCATGGGGTTGAACGTGATGAGCCGTTTGGGGAACACAGCGAAGCGGAACGAGTTTTGCAACACCGCCGAGAATTGGAGCATATAGCCCCGGCTCATGGGCGGGGAGGTCGTTCCATCGGAATTAGTGCCGCCGTAGCTCATGAAGTCGATGAAAGCTTGCAGATGGTCGGCGGTCACGGTTTTCAGTTTCCGCTTGCCCAGGGGGTGCTGCTTGATGCGGCGCACTGTCCCCTGATAGGCCATCACCGTACCATTGCTCAATGTACCGGGCTTCAGTTCTTCCTCCACCCACATATCCAGCATATCGCCCACGGTGATGTTTTCCGCCTTTGCCACGAACCGCTTTTCCTCATAGTCCTCCATCGCCTTGCGGAGAAGGGCTTCCGTCTCGGACTTGCTCTCGGTGCCGGGATATTCCTTCTGCACCCGATTTCCGCTCTCGTCCTCGATATAGAAGCGGTAGTACCATTTTTTACCTTTTTTGCGTACAGAACCTTTTGCCATAGATAAATTTTACTCCTTTCTATCCGTGGCAATCGGGCCTGTGACGTATGATGTGCGTTCAATCATGTCACGCCAGCCAGTCGTACTGACTGGCATTTTTCGTTGTCAAGGTGCCACGGATCAATTCTGCCCGTTCAGCCGTTCACGGGCCTCGCTGCTCATATCCAGCAGATCGCCTATCTTCATTTTGGTGCGCCCCTCGTCATAGATGTGCAGAAGCCCGTCCATGAACCGCTTCATGTCCTCCACCGGCTCCTCCATCTCCCTGCGGTAGACCTTCTCCGTAACGGCCCCGGACTCAATGGCGTACCGCATGAGGGACTTCTTCAAGCCCTCGTCCTCTGCAATCTGATCTGCCTCGGCCATCGCCCTGGCGAAGTGGACGCAGAACACGGAGTAGAGGTCAACGATCCGGCCCAGGAAGGTGGTCAAAAGCTGTTGGTGCGGCTCACCTTTGACGGTAGCCGTCAGTTCGTCCAGATAGGCCGCTATGTGCTTCTCAATATCCATCTGGCACAGGGTCTTGGAATTGTACTCCTTTTCATCGGATAACCCTGTCAGCCATTCGGGGGTGGTGAGAAGCGCCTCCGCCAGTCCGTTGATAATCATGGTGCGCTTGGGGTCTACCCCATCTGTTTCGTATCTTTGGATGGTGGACTTGTTTACCCCTACCCGCCTGCCCAGTTCCGGCATGGAGATATTGATCTCGTTCCTGCGCTCTTTGATGCGCTGTCCGACCTGCTTTGGGGTAAAGGCTATGTCTTTGTTCATCGGCCCAGCCTCCTTTCGAGTGTTAGTATAGCACAAGCGGATTTAATTTGCAACTCTATTTTTCAAAAAATTTTATTGAACGCCCTTAAAATGAGTTGACAAGTGGTGGCAAACTGATTATAATAAATCAGCAAGAGTTGCAAAATGAGTATATTGAAAGGAGCGTGACACCAATGATAACCATCAAAATGGGCATGACCATTGAAGAAGCCGCCGAGTGCAGCGGCATCGGGAGGAACACCATGCGGAAGCTGGTGGAGTGGAAGAAGCTGCCCGTTCTCAAAGTGGGGCGCAAGACCATCATCCGCAGCGACACACTGGAGCGGTTCATGTCGGCCAACCAGGGGCGGAACCTGTTGGTCAAGGACGATGTGCGGGGAGTGGAGTGATGGACGTCAATCGAAAGGGCGTGAGCGGAGCGAACGCCACCTCAAAGGCCTCGCCGTTTGAGAGCGAAATACACCCATCGCACAAACCTTCGGTTTGTACTCTGTGTATTTCGCCCTGCCGGGGGCCATCGCCGCTGGCGCGGCGATGCGATTTGGGACAGTCCGCCGCCCAGCGGACTGTCCCAAATCGTCTTTGCGTTCCGCTGGCGCTCCACGCACCGGCTGACGCAGCCGGAGAAAGGACGGGGGTATGACACGGCACAGCTTCATTCAGATGTCGAAGCTGTCCAATGTCAAGGGGCGCATCTCCTATGTCACCAGCCCAGCCAGACAGGAGAACCTGTACGCCACCTATCACACCGCCGACGCCGCGTTCTGGACTTCCCTTGCAAGGGAAAACCAGCAGGAGTTCAAGCGGAGCGGCACCGAGGGAAAGTGCATCGAGGCACGGGAGTTCATCATCGCTCTGCCGGAGGAATTCACGGACTATGACCCCCAGCGCCTTTTGGCAGAGTTCACGGAGGAATTTCGGCGGCGGTACAATGTCGAGTGTGTGTCCGGCCTGCACCACAACAAGGCCAAGACCAATTACCACATCCACCTGATCTTCAGCGAGCGGCGGTTGCTGCCGGAGCCGGAGGTCAAAATCGCCAGCCGCAGTATGTTCTATGACGAGGCCGGAAAGCATGTCCGCACCAAGAAGGAGATCACTGGGGAGGACGGGCAGATACGCCCCGGCTGTACCGTCATCAAGAAGGGTGAGGTCTATGAGAGCCATATGTTCAGCATCAAGGACGCCCGTTTCAAGCAAGAGGGCTTTGTGGCCGAGGTCAAGGAGTTCTACACCGATCTCATCAACCGTTATGCCAGCGATCCAGAGCGCAGGCTTGCCGTCTTTGACCCTGCCAGTGTGTATCTCCCCACCAAGAAGATTGGCAAGAACAACCCTAAAGCGGAGGAGATCAAAACGGACAACGCCGCGCGGCAGGAGTGGAACCGGACGGCGGACATGGCGCTCCTGACGGGCATTTCAGAGGCAGAGATATTGGAGGTCAAGCAGACCGAGATACACGAGAAGGTGCGGCAGTCCATCCACCAGGCCGGATGGCTCCCGCACCTGTTCCGGGCCATTGTGGGCAAGGCCAGAGACTTCCTGCAAGGGCTGATCCGCCAACGGGAGATGCCGCCGAAGCCCACACTGGACATTGATATGGCGGAGTTCCGCGCTATGCGGAGCCTGATGATAAAGGTACGGGACGAGGCCAAGGGTATCAGGCACTTGCAGGACAAGGTACTGCCCGACTTAAAACGGCAGCTTGCCGATGCAACAGGTATCTTTAAGGGCAAGGAGCGCAAGGCCCTCTCGGAGCAGATCACGCAGACGGAGGATGAGATTTCCCGCAGGCTGGATGCGCTTCCTGCCATCGTACAGGCGGAGGGCTATCCGGATGTGCAGTCGTTTACGGCCACCTACCGCAAAGCCGAGGCCGTCGTGGGCAAATATAACCGGGAGCTGGCCGAGTGGGAGCAGACGGTGCAGGAGCGCCAGCGGCCCGCCAGGAGCGACCCACCCCGGTCACAGAGAAGCGTCCGGGAGCAGTTGCGGCGGTTGCAGGCCGACGGCAGGCGACAGCAGCCACAACCACGTAGGAGAGTTGTTGACAGGGACAGTAGATGACAGACTGAGGGCGGCTATGGTATCCTACCATGGCCGCCCCGCGTTTTATCCTTTGCGAAGAAGACTTTAACTTTTAGGCTTTGAATGTCCGGCTCAGCATGGTACAATGTAGCTGTAAACATGGAACACAAATATTATTCCAAAATGCGGGAATTATGCTCTTGCATAAGTATTGTGGTCTCAAAAAGGAGCGAATGTTTATGGATGAAATTGCAAATCGCTTTATAGCAGAAATATATCACACATATTATCGCAAGCTCTATATTCTCGCCTACTCCATATTAGGCAAACAAGCAGAAGCGGAAGTGGCGGTACAAGAGACATTTGTAGTCGCTTGCCAAAAGCCGGAGGAACTTATGCGCAGCGAAGACCCCGTTGGATGGATGAAAAGCACAGTTCGTCACCGGGCATTACATATTTTAGAGGATCAAAAGCGGACAGCGTCGCTATTTATGTCTTTAGAACTTCTCGACCACAGCAAAGAGCCTTCCTGTTCGAACAGCAGCGATTCAGAGTTGGCGGAGTTTTGCCAAAGCGTAGTAACGGAAGATGAATTTGCGTTCTTCTTGAGAATTGCCAAGGGATTATCCACTTTTCTCGAAGAAGCACGGCGGCAGAACATAAAACTCACCACCTGCTACAAGCGGTTCGAGCGGATTCGTGAAAAGCTCCAGCAAGCGCTGAGCGAATTCCACAAATCATAGGCTTGATTTTTGACGATAATTACAAATCTAAAAAATTTCTTTGAAGCGTTGTCGAAAAACGACCCGCTCACGGGATATGTATAATAGGGGGACAAAAATATGGATGAGATAAACAGGCACGACTATAAGGAGTACGCCTATCTGCGCCAACTCCCCATCGACAAGCTGTTGGAACTGCTGGCCGTTGCGCCAGCGCTCTCAGACAAGCCAGAGGACGAAGCGTACATGAGCGCACTGGAGGAGGCGATCATTGAGAAAGAAAATGAAAATTCCACAGGATTTTTCCCCGATGTAGATCAGCAATGGAACGAATTCGAAACCCACTATATGCCCAGCGTCAGCGAATCCGAAGCGGAACCCGAGAATCTGGAACACGCCGCATCCCCACAGATGCCCCAGCCATCTACCAATGCCCCCTCAAAGCGTGTCGTTCGGTTCAAACGGGTATGGCGCACAGCCCTGGTTGCTGCCGTTGCAATTGCCTGTATGTTTGCCGCCATGGTGACAGCCCAGGCCGCAGGAGTAGACGTATTCGGTGCAATGGCCCGGTGGACTGAGGACGTGTTCAGCTTTGGGCAGATTGCGCCCGACAGTGAGGTGTCAGATGACCTGGCCCAGGAAACGAAGGGGCAAGAGACGGAAGCCCCCGCCGAGTTTGCTTCCTTGCAGGAGGCGTTTGACGCTTACGGCATGACGGAGGTTCATGAACCGACCTGGCTCCCAGAAGGGTACGCCTTGGACAGCATTGACGTGTTGGCGGTAGACGATCCATTCCTGCGCTCTTTTTCGGCGTCTTACACAAACGGCGAGGGGATTATTGCCATCGGCATCATGAGCTATGATGGGACACCTGCCACCCAGGTGCAGAAAATTGGTGGCCCGGTGGAATCGGTGGAGAAGAACGGCATCGTGTTCTATCACGTCGAAAACTCAGTGGGCCGCACGATTGCATGGTACTCGGCTCAGTATGCGTATTATCTCAGCGGTGATATGGGGGCCGGTATCCTGTGGACAATTACGGATTCCATGTTTGAATAGGGGGGATTTTTATGAAGAAAAAGTGGCCTGTCCGCGCCGTGTTTGTGCTGTTGTGCGTGGTGATGCTGTGCAGCATCCCGGCTTATGCGGCGGAAACACGGGCAAGCGACCGAATTTACCATAGCACGGCTACGCTCTCAAAAGCGAGTAATGGTGATCTCAGCGTTTTCTTTTCCGTCCAGGCCACCGGGGTCATGGAAAAGATTGGTGCCACCAGCGTGGCGATTCAGCGCAGCTCCGGCAGTGGCTGGGTGACGGAATACACGTTCAACACCAGCAACACCCCGACGCTGCTGCGAGAAAACAAGGATCGGCATAGTATGGTGCTAACGTATTCCCCACGCTTTACCGGGGTGGAGTACCGCGCCGTGGTGATGATCTATGTTAAGGATGTAACAGGGGTGAGTACTCAGCAATTAACGAGTTAAGCAGCAAAATTTAATCAATACTGTCAAAAATGAAAAACGAAGACTGTATTTAGAGGTGTACAATTATGATGAGAAAATTATTAAAAGGCGTTGGTGGTGCTGTTGTTGCGTTGGCAATGATGATTTCACTGACTTGTGGAGCTTCAGCGAACTATTATGGTGTAGTTGGAACCTCCAACAGCATGGATGGTGCATATTTCTACGCTGTAACACAGCCGCTTGATTCAAAGTGGGCTAATACCGCTGCTGCCAAAAATCGATTTATTCTTCATACTACCTGGATTAGAAATGAATCAAGTTCGGGTTTGTCATGGATCGAAGTTGGATTTGTTGATGGCGCGATGGATAGTACGGGCAGTGGAAATCCTACTCATCACAATGGATTCTATACCGCAACTGGTGCATACAATGCAAATGGCGCACTGATAGCTTATGATGAATATTTTATTACAGGTCCAGGAACAGCTACTGGGCTCGGTCACACTTATCAAATTCAACGAACAGGATATTCAAGTTGGGGTGTCTATGTAGATTATAACCTATGTCATACCTATTATGACTTTGCAACTTCATGTACTTCCGCCCATGTAGGTCTTGAAACAAATTATGCTGGTTCAACTTCTTCGCAATGGAACGAAAGGGCATTTCAAATTCTAAAAAACGGAAGTTGGCAGGCTTGGTCCAGTGGTTCCGTTGTGGAGAACGATACTAATGTTGGGATTTCTGTGTCTTGGGAAAGTTACCCTACATCAATTTTCACAAAGAAAACCTGATTATAATTTGGTAATATCCTAAAAGTTCAAGCGGTGAAACAGTCTAAAACTCTCAAAGCAGGGTAAAACTTCCATTAACAATATGAGGAAAGGTATGGTCGTGATTATGAAAAACAGGAAGAAATTTGTTCCATTATTTATATTGGTGATAGCAACGTTTGTTTGTTGTGCCACAGTTACTGCTTTCGCTTTAGCGCCGACATTTGGAGAAAAGGTCATTGATGAGAGTTGTGGGCCTGACTCGTATCCGCTAAACGATACGCCAGATGTTATCTACAAAGATAATTCCGAAATTTTGACAGCGACACAACAATCGAATATCGATAATGTTGATGTAATTTCCTCGACGGAACTTGTGGATGAGATGACTGTAAGTGCGATGGGTGGTGAGGTCATATCCACTGAATACATGACGTATTCAAGCTTTTTAAGTGAGATCAGCCACGCCAGCAACCGAATTCCACAAGTGGATGACAACAGGGTGCTCCTTGTCGTGCAAATTTATTATCCAGATGGATATGAGCATATTAGGGTCGGTCTTATAGAGAACTGTTTGGCTACGAGCATTTACGATGCTGAAACAGGTGACTATTTGGGCTGCGAGTATAGTACGGTTGAAGATGGGGAAAGTATAATTAAATGAAGTTATGTAATTGTCCCTTGAAAAATTGATAGGGCAATAATAGGCCGCACACTTCCGAGTCGGAGGTGTGCGGCCTAAACTTTACTTAAATTCGGTCTACTATGTTGTTTTCACTATCCTACAAAGAAACGGCAGCGGTCAGGGGGATTACCCTGCCGTCATTGCATTCATACGTATATGATTTTGTTTACAATCTCTATTGCGCTCGCCCGGATATTGTTCATCCTGCCAACCCACGCCATTTGGTTGGTAGCTTTCAGCGCCTCAGTGACACCTTGGGTCTGGGTCATCTGCTCCATCAGCCGAGAGAGCATCGCTTCGGCCTGCTGGTCTATGTCAGCCAAGTAGCTGTTCAGCTTGCCGCTCAATTGTAAGCTGGTGTAGAGGGCCTTGCGGTGTTCCTTGATATACCACAGGTGCCGTTGACCCCACAGGCCGATGGGTCGCTCGTCCTCTGCTGGTAAGGTCAGGCAGGGAATGTAATAGTCTCCCTGGCGCTCATACCACAGACCATTGCTCTCGTCAAAAATGTACTTGTCCATATTGAAATCCTCCGCTATAATATATTCGCACATACGTCACAGTTCCCCGATTGCCACATTGTTTTATAGTTTTTTACCAGTTATTCCTTCCCTTGCTTTTTCCCTTATGAGAGGTCAAACTAAGGACAACAATGCGTGAAATCAGATAAAGAGATACGGCGGGGAGACTGCGAAAAATTCTTTATTTTCAAGGCTTCCAGAGGATTTTATTAAAAAACTGCAACCGCTAATAAGCGGCTATGAAATCTTATGTTTCAAATCGGGATTATTAGGAGGACGATGATAAAGGTGACCGAAAGAGAAAAAATGCTGGCGGGAGAATTGTATGATCCCTCCGATCCAGAACTAAATACGCTGTTGGTGAAAGCCCGTAAACTGGCCCGGAGATACAACCAAATTGATGAGGATGAGCAAGAAAAGCGAGAGGCTATCCTGCATGAACTACTTCCGAACACGAAGAACCTGCCCGGTTTGCAGGCTCCCATTTATTTTGACTATGGATGCAACACCACATTCGGAAAATTTAGCGGTGCCAACTTTGGCTTTACCTGTCTTGACGTATGTCCGGTGTATATCGGTGATAACGTGATGATCGGACCCAATGTTACCCTCGCTACGCCGATGCACCCGCTCCTGCCCGCAGAGAGAAATGTGCGGCAAAGACCAGATGGCAGCTATTATAATCTGGAGTATGCCAAGCCGATTAGAATTGAGGATAACTGCTGGCTGGCGTCCAATGTAGTGGTCTGTGGCGGTGTAACCATCGGTGAGGGTTCCGTGATAGGTGCTGGCAGTGTAGTAACAAGGAATATTCCTCCTCACAGTCTCGCTGTTGGTAACCCTTGCCGGGTAATTCGCAAATTAACAGAAGCCGACAGGATGCAAAGATAACTTCGAGTTTGTCGGGAAGCTGAAAATCCCTGACGGAACGGAAGGGCGCACTTCGATACATGGTCTGCGACCATGTATCGTGCGCTCTGCGAGGCTACAGCCAGGACTTCCGAAAGTTCGGGCCGTTTGCGTCGCTACGCTCCGTACAAGGGGCTGGTCTCGCCTGTCGGCTCGGTCGTGCGGTGGACGTGTGCCACTGGCACACACCGCCCCCTTGCGCCGCTTCGCGGCTATCCCTGCGCCCTCGCCGGAAAGGTACACCCGC
>CAJTTS010000104.1 GCA_910579155.1 uncultured Oscillospiraceae bacterium | reverse complement strand
GTTTCGCTGCAGGCAGAAACCCTGATCAACAGCGATCAGGGCTCCCACTACACAAGCCTTAAATTCATTCAAATTATCCGGGACAATCATCTGCGCCAGTCCATGTCCAGGAAAGCCAACTGCTGGGACAATGCGCCGCAGGAGAGCTTCTTCGGACACATGAAGGACGAGTTGGACTTGGCCTCCTGCAGCGATTACAACGATCTCCTTGCCCGTATAGACGATTGGGCAGACTATTACAACAATGATCGTTACCAATGGAACCTGGCACTCCTGTCTCCGAACGAATATGCGCGTTACCTGGAATCTGGAGTTTATCCCTTAAAGAGATCTACGCCTACAGACCCCTTTGTGAAACCGTCTCAAGACCCTGAATGACACCCTATTATTGTCCTTGACTTGGGGGACAGTTTAAAGTGCCAATCGGCATGGCCGGTGCCACGCTTGCGCTGCATCTTTCCGCCGCAGCACCCACAAATCACCTTGCCCTTCAGAAGGCAGTCTACATCGCCATTGGGGTCAACCTGAATGGGCGGAAGGAAGTCCTGGGTTGTGGGTAGGCGAAAACGAGAGTGCCAAGTTCTAGGCGACCGTACTCAACAACCTGAAAACCCGGGGTGTAGGGAATATTTTCATTGCCTGTACAGACAATTTGACGGGATTTGACGCAGCTATCCATGCCACCTTTCCTCAGACGGAAATCCAGCGCTGTGTCATCCACCAGCTTCGTAATTCCAGCAAATATATGTCCTACAAGGATTTGAAGGCCCTCATGGCCGATCTGAAGGCGGTCTACGCCGCTGCGGACGGGCAGGCCGCTCTGGCTGCCTTTGGGGAACGCTGGGACAAGAAATACCCCAAAATCTCCCAGTCCTGACGGACCAACCGGGCCAACCTGAGCACGTATTTCAAGTTCCCTCAGGAGGTGCGCAGGCTCATCTACACCACCAACGCCATTGAGGGCTTCAACCGCCATCTGCGCAAGGTCACCAAGGCCAATTCCGTGTCCCCCACCGATGACAGCCTGCTGAAAATCCTGTATCTGGCCATGATGGATATTACAAAAAAGTGGATCGGACGCCGGGAGGACTGGAGCCTGATTCACGCCTAGATGGCCATCTATTTTGCCGGGCGTATGCCTGAGTAGCATCGCCGAGGCCGGATGTCAAGGGCGTGATAAACGGCTCTGTGGCCCTTGACATCCATCTCCTTCCGCGTTATCTTGTTGAAATGCCGGCAGCCGAATTCCCCCACTACCGTCCTGAATAAATTTTGCTCTATTCGCACCTCAAATGGAGTTTACACGGAATTTGGGATTATCCCCTGTTTTGTTTGTTCTGTTCGGGGCAAAGATATGCCCCGATACAACCGGTATCGGGCACCAGCCGCTGGGGGTAATTATATCATGCATTTTGACGGCATCATCTAAATCAGCATCCGCCTATTTTTTGCCTGATGAGTCCTGCGCACCGGCTTCCATCTGCATACAGGACACCCATTTGCTGTTTTCGCCGACCATCTCCTCCTCACAAAGATTGATCAGCAATACATCCCTTGCCTCCTGTGTTCCGCTTTGGCTGAACGCGCCGGCATGATTGAAATAACAGTATAGTATTCGGAGCAGTTTTTCACGGATGCTCCGATAGGTCAGCCACAATTCCTTGAAATTGTTCATTGCAATATAGGCATTGCACACCGTCACAACGGAACCCAGCGCCACAATCAGGGCTTTCACCCAAGCGCTCCCATCCGCAAACACAGATATCACCGGGATCAACGCACCGGAACTGATCGCCGCCATCGTCCAGCGAAAATATCGCTTTTTGCATTTTCTCCCTTCATGGCTGTACCACTCCATCTGCGGCATAAGGCGCGTGGTAATATAGCTTCTGGTTTTCTCGTTCTGAACCTGCGCGGTTAAATCGTTCAAAGCCGCGTTTCTCGTATTATCAGCGGGCACCTGCATATTTTTACTGCTCATTTCTATCCTTTCCCTCTTGCCATTTGCACTCTATTTATCCCAAAACAGGCCAAGGTCATACATATTTTTTGTGATTTCATCTGCCTTTTGTGTATGCATCCGCCATATTGACTCAGGCTCCGCAGGCACACATTCTGTCAGGACGCCGGTCAGATCCATTTCATAAATGGTTCCGGAGCTGCCAAGCGCAAGCAGCGCTTCAAGGTCGCTGGAAAATGACAGTCCGACAATGGATTCCGGTACGCAATGCCCGTTCCACACCTGTTCCATCGCGCCTACATCCCAGAGATAGACCGCTCCGCCGGCATTTCCGTAAGCCACATAATCCCCGCCGTCTGTTACCGCCACGGATGTGGTGGATGTAATGGGCTCTTCGATGACAGGCACGAAAATCGGCTGTTCGTTACTGGAAAGCCCGGTTCTGCAACAACCGCCAATTACATTGCCGCCGCGGCCGGCGGTCAATAAGCACTCCCAGTTCTGCGAGACGGCAAGTTGCTTTTGGGGTGCCGGATACCCGATTGACCGGCTGTCTCCCTCCTGTTCCAGAGCGTCATTAAATATGGTGAGCACACCAAAAATGTCGCATACCAAGATTCTGCCGTGGGCTGCGGTAATCGAAAACGGCTCAGACACCGTAGTTCCTGAGGATTCCTGTATGCTACCCGTTTCCAGATCAAGCCTGGCGATCCTGTTCCTGTCGCAGCAGGTTATGATCAGCGCACTGTCATCCTCGGAAAACGTGTATCCCGCGATCCGGTATCCGGTATCATACGTCTGCCTGAGCGTTCCGCTTGCCAAATCAACCAGTCCAATCCAATCGGTGCCGCTTCCGGCCGGCCTGTACGAGACCGCGGCAAGCGCATGATCCGCCGAGACTGAAAGGTTATCCGGATCAATTCCCTCGAAGGGGAGCGGATAGACTTCTTCGCGGTTGTTCACGTTTTTGATCAGGCAGCCATCGTCTGTATAAACCGCCATAGCCTGCCCGTTGCCCAACGATATGAGCTCTCCTGACGCTAAGCTCTGCCTGTGGAGCATTCTCTTTAAAAACGGATGATTCCATACGATTACATGGCCGCTCTCTGTCGTGGCGTAGATCTTGTCCTCATACAGTGCGAGGCCGCAGACCGTTTCAAAATTATAGGCCAGCGGCCTTGGGGGGACTTCGCCCAGCAGATCATATACATATACTTCATTTTCCGCCGCTATCACCAGTTCTTGTCCGTTATCACTGAAACAGTATGTCTCAGGAACAGCCGCAAGCAGCAATTGACGGATAATATCCTGCTCACGGTCAAAAATAAACACCTGAGCGGTATCCTCCGACAAGGATATCGTATAGCGCCCTCCCGCCTGCTCCTTGCTTGCAGAGGAAATATCCACCGGGCAGTCTGCCACAGATTCATAGAACGCGATTGGATAGTTTCGGGAAATAAGGTCTGCCAACACCCTGTTTTGATCGTAATAATCCCGGGAGACATACTCCGCAAACGCATCGCCTTGATTTTTCAGGATATATTCCTTATCGCCGAACTCTTTTACCCTTTGGGTGTACTCGTCGATGGCCGCGCTGTACTCCTTTACCATCTGCATCGCCTGCAGCGGATCATATTCCCCGATCCGCTGCAACTTGCTTGCAAATATGGAGCCTGTGGATGTGGTGTCATTTAAAACTTTCGCCATTTGATAAATTTCCGCAACCACCAAAACCCAGATTATTCCCACGGACAGAAGCATTCCGATCAGGGCCCGCGCCGCAACGTTCCCCAGCAGCCTGCGCCTTGCCTGGTGCAGAAACCGCTCCAGGCTCTGTCTCCACGGTCCATGAAAGTTTTTCTGCCCGGCGATCCGGCGGCATTCCTTCAGCCACCGCCAATTGTGGATCAGCCGTTTTCCTGCGGGAAAATATGCCTCAATCGGGAGTTTTTTATAGACCCGGTAGGCCCCGGATACCATCCACCTGCAATAGCTGTTCTCCTTGGACTCGATTTGCTCCCTGCACCAGCGGGCGGCCTCATGTATAACGTCGGCCTCCTCCGACAGCAGCCTGTCCATGGATATGTACATAAGAGGCAGAGCGGTCTCCTGAATGAGCTGGAATTCCTTCTGGCACGGAACGGAACACCTCCACGGCTCCGTATCGAATATAATCGCTCCAGAGGCGGTAAAGATCGCCTCCTCAATCGCATCAAACCATTTCACCGAGTACGGGATCCCTGAGCGCTTCCCCGCAATGTCCTGCCAGATTTCAAGCCTTTGTCTTCGCAGGCCCTCGGCAAACCGGGTCACCTGTGCCTCATTTTTCCTCGAATAGGAGATAAAGATGTGATTCATGCTACTCCCACTCCCTGACGCCGCCTCCCGGCAGAATCGCCACATCCAGAGCCTTCAGGGTCTCTTTGGAAACGCTCTCATAAATTCCCTCCGCCGCCGCGCAGTGCAGCTTTTCCCTCACCGCCGACACTGCGCCCTCCGGAGTCAGAGCGTCACAGCCTATTCTGGTACTCCAAAAGGTTCCGGTCGCGTCCTTCAGATAATAGCGATCCGCTGTCTGATAGATTGCTACAATAGATGTATGCGAGGGAACCTGCATCTGTGCTCCCCGCAGGCAGCCGCCTGTTTCCGTGAATATCAGCTCGTAAAAGGAACCATCTGAGCCGCCAATCAGCAGTACCTCCCCGTCCCGCACAATTCCAATCACAGTTGGCCTCCCCACAAAGTTTGCCGGCTTGTCCACATAATAGACCGCCTGGGCGAGGGAGTGGTCTCGCTGGGCCTCTCCAATGTAAAAGTGGTTTCCGCCGTCAATCATCACCGTCATGTCCCGATCATCCAGGCGGAGATCGACGCGTATCATGTATTCGCCTTCAATTGACGCCCTCTGGATTCTCCCCTCCGAGGACATAGCCTTTTCCGTGTAGACCGCGCGCACATCAGCTCTATCCAGCTCGTCAGCAGGCAGCAGCGCCTGTATGTTTTCCGTCAGACATACCGATGTCGCAAGTGTACATGCCATAACTGTATTTCGTGAAGCGGATAAGGACGATACCACCGCGGCTTTTCTCAAAATACTCCCCAGGTCTAACCTGCGCTTCAAATCGTATAAGTGCGTGCCTGTGTTGCGGTCATAATAAACGATCACCTGATCGTTCAAAAAGCACAGGTGCAGCGGTCTGGAGAGAACCAGCCCTGTGGAGCGTTTGACCTCCGGCTCCGCTCTGCTCCAGGTCACGATCTGGAGCTTGGAATCAGCCATAACAATCACGCCGTTCCGGATGTCCATTGAACAGCCGCTGTCTGCGTCAATCGGAATGCCGATTTCGTCCACCGTTCCGTCCTCACGGATATAGAGGTCGTACCGCGCGCCGTCTCTGCTCACAACCGCCTCCAGTCCCGCGGCGGTCAGCTCGATACAGAAAATCTCGTCAAACCGCGCATCCCAGATCAGCTCAATGCCGGATTGAAGGTCAAACCATCGAAGCGTTCCCCCAGCGTCGGCCACAACAGCCCAATTCCTTTCCTCATTACATACCGCGTCGATTCCTTCTTCAAAGGGAATCTCATACGGGCGAGGACTTTTCTCCCAGGGACCCTCATTCGCTTTTTTCAGGATATATCCCTCTTTATCCACCGCGACAAAGAGCTTTTCCTGCTCAGAGACCGCGAGCGCCGCAAGCGGCTGTGCCGAGATATTTGTCTGCTCAACAATTTTTCCCGTATGGGAATCCCATTTCGCAATCGATCCATTCCCGTTGGCCGACCATATGCAGCGCTCGTCTGACGCAATCTGCGCGTCATTTAAAGGCCACTTATAGTTGAGCCCCACATCGCTGTTATGCCAGTTCATGTTAAGATACTCTGAAAGCGTTTGATACAGCTCATTTCTGCTGTCGCCCGTAATATAGGGATTTGTGATGCCATCCACCAGTTTAATGGAATTGATCGGCGCCATTTCCTCACATGCCCCTACGCTTATCACAATATTTGTATAATTTAATCGGTTTCTGAGATCAAGAACTATCCGAAACAACACAAAGCATACAATCACCGCCGTCACAATGGCAGCGCGTTTGATATAGTCCTTGATCCTCCCCCTCCGCAGCCTTCGGGTGTATTGCATGGAGACAATCAGATACTCCGTAATCCCCACAAGCTCTTGGTGGAAATAGGGATCGGATTCCATCTGGAGCTTTTCCAGGAAAAGCTCCAGATATTGTTTGACTGCTTTTGAATCCGTCAGCAGAAAGTCCTCGGAATAATTTGAAAAGACCCATACGCTTCTGTTCAGAAGAAGCATACTCTTGACCAGATAAAATTCCTTTTCCGTAATTAAGGAGTCCCATATGTGTTCCAGGTACCTTCCGTCTATGCGGATATAATTCAGTTCCTTTATCCGGGGCGGAATCTGCTCAGGGTTTGTATAATCCGCGTTCCTTGTTCCGCTTACCGGAATGATGCGGATCTCCTCAGAAAGCCAAGCCACCCGCGCCTGCCATTCCTCATCCTCTACCGCCGCATTCGAAACCAGGATAATGGCGCTATCCTGGACGATTCTGCTGTCCGACTGCACAACACTGCATTTCGTGTGATCGTAGCTGACGGTGAGCTTCTTTTCTTCCATTAAAAAGCGCAGTATCTCCTCCGCGTCTGCCCTTTGCTGATTTGTATAAATCAAATAAATCGTAACTACCTCACACTCCTTTGTCAAAGGTGCAACTGCAAAAAGGAAAAAGATCCCTCCACCGAGAAAAGGGAATAAACTTGTTTGCTTTTGTCAGTTTCATTATAATGAATTCTGTTCTGAAACTCAATAGTCAAACAGCACATTATTATTTTTACGCTTCTTTAAGGGCGTTTTCCTTGAAAGACCGCCCTCGCCCTCCCTACTCCGTTATCTAGCTCAGGAGCCCCTCCTTATTTAGGGAAACCCTGATTAATTCTGTATATAGATTTTGCAAGGCAACAAAAGTAAAATATGCTGCGCTTTTTCCTGAAAACCGGCGATTAAATCAGTGGCTCCATAATATCCCACCGGTTTTACCATAAAGTCAACTGCACTAACCTCATAGCCAGCAATCGCATACTGCGCCATATTAGTGATAAATACCAACGCCACGCTGGCATCTACCTTCCGAAGTTTTTTAGCGGTCTCCATTCCATTCAAGTGAGGCATCTCAATGTCCATAAAGACCACATCAAAATCGTTGGTATATTCATCTAAAAAATTCATCCCGTTTGAGAAATGCGTAACGTACATCGGAATACCGCTCTCATTCTGGAATTGCATGATATATCCTTTCAACTGCTGCGCGTCTACCTCTTGATCCTCTACGATTGCGATCCGCACGGTTCTATCCCTCCCCATCAAGACGCTATTTTTTCAAACTGTTTTACCACGCGATTCTTTATTCTTTACATTCCAAGCGCATCTGCTTACGCTCTTTCGCGTCAAAATGAGATAAGAGCGTTTAGGCCGCATTAAACGCCGGGGTAATCTGAATAAAATCGTCCGGGTGTACCGCTATGTCACCGAGGGCACCTTCGACGCCTACCTGTGGCAGACGGTGGAGAATAAGCAAAAGTTCATCTCCCAAATCATGACCTCCAAATCCCCGGTGCGCTCCTGCGAGGATGTGGACGAGGCAGCCCTGTCCTATGCCGAGATCAAGGCCCTGTGCGCCGGGGACCCCCGCATCAAGGAGCGCATGGAGCTGGATGTGGACGTGTCCAGGCTGAAAATCATGAAAGCGGCCCACCAAAGCAAGCAATATGAGCTGGAGGACAACCTGATGAAGCATTTCCCGGAGCAGATCAGGCAGTACCAGGGCTATATTGAGGGGCTGGAGGCCGACATGAAAACCCTGGCGGAGCACCCCCATCCCACCATCATCAAGGAGATCCCCGCGCCCGCTCCTGCGGCGGAGGGGCAGGGCGAGGGGGCGGAACCTGCTGGATCTGCGGCACCCGCCGCCGTTGCCAAGGAGGTCTCCCAGGGGTTTGCCGGAATGGTAATCAAAGGCACGGCCTATGAGGACAGGGAGGCGGCGGGGGCGGCGCTGCTGGAAGCCTGCAAGGAGGTCAAGGACGCGGAGCCGGTCTTGATCGGCAGCTATCGCGGATTCACCATGTCGGTAAGCGTCAGCCTGTTCAAGCATAAGCTGGCGCTGAAAGGCGAGATGACCCATGAGGCCGAACTGAGCCTGGACGTTCGCGGCAATTTGGTGCGCATCGACCATGCGCTGGGGAAAATGCCGGATCGGTTGGCGGCAATCAAGGCCCAGCTTGATAACCTGTTCGCCCAGCAGGAGGCGGCAAAGGGGGAGCTGGGCAAGCCTTTCCCCCAGGAGGACGAGCTGCGGGAGAAGTCCGCCCGCCTCGCGGAGCTGGACGCCCTGCTGAACATCGACGGCGGACGCGGGGGCCAGGAACAGGCCATCGCTGACTGTGCCCGCCCCTCGGTGCTGGAGGGCTTGAAGCGCCCCGCCCAGCCGGGGCCGGACAGGGGAACGCCCAAGCCTGCCAACCAGGAGCGGTGAGAGGGAAAGTCAGGCGGGGGCATCCCCGCCTGACTTCGCTTTCCGCATGATACCACAACAGATTTTCAAATGGAATGGAGGAATACAAAATGGACACGATTTCGATGGACAAGACCCAGCTCAATGACGCGCTTTACGAAAAAATGGCCGGGGAGCAGCAGAAATACCGGGCATGGCTGATTACCCTGCCGCCCAGCGAGATTCTGGATCACGCCGCCGAGTTTGCGGTGCGGGAGGACATTTTGGTGGAGATGGATGTCCTGGAGCTTCCTGCGGAACAGGCGGCGGCGCTGCTGGCCTCACCCGAACCTCTGGCGGAACTGTACCGGGAATGGAACTCGGTGGAGACCCACCACATGGAGGATCTCCGGGACGTGATCGAGGACTGGACCGAAAAACTGGCTTCCAAGGGCCGGGAGCGACCCTCGGTGCTGGATGGCTTGAAGCGGCCTCCCCAGCAGGGGCAAGGCCGGGGGACGCCGCCCAAGCACTCTGGGCCGGAGCTGTGACGGCCTGGATTCTGTGCGCTGTTCCCGTTGCGTTTCGCGGGCAAAAATGGTATAATATCCATATCAAAACTATGGAGGGCGCTATGGGAAACCGGGAGCTTTTGACGAAAATTGACCGCAACGCGGCGGCGATCCGCGCCTACCGCCCGCTCTCCGAGGCGGAGGTGCGGGAGCTGGACGCCTACTATAAGATCGGCACCACCTATACTTCCAACGCCTTAGAGGGCAACTCCCTCACCATCTCCGAAACCAAGGTGCTGCTGGAGGACGGCATCACCGTGGGGGGCAAGCCCATCCGGGACTGCTACGAGGCCACTGGCCACGCCAAAGCCTACGACTATATGCTTTCTGTTGCTCGCGGCGGGGATCTGTCCATCACGGAGGACGTGATCCGCCGTCTGCACCGCCTGTTCTACCATGGTATCGACCCGGACGCCGCCGGGGAATACCGCACCGGGCAGGTATTCATCACGGGGACGGAGTATGTGCCCCCCGCTGCGGAGGAGGTCCCCGCGTGTATGGCGGCGTTTGTGGCGGGGCTGCCCCAAAAGCGGGAGGCCATGCACCCGGTAGAGTTCGCCGCCTACGCCCACCGCCGCCTGGTGGATATTCACCCCTTCCAGGACGGCAACGGGCGCACGGCGCGGCTGCTGATGAACCTGATCCTGATAAACCAGGGCTATTGCATCGTGTCCATTCCCCCGGTGTGGCGGCATGATTATATCACCGCGTTGCAGCAGGCCCAGCGGAAGCGATCCCCCTCGGACGAAGCCTTTGTGAAGCTGATCGCTGAGTGTGAGCTGGAGGCCCAGCGGGACTACTGCCGGATGTTCCACATCAAGCTCCCCGCCGTTCAGAAGGATGGGCCGGAGCTGTAACAACGAAAAATACACGAACAGCCAGGAGGTTTCGGCCTTCTGGCTGATTTTATTGAAGGGAGAATCACAACATGGATAAAACCCCGATTTACAAGGAATCATTTCAGTACGCCTATCAGCATGGCGAGGAAACACAGCACATTGCATCTCATACCGCCAACATCGGCTGCAAGGCGGCGATTGAGCAGGCCATTTCCGACCACTACAGCGACAACCGCCTCAACACTGTGGCGGCAGTTCAAGATGTGGTGCGGCGGTTCGGCTACGAGCGGACGTTCTATGTGCTGGCGAATACCATGCAGAACATGGTGGAGGAGCACCGTGTTTCCCGCGCCAATAAGGATTGGGCGTGGACGATCCCTGTGGCGTTTGAGA
>CAJTTS010000103.1 GCA_910579155.1 uncultured Oscillospiraceae bacterium | reverse complement strand
GCGATATGCTGGATATGTGGGTGGAGGAAGAATTGAAGCCCGGTACATTGAGCAACGGTACAGTGATGGCCTACCAGGGGACAGTAAACCGTATCAAGCGGCACCCCTTGGGCAAGCGGAAGCTGAAAACCGTCACCGCCGACCATCTGCAAGCCTTCATTGACTTTATGAGCTACGGCGGCACCAATCCCGATGGCACGACTTCCCCTCCCATGAGCCGGGGCTATATGCTCCAATTCTCGGCGGTACTGCAAAACTCGTTCCGCTTTGCCGTATTCCCCAAACGGCTTATCACGTTCAACCCGATGCAGTATGTGAAGCTGCGGGGACGGAAACAGGAGGCGGACATTTTCTCCGAGGACATGGAGGACGCTGTTACGGTGCCCACCATCAGCTACGAGCAGTTCCGGGCGTTGGAGGACTTTCTGAAAGAGAAGGACAACCCGGCCCTGCTGCCCATCCAGATTGCCTATTACACCGGGCTTCGGATTGGCGAGGTCTGCGCCCTCACCTGGAAGGACATTAACCTGGACGAGCAGTATCTGACGGTTCGGCGGAGCATCCGCTACAATGGGGCGAGACACAAGACGGAGGTCGGGGCCACCAAGCGGAAGAAAGTCCGTACTGTGGACTTCTGCGATACGCTGGCGGTAATTCTCAAAACGGCCAGGAGGGAACAGAGCAAGAGCCGCCTGCGCTATGGTGAGTTCTACCGCCTCAACTACTACGCCGAGGTTAGGGAGAAAGACCGTACCTATTACGAGGTCTACACCCTGCCGAGGACGGAGGAAGCACCGGAGGGGTACAAGGAGATTGCTTTTGTCTGCCTCCGGCCTGACGGGGCCATTGAGACACCGAGTACGGTAAGCATCATGTGCCGCAAGGCAAAGGAGAAGGTAGAGGGCTTGGCGGACTTCCATTTCCATATGCTCCGTCACACCTTCACGAGCAACCTCCTGTCCAATGGGGCCGCTCCGAAGGACGTGCAGGAACTGCTGGGACACTCGGATGTCAGTACCACAATGAACATCTACGCCCACTCTACGAGGGAAGCGAAACGCAACTCCGCCCGACTGCTGGATAAGGTGGTCAACGGGGAGTAAAAAACTTTCCCTTGTTTCAGCCCGTAAGGGAAAAAACAAGGGAAAGTACATACAGTTTGAGGATTTAGCAAGCGGAAACGCCTGATATTACAAGGTTTTTTAAGGGGAAGAACAATAAATCCCGATTTGTTGAATTGATTATAGCGCATAGTTTCTGTTATATCAATGTGCCTTTGTAAAAACTGCCGAAGTTATATCTCAGCAACACTTTTCTTAAAAGGGACATCTGCGATCGTGTATTGAACATGCCGCCGATCTGTGGTATAATGGCGCAAATGACTGCGCTTCAGCGGGGCAAAGCGCGGCGCGACGGAGGGTAGGTATTCGAATATGGATCAGAACATCGACCAGGCCGGCTTGCCGGAGCAGGCGCCGGAGGCGGCCCGGCCGGCCGCCGGAGGGGAGACAGCCGAATTCCTGAAGGAGATGGCCCGGAAGCTGAAGGAGCGGGAGGCCCAGCTCCAGCGGGAGATCCGGCGGGCCCGCCGCCGGGCGGAGATCATCGAGAGCTACACGGAGATGCTGGTGGAGCTGCTGGACCAGCGGGACGAGTGGCTGCTGGTGGTGGACGAGGAGACCCGGCAGGTGGTCCACTGCAACAAGCGCACCCCGGGGGGCGGGGAGGACGGCGCGTACTGCGTCAGATGCCTCCACCGCCTGCCCATCCAGCCCAGGCTGCTGGAGTGGAACGGCGCGGAGCGCTATCAGGTCTGGGAGCTGGAGGAGGAGGGGGAGCGGGGCAGCTGCTACCGCATCATCTCCTTCCCCATCGAGTGGAAGGAGCGGCCTTCCTGCGTCCACATCGTCATGGACATCACGGTGGAGAAGATGAACGCCCGCCACCTCAAGGACGAGATCTATCAGGACATGGACACCGGCATCCGCAGCCATCAGTTTTTGGATGAGTTCATGGGGCGGGTGCTGCGGGAGCGCCAAGACATCACCCTGTGCTACCTGGACCTGGAGGGAGTGGCGGACATCAACACCTCTTATGGGCGGGCGGTGGGAGACGCTTACATCCAGAACTTTGTGGAGATCGTCCGGAAGAATTTCCGCAGCGGCGACACCTTCGCCCGGATCAAGGACGACAAATTCTGCCTGATGCTCACCGGCAACGTGAAGCACCTGATCGAGCGCAAGATGACGGAGATCCTCACCGCCTTCCAGCGGGACGATGACCGGGTGTTCAGCCACCACTGCAATTTCAAGTACAGTATCCTGGAGGTGGAGGGGGAATCCAATCTGCTCTCGCTGGACAAACTGCTGGCGGAGGCGGAGGCGGACATCCGGCGCCAGAAGGGGAAGAAGCCGAGAAAACAACGCAAGCAGAGCAGGGCGTTCGATTTCGACGAGTGGTGAACAGGACCGGAAAGGGGCCGCCCCGGCGGGGCGGCCCCTTTTTCTGCCCCGGGGCACCTCCCACGGCATAGGATAAAGTGGTCGGCGGAGTGGGGCAAACGCGTGCCGCGCCCCTGGGCGGGGCGGAGGACGGTCCTGGATAGATCGCCTCCCTTTGGGCATACTGTCCCGGAGGTGAAGCGCTTTATGGATATGACCAACCAACAATACGACCGCTACGTCAGCGGCAGGGCGGACCCTTCCCCGCTGTGGAGGGACTGCCTGTGGGCCTTTTGCGTGGGAGGGGCCATCTGCGCCGGGGGGCAGGGCCTGCTGGCGCTGTACCAGAGCTGGGGGGCGGGCAAGGAGGACGCCGGGGCGTGGACATCCATCACCCTGATCTTCCTGGCCTCGCTGCTCACCGGCCTGGGGGTGTTCGACTCCATCGCCAAGCGGGCGGGGGCGGGGACGCTGGTGCCCATCACCGGCTTTTCCAACGCCATGGTGTCCCCCGCGCTGGAGTTCAAGAGCGAGGGACTGGTCACCGGCACCGGGGCAAAGCTGTTCACCGTGGCCGGGCCGGTGCTGGCCTATGGGATCTCAGCCAGCGTGGTGTATGGTGTCATTTTGTATCTTTTCAAACTTGCGTGAATGAGGCGGCCGGCGCTTTGCGCCGACCGCCTCTGCTCATTTCAAGAAGGAGGGCCCCCCAACATCCACCAAGTACGCGGGATCCAGGGTGATCCTGATATCACTGCCGGAAATATCGGCGGACTTTTTCAGTACAGTGATCTCTGAGATGGTTCCGACCACAGAGATCACATCCTTTTCCTCAAAGGTCAGAAGATCTTCCTCCGGCAGTACGAAGCTGGTCTTGACCTGACTGAGGCCAAGGGTGACGGTGCCGCTGCTGCTGATATTGGCGACGATGACGCCGTCGTAGAGAACCGCTTTGCCCTTGAAATCTTTCACCAGCTTAGCTTCGTTCGCCTTTGCGCCGTCAACGATGTCCTGCATAAAGTTCGGATCGGCGGTGATCGCGTTTTTCAGCAGAGATTCTTTTGACGGGCCGCCGCATGCCGATAAAGAGATAGCCATGGTCAAAAAGAGCACAAACATAGAGATTTTTTTTCTCATTTCAAGTACCTCCTATAATCTGTATCAGTGGCCGCTGCATCACAAGGGAGGGCTGTTGAAACAATATAACATATCCAAAGAGGCAAAACAATATCCTGCCAGCATAGAGTGCGGCAGAAAGTCCCTTGCCCGCCGGGGGAAAAGATGATATACTTTCTCCACGACAAACAGAAAGAGGAGGGCTTTCCCATGACCTACCGGGAGGAATTCATCCACTTCATGGTGCGCTCCGGCGTGCTCACCTTCGGGGACTTCACCACCAAGTCCGGCCGCAGGACCCCCTACTTCGTCAACACGGGCAACTATAAGACCGGCGCCCAGGCCGCCCGCCTGGGGGACTACTACGCCGCCTGCATCCAGGAGCACATGCCCGGCGGCATCGACGCTCTGTTCGGCCCGGCCTATAAGGGGATCCCCCTGGCGGTGTCCGCCGCGTCGTCCCTCTACCGAAACTACGGCCGGGACCTGCCCTACTGCTTCGACCGCAAGGAGGCCAAGGACCACGGCGAGGGGGGGACCATGGTGGGCTACAAGCCCCAGGACGGCGACCGGATCGCCATCATCGAGGACGTGGTGACGGCGGGCACCGCCGTGCGGGAGACCATCCGGCTGTTCCGGTCCGTGGCCGACGTGAGGTTCGCGGCCCTCTTCGTCAGCGTGGACCGGATGGAGCGGGGCACAGGGGACTGCTCCACCCTGGATGAGCTGCGCCGGGACCACGGCATCCAGGTGTTTCCCATCGTCACCATCCGGGATGTGATCGCCTGCCTCCACAACAAGGCGGTGGACGGCAGGGTGTACATCGACGACGCCATGCTGGGGCGGATGGAGGACTATCTGGCCCAGTACGGGCCCAGGGGCTGAGCGCCCATGCCGGACAGGAGGGAGGACAAGCGCCCGCCCGGCGTCCACACCGGCCATCGCAAGCGGATGCGGGAGGAGTTCCTGCGCACCGGGGCGGCGGGGATGGAGGACCACCGCCTGCTGGAGCTGCTCTTGTTCTACGCCATCCCCCAGGGGGACGTGAACCCGCTGGCCCACCGGCTGGTGGACCACTTCGGCTCGCTGACCGGGGTGCTCCACGCCACCTATGACCAGCTGGTGGGGGTGCCGGGGGTGGGGCACAATACCGCCACGCTGCTCCAGCTGGTGCCCGCCGTGGCGGCCAGGTACATGGAGCGCAGCGCCAGCATGGACGGACAGATCGTGAACGTCTGGCAGCTCAAGGAGCTGCTGGAGCCCTATTTCTTCGGCCAGCGGGACGAGCTGGCCTATCTGGTGTGCATGGATGGCAAGAGCAAGGTGCTGGCAACCCGCAAGCTGGGCCAGGGAGTGGTGGATACGGTGCAGATCGTCACCCGGAAGGTGCTGGAGGCCGCCTTGGCCTGCAACGCCAGCCAGGTGGTGCTGGCCCACAACCATGTGTCCGGGGTGGCGGTGCCCTCCCACGCGGACGTGGACACCACCCTGCGCCTCAAGCGCCTGCTGGCGGAGGCGGATATTAGCCTGACCGACCATCTGATCTTCGCCGGGGGCGATATGGTGTCCCTGGCCCAGTCGGGGCTGCTGCACAGGTGACAAAGGCGGCTCCATCGCCCGCTCTTTTGGGGGAGCCGGAGATCGTTGGGATGTGCTCCTTCCGGCTGCAAACGCGCGCGAAGGCGGGAGCGCCGCGCATGAGCCGGGACACGGACGGCATGGAAAAAGCCCCTGGATCCACACAGATCCAGGGGCTTTTTGGAAAAAACTCAGCGCTTGGAGAACTGGGGCGCGCGGCGGGCGGCTTTGAGGCCGTACTGCGCGAGTTTTAGAGCCGATTTTCCTTGATATTCCGGGCTTTTCCGGCTTTTTAGCTCTCGGTTATCCTATGTGGTAACCACAAAAAATAGCGTTATTTCATTCAGCAGGAGCCTGATGAAAAGCACCATTTACAACCCCAAACAGCTCCTCTGGTTTATTATACTTCACCTTGGCGTAGATGTCCATAGTTGTCTTGCTGTTTTCATGTCCCGCAAGATATTGAACCGTCTTTGGATCAACTCCCGCATAGAGAAGATTGGTGATGTAAGTGTGCCGCAGCTGGTGCGGGGTCACATCAAAGTCCAGCGTATATCTGATTTTGGGTTGATTTTTCTGCGTCATTCCCAGCGTTGGGGTAACCGTGTATTTGATGCTCTGACCATTCACATACTTATAATAGTTGCGGGGCTTGGTGGACCGGACAACTACATACTTCCATACTCGCTGAAACTGGGATGCAGCCAACGGCTCTCCATTGCTGTCTGCAATCACATAGTCCGAATGGGAGGTTTCCTTGGCTTCCCGCAGACAATCCACCAGACACTTGGGAATTGGAATGTCCCTTTTGGCTGCTTTACTCTTTAGCACCGTAGAAACCACCGGTCTGTTATGCTCTGTACGCCACGCTCGCCTTACCGATAGATAAGGTGTAGGCTCGTCCAGAAATACGCAGTCCCATTGCAGCGCGAGGATTTCTTCTCGGCGCAGACCGGAATACAATCCAAGCATAATAAATAGGTAGGGAGGAAGCCCTTTGACTGTATCCAGAAGCACGGCTACCTGTTGATCTGTCAATGCCTCCCTCTTTTTTGCTGGCTTTCCGCCCTTGCCCGATATTCCCTCACAGGGATTGTGTTCGAGAATTTGGCTCCGCTCTGCCGTGTAAAAAACACATTTTAGGAGCATATTTACCTTATTATACAATCCCTCTGACTTTTTCGACAGCGGGACAAGCGCCAACCGAATATCATCAGAAGTGACTTCCTCCATATACATCTCGCCCAAGGGTTTGATGATATAGTTTTTCATGTCCCTCGTATAGCCTCTGAGCGTAGAGGCAGAAACTTTTGCCGACTGCATGAGCAGCCACTTTTCGCAATACTCTGCCACCGTTGGATGCTGCCGATGAAAAATGATCTCCTCCACCTGCCGCCGCGCCTCTAATTCCTTCTCATACAATTCCTCGCAAGTAGTGGCGTACAGACTTACCTGCTTGCCATCTGCGTCCATTATCCGGGTCCTGTAATACTGGATTCCTTTTAATATAATGGTTCCATACTTCGGGACCTCCGGTTTCTTTTTAGCCATCTTCGATCTTCCTTTCCTGATAAAGTGCAGTTTCCGTATCTACACTCTCTTTTTATCAGAAAGCCTCAATTTAATCAAAGATACGGCCTGGGCAAAACAAAGAGCGAGACATTCTTGCCTCGCTCCTGTTTCACTTCCTATTTTATTCTTAAACTGCTTCCCAGCCTGCAAATGCGCTGCTCATTGATCTCACCAGCTCATCCGGCCGGTTGTATTTGACCTTTGCATAGATGTCCATGGTAATCTTGCTGCTTTCATGGCCTGCCAGGTATTGAACTGTTTTGGGATCTACCGACGCATGAATGAGGTTGGTAATGTAGGTATGCCGCAGCTGATGTGGAGTAACCTCAAAATCCAAGCTGTAAACCACCTTGCCATTATGAGCTGCCTTTTCTCCAAGAACAGGGGTAACCGTATGTTTTACACGCTTTCCATCTTCGTACCGATAATACGACCGTTCCTTAACGGTTCTGGTAACAATATACTGCCAGAGCCGCTTAAACTGTGTGTAAGACAGCGGTTCGCCATCCCGGTTTGCAACTACATACTCCGAAGTCGAGGTTGCTTTTGCCTCTTTCAAGCACTCTGCCAAACAAACAGGGAGAGGGATATTTCTCTCCGCTGCCTTTGTTTTCAATTCATCCAGGATGACCGGTCTATTATGCTCTGTGTGCCATGCCCGCCTTACAGTCAGGTATGGGGTATCCGTATCCAGATATACAGAATCCCATTGCAGTGCAAGAATTTCTTCCCGTCGTAGACCCGCATACAAGCCGATCATAACAAATACATAAGGTGGCAAACCTCGGATCGCGTCTAAAAGGCGTTCCACCTGTTCGTCTGTCAAAGCTTGCCGATCCTCTTGGGGAACGCCGCCCCCTTTTGTCGTTAGATGAATCGTCGGGTTGTGGTCGATAATCCGGCTTTCCATTGCTGAACGAAAGATCGACTTATAAAGAATCACCACGGACTTGTAAACCGATACGGATTTCTTGGAAACCGGAACGAGGGCAAGCTGAATGTCGTCCAGGCTGACCTCTCCCATCCTCTTATCTCCCAATTCTGCAATGATATGCCGCCTGACCTTTGAGGTATAGTCCGTCAAGGTGGTTGCTCGCACATGGACCGACTGCATCAGCAGCCACTTTTCACAATACTCGGCCACCGTAGGCGTTTTCCGATGGAAAGTAGCATTCTCAATCTGCTCCAATGCAATCGTTTCTCTTTTGTAAAGTTCTTCAGGTGTTTTTGCGTAAAGAGCAATGAGCTTTCCATTCGCATCTTTGATTCTGGTTCTATAATACAGGACACCCTTTTTCATGACGGTGCCATATTGAGGAATTATTGTTTGCCGTTTGGCCAATTCCGTCACCTCCTAAGAATAATCTCCAGCGCTGTACCTTTGTTTTATCAGACATTTTAGATTCCAGCAAGGATACGGAATAGCTCAAACTCTTGCGCTTCGCGGCTTACGATATGTAGTGCTTTTTTCCATCGGCTTTGCACGATGGGTACATTTTGCGATATACTCCTGAAGGCCAGCATCCGTGAAGTACACGCAACCATTTTGCACATACTGAACATAGGAAATCAGCCCGCTGTTTCGTGCTGCATCCAAAGTGGCAATGCTGATCCCCAGTAATTTGGCAGCCTCTTTCCGAGAAATCAATTTTTCCATAGGTGTTCCCCCTTTCTGTCAAGAATGTGGTTGTGGCTTTCAAAATCACATGAATGCGCTGGCAACCGAGGCTGCCAGCGCATGGTATCTGACTTTGAAAAGAAAGTTGTATCCACATTGCGCTCTGCTGTTGCTAACAGTAAATGGGTACAGCTTTCCTGATCTAATTGGTTATTTTTCGCCACATTTGCCACGCACCCCTGACGATGGGGACACTTCTGGTCTCCGCTGGCGCGGCTGTCATAACTCCGCAGCGTCGTTTTACTCGTGCGCCGCAGGGTTCCTCCCAAGTCTTTAGGAGGCCGTGAGGAAGTATCTTTAAGCCCCCATGCAGTCACCGCGCCCTGAAGTGCCACCTCCAGGTTCCAGGCTTACGTTGATCGCTCAGGACAGCTGATTCATCACCTCCTTGGCTTGTCCTTCTTGGCGGCGCGCCTGATTCGCTCATACATGGGTTATGTACCAGAAATGCCGTCTATTCAGTTGTCAATGTGCCAATGAAGGGGAAGAATTGTCCTTCTAATTACGCTGACAAAAAAGCCGCAAAACGGGCGCGTGTAAGAAGGACTTATCAAAAAAGTTTAGCAAGGTGTTTCAATCCCCGGCGAATGCTATCTCGGACACGGCTGACATCCACTCCCTCAGCCTTAGCAATTTCAGTTGGCGTCATGCCCAGGTAGAACCGGGCATAGATCCGCTTGGCCTGCTTGTCCGGCAACGCCATCACCGCAGCGTAGAGCTGTTCCCACCGTTGTTTGTCCTCCAAGATTTCCTCCGGGGTAAGTGGGCGATTTATTACGGCATTTTCAATGCCATTGTCATGGTCCAGAGAATAGTATGCCTTATAGCGATACATCTGGCGCTCATAGGCAGCGTCAGCTCGTTTGTCTGCCAAAAACACAGCGTGTACTTCATCGGTCACTTCCAAAAAAATGTCTGTTTTATATATATCGGGATACAGATCCCGAAGATTGATTTTCTGCATTATGTACCTCCATTTCGGTTCACAAGTCCAGTTGACGGGTGAGCCGAAATGAGGTGGAGAACGGCACCGATATAATTCGGGTCTATTAAACAAAAAACAACATACAAATACGCCAGTCTTCCGCAAAGGAAAACTGGCGTAAAAATACAGATAAGTATAATTGATGCCGACAAACCAGCACAATAATGCCGGTGGAGGGGCAGATGAAGTTAGTTCGTAAGCAAGGCTTTTTTTGATAAGATAGCACAGTCTTGCCTAAATACTACTCTCATAGCGGCCTCCTTTATAAGCCGCCGGCTCTTGTATCACACTCCTTCTAAAGCGAAAAGAACAGCGGCCTTGATTTCTCAAAACCGCCGCTAAAATTATATTTTGAGCATAGAAATTGGGCTGCCCAGCGACGGTTTTTTTCTTTTCTGCCGCCGGGCAGATAGTATTATATATTTGGCTTTACCGATACTATAAAATCGAATTGTTGCAGAAATGTCCTAACGCCGACTTCTTTCGACAGGATTACAGCCTGAATTGCTTCACTTTTGTAGCAATTCAAAAATTTATCTCATTTCAGGTCGGAGAATGACCCGTCTGAACAGGAACATAGTTGCGCCGAAATAGGTCAGGTATATAGCGCAGAACAGCAGAATTGTGACCAGACCATAGAACAGCACCAGTCCTTCCTGCAAAATTGCTTCCCCGAAAAAGAACTGTGTCCCCACAATCAGCAGAACCGTAAGAACGATAGGGAAAAATAGAGGGATCAGGAATACGGTGGACAGTTCCTTGCGGATGAGGGAAGCCTGCCTGTGGCCTGATACACCCAGTCGGTCAATCACCGCGTAATTCTTCTGGTTCCGGTCTATGGCGGAAAGCTGCTCAAAGGCCAGCACTGAACAGGAGAGAATGATAAAAATAACGCTCAGATACAATCCGCAGAAAGAAAGTGTCGTGAATCCGGTCAGCGAATTGGCAACGCCCCACGCCTTTACTGTTACCCCCATCGTCACCCGTTCCG
>CAJTTS010000102.1 GCA_910579155.1 uncultured Oscillospiraceae bacterium | reverse complement strand
TGGCGGCAATGAACTCCATGCAGGTGAATATCGACCGCATGAACGAGATCAACGACTGCCAGGAGCAGTCCGGTGGGACAGCCTTTGCACCCAAGGGGTACGACATAGCCTTTGAAAATGTGGGCTTTGCCTATAACAGCGGTGAGACAGTGCTGAAGGATGTCTCCTTTACCGCCAAGCAGGGCGAGGTTACAGCCCTGATCGGCCCCTCCGGTGGCGGCAAATCTACCGCCGCCAAGCTGGCGGCACGGTTTTGGGACATTGACCGGGGCCGGATCACCGTGGGCGGCGTGGATGTTGCCACGGTAGACCCGGAGAAGCTCCTGACCGCCTACTCCATCGTGTTCCAGGATGTGACGTTGTTCAATAACACGGTCATGGAGAATATCCGCATTGGCCGGAAGGACGCCACAGACGCGGAGGTCATGCAGGCGGCGAAAGAAGCCATGTGCGATGAATTTATCGCCAAGCTCCCCCAGGGGTATCAGACCATGATCGGTGAGAACGGCTCCACCCTCTCCGGGGGTGAGCGGCAGCGCATTTCCATCGCCCGTGCGCTCTTGAAGGATGCCCCCATCATCCTGCTGGACGAGGCTACCGCCTCCCTGGACGCGGAGAATGAGACGGAGATTCAGCAGGCCATCTCCCGGCTGGTAGAGCGAAAGACGGTGCTGATTATCGCTCACCGCATGAGGACGGTGGAGAACGCCAACAAGATCGTAGTGCTGTCCGGGGGTACGGTTGCCGAGACGGGGACGCCAGCGGAGCTGATGAAACGGAACGGGGCCTTTGCACGGATGGTTCAACTGCAAACAGAAAGTCAGAATTGGGTGTTGGCATGATACGGAATATCCTGCTTATGTGCTTGTCAATACTGCCATAATGGCATAAAAAGGTGAGAGGCAGAACATTCTGCACCCTCACCTTTTGTGTGATTCCATTTTTTTAGCCCGACACTTCCTGCCTCATTACCGCATACAGCCGCATCCGGATTAAATCGGGAGACGTACCCAAAATAAACGCAAACTCCTCACACACCATGCGCTCTGCGATTTTCAGATACCGGGCGTCTACCTGGCCCAGCTTTTTTGATGTTGCTTGCTTCAAATAGATTTCCTTCATCAGGAGCAAAGCGTCTTTCAAATCGCAGGAGATAAGTAGTTCTTGATAGTGCATAGCGAGATCTGAAGGTTTTTTGGAGTGAAAAATCTCAGGAGTTAATTGAGGGATCATCTCCAGATAGCTGGATACCGCCTTACTGTCTACCAGAGGACGCATAGATACCATAGCCTCAACCGGGACATAAATCTGCTCACCACTGGTAGAAAAAACAGATCGGAGTGTGTAATAGTTGAGTCCGTCATTTTTTTGGAAAGGCGGCGTTCCAATCCCTTCGACCCGGCATACCCCTGTTCGGTTATATAAGACAGTTTCCCCTACCGCAAACATAGCGGCGTTCAATCCAGGTACCCGCCCACGGGATGAAAATTGTTCTGCCGTTTCACTTTGATGATGAGGGATCCATCGGTCTGCTCGATTTCCTCAATGATTTTATAGAGGGTTCCCCGGCGATCCATCTGAGCTTTGTAATGCTCGTATTCCTGCCGCACCTGCTCTTTGACCTCATCCAACGGGAGACCTTCTTTCAGCGTGAAGTGAAGCGTCTGCTCCAGGCATTCCGCCTTGATCCGTTTCATTGTGCAAAACCTCCATCAATATTGAGATACACTTATTTTATAGGAAATTTGCACATCTTTCAAAGGGCATAATTCACAAAAATATGCAATACGCCTATAGGGCAGAATGACCACAGCATCTTTTATCCGAATTGGCTGGCGTATAATTTTTAGTAGCTGCGGCAGTTTTACATAATTATAAATCTGTGCTGGATAGGGTTCTTGCTTTTTCGCTCCATGGCATATTTGAATTTGTTGTCAGCAGCTCCGCTTAGATTTTGTGCTCTTGTCCACATCAGCGAATACCACTTTCTGCTAAAATTTCAAGGCGCCGAAATATTTTCCCTTGACATTTCGTGATCGGCATAGTAATATAATTGTAAGGTGCCTAACAAATTGATGAAGGAGTTTTCAAAATGAGCGAAGCAATGAACGCCGGTCAGGCGCAAACCTGTCCGCAGTGTGATAACCATTGTTCGTCAGACGCCCTCCAGTGCGGCAGAGGCAGGAAATACTTTGGCGTAACCGATATCGGTCATGACCATGACCACCATCACGGCCACGGCTGCGGCCACCACAAAGACGGTTTGGCCGGATTGCTCCATCAGTGCGGCCGGTTTGTGCGCCACGCCGAGCTGGGAGAGGACGACTTATTCCGAATCCTTTCCGGCGAAGAAAAGGCAGCCCTCCAAGCCCTGCTGGAAAAGCTGGCGGAGGATTGGCGGGAGCGTTGCGGCGGGGAGAGCTTTACCCGCTGCGGTCATGGCCATCATGAGCATAAAGACGGGAAGCACCGCGAGCACGAGGTGCACAGTAAATGAGGGGCAGGTATCACGGGAACAACTGCCACCATGAGTCCCATATGGACAGGGATGACCTGGTGGGGAAATTCGAGCGATGTGGACGGCTCCTCTCCCACAGTTTGGGAAAGCGGCGGGGACAGGGACGCATCCTGCGCACCCTTTGCCAGCGGGGCGAGATGTCGCAAAGGGAGCTCCAGGAATTGCTGGGTATCCAGGCGGGTTCTATGAGCGAGATTGCCGCCAAATTGGAGGATAAAGGTCTCATCACCCGGGTACGCAGTGAGGAGGACCGGCGAAAGGTGTCCTTGTCCATCACGGAACAGGGCAGAGACTGGGTTGCCCAAAGGGATGAAGCGCATATTCTGCGCCACCGGGCAGAACTGTTTTCCTCGCTCACAACCGAGGAACAGGCTGTCCTGGAAACGCTTCTGGATAAGCTGGGCGATGACTGGGCGCGGCGGTTGGAACGCCGGGATGACGGCGAGTAGATACATAAAAACGGCCTGTCTGGGTTCTGACCAGGCAGGCCGTTTTTTCACAAATCAGGGGCGGCGGAATATTCCGCTACCCCTGGTTTGCTCTCTCAATCAAGTCATAGATGATTGATGTATGCGCAGATCAGCTCCGCTGTCCGCTCCACGCCGATGGAGCTGTCCACGCTCAGCTCATACTGGTGGGGGTCACCCCACTCATGGCCGGAAATGCTTTTATAGTAAGCACTTCGGGCAGCGTCGGAGCGGGCCACGCTTTTTTTGCCCTCGGCCTGGGTGTCGCCGTACATCTCCATCACTTTTTTGACGCGGTACTCCTTCGGCGCATGAATGAACACCCGAACCACGTTGTCCCGGTCCCGCAGCACATGATCCGCCGCCCGGCCCACAATGACACAGGAACCCTTGTCCGCGATCATATTGATGGCCCGATCCTGGGCTACGATGGCCTGCTGGACGGCGCTGGTGCTCAGGTACAGCTCCCGCATCACCGCGTTTTCGTCCGCGTTGATGCCGGATATGAACTCACGGGCCAGCCCGCTCTCCTGGGCGGCCAGGGCGGTCATCTCCTTATAGTAGCAGGGTACGCCCAGCTTCTCCGCCACCAGCTGGCCGATCCGCTTGCCGGCGGTGCCGTGCTCCCGGGCGATGGTGATGATGACGCCGGGGCGGGAGGCACGCAGAACGGCTCCGGCCTCCGCCTTCCCGTCCTCCGCCTTGAGCCGCCTCCACAGCCGGACCATCACCACGGCGGTGACGGCGATGGCCAGCACATCGGCCATGGGCGCGCCCCAGAAGATGCCGGTGACACCCCAAAACCGGGGCATGAGGATGGAGAACACGATGAGCAGCACGTCCCGGAGGATGGACAGGGGTACCGCCGCCTTGGCGTGGCCAATGGATTGCAGGAAGATGGCGCACACCTTCTGCACACAGGTGAACAGGATAAGGGAGAGGTAAATGCGCAGGCAGCCCACCGCAAACTCGGTGTACAGCACCGGGTCCACACCCTCCGCACCGAACATCCGGATGAACACTGTCGGGATCGCCTCAAAAAGCACGGTGCAGATGAGGCAGACGATGCAAGTCCATTTGATGATGAGCCCCAACAGCTCCCGCACACGGCCGAATTTTTTTGCGCCGTAGTTGTAGCCCACGATGGGCTGGGCCCCGGCAGCGATGCCGATGGCGATATTCAGCACGATCTGGAACAGCTTCATGATGACCACGAAAGCCGCCAGGGGGATGTCCTCGCCGTAGGGGGACAGGGCCCCGTACACCACCAGCAGGATGTTGTTCACGATGGTGATGACCACGATGGACATCTGGGTGAGGAAGCTGGACGCGCCCAGGGCCATCACCTGCTTGAGCAGGGTGAGGTCGGGCCGGAAGCTGGAGGCGGACACCCGGAAGGTCTTGCTACGGGTGAGATAGGCGGCGCAAATGCAGAAGCTGACAAACTGCCCCAGGATGGTGGCCCAGGCCGCGCCCTGGATGCCCAGGTCCAGCACGAAAATGGCCACCGGGTCGCCGATGATGTTCAGCACCGCCCCGGCCAGCATGGCCCCCATGGCGTACTTTGGGCTGCCGTCCGCCCGGATGATGGAGGCCAGGGTGTTCTGCACCAGGGCGAGGGGCATCATGGCATAGATGATGAAGCCGTAGTCATGGGCCAGGGCCAGGTTGGCGCCGGTGGCGCCGATGAGCCGCAGCAGGCCGTCCCCCCACAGATAGCTGACAAGAATGATGACCACGCCGCCCAGGAAAGAGCACAGCACAGCATTGCCCACGATGCGGTGGATATCCTGGGTTTTGTTCCGCCCCAAGGACACGCTGAGGGACGCCGCCGCGCCGTCCCCGAAGAACAGGGACACGCCCCAGCCGATGACGGTGATGGGGAAGATGACCCCGGTGGCGGCGTTGCCCAGGTAGCCCACGCCGTTGCCCACGAAGATCTGATCCACGATGTTGTACAGGCAGGAGATGATGAGCGAAAAGATGCAGGGAATGGCGAATTTCAGCAGCAGTTTTCCCGGTTTCTCCGTGCCCAGATAGGTAGAATCTTGCATAAAAAGTACCTCCCTCGGTTGATGTTCGGACTGTCAACGCCAACCTGAAAATGTCGATTTTCGCCGAAACAGAATGTCATTTTTCGGCGGTCAGCATAGTGGTGTATACAGCCCTTATACACAATCTCACTTGCTGGCTTGAAGCCCGTCAAGCCCTGATTTATCAGCTTGTCTTGGGCTTGACGGGCGAAAACGGCAAGTATAATTATTCAAGGGCTGTACACCTTTACCCGCCATTTTTCGACATTACCTGTTCGGCGAAAAACTACAAAATCGCACCGGCGCTGACAAGCCAGGCCCAGGCGGAGAGCGAGTCCATGTCCACCAACATCCAGTGGGGCCACCGCGCCCGGTTCAAGCAGGGCATCGTCCACTACAACTTCAACAACTTCCTGGGCTACCGCAGGGGCCCGGACGGGGAGCCGGAAATCGATGAGGAGGAGGCCCCCACGGTGCGGCGCATCTTCGCCCGGTACCTGATGGGTCAGAGCGTGGGCCAGATCTGCCGCGACCTGACGGCGGACGGCTGCAAGACCGCCCGGGGCGGAACCCAGTGGAGCGACCACACGGTGCGGCACATCCTGCAAAACGAGAAGTACATGGGCGATGCCATCCTCCAGAAAACCCTCACCCTGGACTTGTTCAGCCGCCAGCAGGTGAAAAACGAGGGGCAGCTCCCCAAATACTATGTGGAGAACGCCCACCCGGCCATCATCGACCGGGACACCTTCCAGAAGGTGCAGGAGGAGATGGCGCGGCGCTCCAGCCTGCGGAAAACCTCGGACAAGACCAAGACCGAGCAGGGCAAATACAGCGGCAAATACGCCCTGGGCGGTCTGCTGGTGTGCGGGGAGTGCGGCAGCCCCTACCGGCGGGTGACCTATATGCCCCACGGCAAAAAGCGGTACGTCTGGCGGTGCATCAACCGGCTGGAGCATGGCAAAAAAATCTGCAAATGTGCCCCCACCCTGGAGGAGCCGAACATCCACGCCGCCGTCACCGCCGCCATGAACGAGCTGTTCCGGCAGCAGACGGCACGGCAGGCGCTGGCGGACTGCATTGCCGCCGCCCTGGCGGGCGCGGGGGACGACACTTCCCTGCCCGCTGTGGAGGCCAAACTGCGGGCACTCCAGGAGGAGCAGATGCGGCTGTTCCGTCTGGCGGCGGAGGCGGGGCCAGAGAACACCGAGTACGATGATCGGATCGCGGAGGTGACCGCCGCCATGTCCGCCCTGCTGGCCCGGAAGGGCGAGCTGGAGCGGGAGGGCCACGCCAACACCGAATGCGACAGCCGGGTGCGTACCATCACCGGCAGGCTGGAGGCCGCGGACAGCTCTATTGGGGAGTTCCAGGATGATACGGTGCGGCAGCTCGTCAGCAGCATCCGGGTGCTGGACCGGGAGCGGCTGTCCATCCGCTTCAAGGACGGGACGGAGGTCGAACAGGTCGTTGAATGTGTCGGGAGGGCCAGCGCGTGAGCGTCTATGAAAAACAGGATGCGCTCTGACCCACGGCAAAGTCCGGCAGATGAAACAAAATACGGGGTTTCTCCATTGAAAGGATCCCGCTTCTCATAGACAGAAGGAGAGCCGGGGCGTCACCGCCCCGGCTCTTGAGGATGGAGGATAGAATGAAAAAGAAAGAGCATCTCTTGCAAGTGTTAGCATAGCGGGATTTCATTACGGAAGTTCGGGCGGAAGTGTTACAAAAGCATTAAACTTCGTCCTCGACTTGTGGAGGCTCCTGTGCTATACTGGAGAAAACTCTGATGGAGCGTGTACGCAATGACGAGGATCCTTTTTATCTGCCATGGAAGTATATATCCTGTCCTTGAAAATGGTTGATATATCTGGACTTTCAGCAGATACCCCCGCAAATGTACTACCTGTTTACTACTTTTGAGGTCTGGACGATAACACCCGCCTCGGCACGATATGGACGATAAAGGGCAAGGCACAGATAGACGTGCCTTGCCCTTTTTGCCGTTGTTGGCATTTCCGTCGTCGGATAATCCGACAACGGAAAAACCGACGTCGGAAAATCCAACGCAATAAAATATAGATATAAGTAACTAAAGATAAAATCAAGCAAAGACTTATCAATTACCCATGCCTTTCCTATCCTTTCCCATACCCTCTCCCTTGGAGAATGAGTGGCAAAGCCGCCGGAAAGGAATGGAACGGAAGCGGGAAGCAGGGAGGCCAAATAGCAGCAGGGGTTATCAGGGCCGTTATCTGACCCGCAGAAACCGTACAGACGCGAAGCGGGTGTACGGTTTCTGCGGGTGCCACAAGAGGGGCTGCAGGCCCTCTTGTGTGACAGCACAGTTTCACAGTTCAGCATGAGCCAGGACAGGAGAGCCGGAGTGTCGGCCTTCTGTCTTGGCTTTTTCATGCCTATTTCTACGCATTTAGAACCTCGTTTTTGGGGGTACAAGTCAAATCGTATTACCCCCTATACGACCGCCGCTTGGAGACCTTGAAAATAGGCCGATGGATAGGCCCTAAATGCGTAGGCTGATGGGGGACTATCCATCAATATGTTGGGTAGCGGGTCTATGTAGAGAAAGTTGCCTCTATTATGGAGAAAGCAGGTATAAACACCTTATTCCGCTTCGACATTCACGAAAAGCCTTGTATCCAATATTACTGATATAATCCTCGAATATCCCATGGATTTAATATCCATTTTCCATCATTTCTCCATGGAAGTCCAATGCGGCCATCATTGCCTTGGTATACACATCCAAATGTTAGGACAGCTTCTTTCTTTTCTTCAGCGACTGTCCAAAATATTTTAACAACTACTTTGGATAAGGCACAGGCACGTTCTTCAACTTCAACGAGTTCAAAAGTATTGAACAGCTTGCTTTCAAAAAATTTCCTGCACTCTCCTGCCCGTTTCTTTTCAGAGAGAGTTCCAGAAAACATTTTTTGCAGGTAGCTGGACAGCTTCCCATAGTTTTTATTTTTCCAGGCAGATAACATTTCGATAACAGCTACAATGTATGGATATTCTTCATAGTTTTCTTGTGTACCGTTGACGGGAATATCTTTTCCAACCGTAACCACTTTCTTTTCCCATGATGCAATTTCTTTCTGTATCTGCTTGTTTTCTTCCGATTTTGCTAAGATTTCTTTTATGGGAACATGAGTAATCGACTTTTCATATTTGGCCTTTCGATCACTCTCACTGCTTTTCATTTTCATCCAGTCAGCAACAGCAAACATCAATGCAACGCACTTACAAGCAACATACTCGTTAGCATAGTTTAGATCGCGCCCATGAAGAATGCCATTTCGATATGGGAGTGTAATGGCTTCCGTATTCGTTTTTGTACGGTTTTTGGTAAAAATACTTTTTAACTTCGTTAGGCCGTCGCTACATCCAACTAAACAATCCCATGCGTCAACAGTTGTGCCATCAGCAAAAAAGCCCTGCCTTTTTGTAAAATCATTCACAGCGCCGTCTATAATGATTAGCCCGAGTGGAATACTTGCGTGATAACGTTCTGCAAAATGATCTTCAAAAAATTTTTTCAGTAAATCGTATCGCACCGCAAAGGCTTCTGAACCATTCTTAATCCAATGCGTGATTTCACGGACATCAGATTTATAATAGTTAATCAAAACTTGTTCAGCTTCCGCTAATCCACCTTGTTCAAAAGTTGCATTTGCGTTTCTTATTAGCGAAGAACTCATACTGTCATATGCACACCAACCATGGGGCGAGAACCGATCATTAAAAGATGTTACTTGTAAAATCATATCTTTTACTTGATCTTCCATCTTTTTTAGTTGATCTCGCTGTTCACGTTTTAGAAATGCCGAGAGAAACTTCATGGATTGTATATCGCTTTGAAGTTTGCTCAAAGATACAAGGTTATCATCCATTTTCTATCATACCTTTCGAGGCTGTATTTATAAATCCGTTACACTCAATAAGGGTTTGGGACTATCCCAACAAGCAAAAACGGACACGGCCCGGTAGGGCCAAAAGGGGCCGTTTTTCGGGAGTGTGGCCACACTCCCTATGCTTGCTCAGATAGTGTTCCTTCTGTTCCGCTTCTACTGTTCTCCACGTTAATGCTCACCGTATATAGCAGCCATCTCGCAAATTCTACGTTTCATTTCTTTGCGAATATGTGGAGGCTCAATACACTCACATTTATCCCCAAATCCAAGGAGAATATCATAATAATACTCGTTTTCAATAAATGGAAAACTCACAAAATAATGTTCCTCGCCATCTGGCACAAAGTGGTCTTGGGTACAATATTCAAGCACCCTATCCAGTATAGATTTATGAATGCGAATTTTGACTTCCGTTTGCATCGCCGCCAAAGTTTCCTCAAAATCCAAAACCGGCTTTTGATAACTTCGTGGAATAAAAATGTCCTGCTCCATTTTCAGGTCTGACATACGGGACAGCCTAAATAGGCGATAATCGTTCCTGTGATAGCAGTAACCATAAAAATACCAATGGCTGCTTTTCAATACAAGCTGATACGGTTCAACTGTCCGAACAGTTTTATTCCCATGGTGAGCTGTATACTCAAAGGAAAGCAGTCTGCAATTTTGCAAAGCGGCTTTAATTGTTTCCAAATATGGCTGTATGTTTTGATTGCCTATCCACGGACTTAAATCTATACAAATTTGATTTGTTTTTATCTCAATGTCTTTCGCCTTTTCAGCAGGAATAAAACTTTTAACTTTCGCAAGCGCGTTTACCAGTTCATCTCCCCGTACCATATTGGAAAGGCTGGAAAGCCCCATCAAGATTGCGGAAAGATCAGCAGTTGAGAAAACCTTTTTGTCAACTTTGTATTCCGGCATAATTTCAAAGCCGCCGCCAACTCCTGATGTGGAACGAATAGGAATACCAGCTAAATTGATTGCATCTATGTCCCGGTAGATTGTACGAGGCGAGACTTCAAACATATCTGCTAACTCCTGTGCGCCCATACGCTTTTTATCAAGCAGTATCATGATAATGCTGACAAGTCTATCAATTTTCATCTGGCAGCCCCCTCTCAAAAAGCCTCTATTTCATTATAGATTGTTGCCATACTGATGTCAACGATTAGATGATAAGATAACGATGTAAGTAAAAAAAGACCAATGAAAATGGAGGGCATTATGTTCAAAGTCTATATTTACGTCCTTGACACCTTGGCGGACTGGGAGTTGGGCTATGTTACGGCGGAATTGAACTCCGGGCGTTTTTTCAGAAAAGATGCGCCCGAAGTATCAGTCAAAACAGTTGCAATTTCAAAGGAGCCAGTCACAACTATGGGAGGGCTGACGATTGTTCCTGATTGCTCCACCCGCGATATTGAGGTAGATGAAAAGAGTGTACTGCTGTTGCCTGGGGCAACCACATGGGACGACCCGAAACATAGAGCCATTATTCAAAAAGCCGGTGAGTTTCTTTCTGCGGGGGCTATGGTGTGTGCTATCTGTGGGGCCACCGTTGCACTGGCAAACGCCGGCCTGTTGGATCTGCGCCCGCACACAAGTAATGGAGCCGGATACCTTGAAATGGTTTCTCCCGGCTATAAAGGACAGAATTTCTTTGTTGACGCACCATCTGTGGCAGACCGTAACCT
>CAJTTS010000101.1 GCA_910579155.1 uncultured Oscillospiraceae bacterium | reverse complement strand
TTGATATGTTCGCGGGCATCGGCGGCTTCCGGGCGGGCCTGGACCGCGCCGGAGGCTTCCAGTGTATCGGCCACTGCGAGATCGACAAGTACGCCGACGCCAGCTACCGCGCCATTCACCACATCCGAGAGGAGGAGAAATATTATCCCGACGCTACAAAAATTGACCCCGCAGACCTGCCCCCCTTCGAGCTTCTTTGCGGCGGATTTCCTTGCCAAAGCTGGTCTGCGTCGGGGCATCGACTTGGATTTAATGACCCCCGAGGAGCTCTGTTCTTTGAAATTGCCCGGCTGGCTGAAGCAAGACGGCCTGCGTATTTGCTGCTTGAAAACGTTCCCCGCCTGCTGGTCCATGACCAGGGGGCCGCGTTTGCAAAAATCCTCTCCACGCTTCACAAGCTGGGGTATGGTTTGGAATGGTCTGTGCTTAACAGCGCCGACCACGGGCTCCCTCAATCGCGGAGAAGGCTGTATCTTGTCGGATATCTTGATCTCCGATGCACCGGAAAAATATTTCCTCTCGCCGGAGCAAACGGAAAGGCTCTTGTACAAGTCCTCGGAGGGCCGCAGGGATCGAGAGTCTACGACCCGGCAGGAGTAGCCTGCACCCAGACGGCGGGAGCGGGCGGCATGGGCGGCAAAACGGGGCTTTATCTGATTCCGCCGCCTGACGCCGCGTTTGTGGATCTGTGCGTTGGAGAGCCCCGGCGCACGGATATCGCCCGATGCCTCACCGCCCGGTATGGGCAGACCACCCTCTCCAACCATCGGGCGGAGCGTTCCGGGGTGCTGCTGATTCGGAATGCTTCCAAACAAGGATATAAAGAGGCCGCGCCTGGCGACGGCGTGGACTTGGCCTACCCAGGCAGCAAGACCCGCGGCGGCAGAGTGAGCCGTCTGGCCCACGATGCCGCCGTCGTCCAGGGCATCGTGGAGCGGGGCGGGCGCATCCGCCGCCTGATGCCCAGGGAGTGTCTCCGCCTCCAGGGCTTCCATGAGGACCAAATCAACCGCCTGCTGGCCATCACCTCGGACGCCCAGGCATACAAGCAGGCGGGCAACAGCGTTCCCGTCAACGTGGTGGAGGCCATTGGGCGGCGCATCCGGGCGGTGCATAAGGAGCTCCGAAAGGAGGAGGCTGGATGGTCGGCCTAAAGGAGCAGTGCTTCGGTGTTGAAATTGAGATGACGGGCATCACCCGGGAACAGGCCGCCCGGGCGCTGGCGGAGTATTTCGGGACCGAAGCCCAGTATAGGGGCGGGACCTATGACACCTGGGTGGCGAAGGATGTCAGGCGTCAAATCTGGAAGTTGATGAGCGACAGCAGTATCCTCTCGGAACGTAAAACAGACGACGGCTATGAGTTCGTCATCGACGAGAGCGAGGAGAGAAGCTACTGGGTCGAGATGGTTACGCCCAAACTCACCTACGACCAGCTCCCTGTGCTTCAGGAATGTATGCGGCGGGTGCAGCGGGCAGGAGCCAAGGTGAACGGCTCCTGCGGCATCCATGTCCATGTGGACGGGGCCAACCACAACCGTCAGAGTCTGAAAAATCTCATCGGCATCATGTTCTCCAAGGAGGACATTTTGTTTAAGGCCCTCCAGGTAAACGAGGCTCGGGCCAGCCGATGGTGCAAAAAGGTGCGGGAACCCATGCTGCGGCAAGCCCGTACTCTGTCTGCGGACGAGACGAAGGACCTGACCGCACTGGAGCAGATCTGGTATGAGGGCAGAGTCGAGCATGATCATTACAACAGGACTCGTTACCACGCTCTTAACCTGCACTCCATGTTCTATCGCGGTACGGTGGAGTTCCGCTGTTTCAATTCCACCCTGGACCCTGGACTGGCGGCAGCCTACGTCAACCTGTGCCTGGCCATGTCTGCCCAGGCCATCGCCCAGCGCAGCACCGTCATGCGCAAGACCCACAGCGACAACGAGCTGTTCACCTTCCGGGTGTGGCTGGTGCGGCTGGGGCTCAACGGGCCGGAGTTCAAGGAGACTCGGGACAAACTTTTACAAAATCTTTCCGGCGACAGGGCCTGGAGGCATGATAAGGACAGTTATGAAGTGAACAAAAAGAAGAAAAAACGTCGTGAAACTGTGAGGTGAAGCGTGAAAATTCGCATTGACGAGAACATCTACGAGGGGACGGGGGAGGCCATCATGGATCAGCTTCGGCTGTCCGCCTTCGACCCCACCGAGCACCCGGACGCCGAGAGCTACCTCCAGCAGCTCCGGGCCAATTTCATCCGCAGCACCGGGCTGGACTGCCTCCTGCCCCAGGGCAGCGTGGAGCGCCAGGCCCAGGCCGTAATCGAGCAGCTGGCCAGATACGGCGCGCTGGAGGTGGTCCACAATGGCTGACGGCAAGCTGTACTTCGCTTACGGGTCGAATATCAATCTGGACCAGATGGCCTACCGATGTCCCGAAGCCCAGGTGGTGGGCCCGGTGACGCTGGAGGGCTATGAGCTGCTGTTCCGGGGCAGCGGGGTGGCAACTATCGGACCTAAGGAGGGCTCCACTGTCCACGGTCTGCTGTGGCGGCTCACCCCGGACTGTGAGCGTTCCCTGGACCACTACGAGGGCTTTCCTCACTTATACGGGAAAAAATCTGTGTCTGTGACGGACAAAAGCGGCCAGACGGCCTCTGTCATGGCCTACATCATGACGGAACGGTACCGCACCCCCGCCGTCCCGCCCGCGTCCTACTATCAGGGCATCCGGAAGGGCTACCGGCAGAACGGTTTGCCGGTGGCGGCGCTGAAAAAAGCCTGGGAGCACGCGGTAGAGGAGGTCCACGCCTACACCGACCGGATCAATGGCCTGGCCTCCAAGAGACACGGGGGGAGGAAACGGCGTGAGCGGTAAGATCAAGGTGCTGGTGGTGGAGCCGGAGAAGTCCTGCCAGGTGCGGGAGGTAGAGGATGAGCTGGAAGCGCTCCAGGCCATTGTGGGCGGCCATATTGAGATCGTCACGCAATTTGCTGAGCCCGTTGCCATCATGTGCAACGAGTCTGGAAAAATGCTGGGGTTACCCTTCAACCGTCCGCTGGTGGATCAGCAAGGGATGCCCTATGACATCCTCTGTGGCACGTTTTTCATTGCTGGAGTACAGGGGGAGAATTTTGTCTCGCTCACTGATGCACAAATCAGCCGGTATCAGAACCTTTACGACAATATGACGGTTGTTCCAGACGAAAAAGATAAGAATATCGGCAGAATTGTTTCCCACACCAAACCGGCCAGACAGAAAAATGGCCCCGAGCGGTAAAGGAGGGCTGTTCCGAGAGGAGAACGAACGCATCCCCAGGGCGGCGTAACGCCGCACGCCTAAATGGTACTGTTCGGGAAAAGTCCTGGATATCCGTCCTCTTTGATGGTGTGGTGTTCCACTTTCTGGACCTGCGGCAGCAATATGACTACCTCAAGGCCACCTTCGATATCCTTTGGGATGAAAACACATCCCTTCTCAAGCAGATCAAAGAGATCGAGGCGGCCTACGAGGCGGCGGACGAGACCGGATGGTACAGCTGGTACGCGGAGGTAAAGCGTTTCGATCAGCTGTTGGACTGTCTGCCGGACCGGGCCTGGATCGAATGAGGGCCCGCCATTGTTGGTATCGCTGGGTTTTCAACGCCCATTCTTGTTGGGTATGGTGATAGCTTTCCCCGCCGGAAATTGGTATGGTTGTAGCCAGTACCACCACCAAAATCACAGAGGAGGACGAACAAAAATGACGAAATACGAACGCCACCCCGCGCCGGAAAAGCTGCTCCGGCAGATCACCACCGAGGCGGTCAACCTGCTGGCCTTGGGCACCACGGACAAGCCCGGGGACGCAGCCCTCCCGGAAACGGGCGCAGCCCTGATCGTCAAAGCCTGGGGACTGCCCCAGGAGCTGCTGGACAATAGCCTGGCTCTCATCCAGCGCCAGCGGCGGCTGGTGGGCGACGGCAGCGGCAAGGCCGCTTTGCTGGACGACCAGCTTCTGGAGGCATACGACGGCGGGATGACCGCCGAGCTGGTCTGGGGCCTGTTCGAGACGGCGGTCCGGCTGGACGACGCCCAGGACCGGGCCAAGATCCATGAACTGGCCCTGCTGCTGGCCGACATCCTGGACTTCGACGAATGGATCGAGGTCAGTGGACCGGGCGGCGGAGAGAAGTGAACTGTGAACAGGGGGCGCTACCCATGAGGGCAGCGCCCCTTCCGTGCGAAAGGGGGATGAAAAATCAGCGCAGATATTCAAATCGACCGGACGGAGCTGGAGCGGCGTGTGGCTGACTACACAAGCACCGCAGCGTTCGAGGCGGAGCTGCAGGCCATGGCCAACTGTTACCGGGAACATGGTCTGCCTGTGCCGCCTTACGAGGTGCTTCGAATTGGTGAGGTCGGCGAGGTCCGGAAGTGCATGGAAACCCTGATGGTATGCGAGGCCAAAGGCCATCTGTGGAAGGAACACGCCGACCCGGAGAACGGGACCAGCACCCTGACCTGCCGCCGCTGCGGCGCGGAGGAGCACCTGCGGTGGTGATCCTCACATCTTATAAAAATCCGCCCACAGGGAGATGAGCCGATGAAGCCAAATTATTCTCACACCTATCGGACCTGTGCCCACAGCCTGAAGCGGGAAAGCGCTCCCTGGCGTGTGACCGGGGGCTGCGAAAACCGGGCGTGTCTGTGCACGGGCAGGCACTATGAGCTGCCCAACCATACACTGTGCCCTACCTGCCCATTTTACCGCAGGGACGGCATGATTACAACCAAAGGGGTGGAAAAGGAGAAACATGACGAATCAAAAATTTGAGATCACCGGCATCGCCCACGAGGAATACCCTTTCCTCCACCGCATCCGCGCCCTGCGGGATGTGGGCGCTGCGGTGAAGGCTGGCGACCTGGGCGGCTTTGTGGAGCACGAGGGAAACCTGTCCTTCGTGCCGGGGGACGACGCCTGGGTCTACGACGATGCCGTCGCCGCTGGGGACAGCGTCGTGGACAGGGGCTCCACCCTGCGGAGAAGGGCCGTTATCTGCGGCCGCGCCTACGCCTCCCACGGCTCCACGCTGTTCGGCAACGCCCGGGCTGAGGATGAGGCATATCTCAGGGGCGCGACGATGTGGGGCGACGCCAGGGCCTCGGGAGCAAGCATGATCCTGGTTGCACCGGAAAACCCGGAGCGGGCTCCCAGGCTGTCCGGCTGCTGCTGTGTGTACGGAAAAGTGATTGGAGATGTGCATCTTCTGGGCCGCGTCGTGGTGCTCAGCGGCGAGGAGGTGTGTAACAGCACCCCGGACGGCTTTATTCTGGACGGAAACACACGCACAGTGGTGCGCGGGGCTGGCCGGGATGAGCTGCGCCCCCGCCAGCCGGAAGGGGTTGAAAAACAGAAGCGAAAGGAGGTGAAACGGTGAGCAATTTCTTTGAAGCGGAGCTCCGCAGGCTGTTTGGCGACGGGGAGATCATCCAAAATCCCACGTTTGTGGGCCGGGCCTGCCTGGGGGATTTGGGCGGAGATCTGCGGGCGCGGGCCGAATTCGTGACCATGGGCTATGCGGGCCGGTATGAAGCCCTGCAGCTGACAGTTCTGAAGCGCACGGAGGGGGAGGTGGACAGGCTTATCCTGCGCCTTGAGGACGTACTCGGCATGAAGTTGGTCCCCGGCAACCCCAATTTCCCTCAAGGGGTATCGCCCCATATCTGGAGCGACCGTGGCACATTGGAGTGGTACGCGTTTCAGCCCACCGCCGCCGATTATGACGCCCTGCGGCGGTCTGCGGGCAATTACCTGGATGTGTTCCGGGAGCGGATGCCGGAGCGGGCGTCGGATGCACCGGCACGGAAACCCGCCAAGCATACTTCAAAACGGAAATCGGGGGCTGAGCGGTGACAGATCAAAACGATATTTTGCAAGTGCGGCTGGACCAAAACTATCAGGATTATGTGGCCGGACTTCGGGGCAAGACCGCCGACGAGCTGATCGCGCTGGCCCCGGAGATCACCGCCGCCCAGCAGCTCCGGGACGAGCTGGCCTGTGCCTGCTCCGAGGAGGACGCGGCCACGCTGCTCCAGCTAGACGACCCGCTGAAGGCGGTCCTGTGTTTTTGGATGGAGGAGCAGGACAAGACCCACGGCGAGAAGATCGGCAACATGACCTGGCATCTCCAGCAACGGGGGAAATTCATCACGCTGAAGTCTCCCGAGTCATCGGTAAAGCACACACCGCCCCGTCTAAAACGGGGCCAGGAGAGGTAAGCAATATGGTAAAGCAAATTACGACAGACGACCTGCGCCGCATGGGGGACCAGGAGGGCCTCGTCCTCCAGGGCTGCGGCGGCGACACCCAGGAATGGGTGGACGGCATCAACGATATGCTCACCGAGGCGGGTATCCTGCGGAACGGAAGCCTGTTCAAGCTGGATGACGTGTCCCTGTTCCAGCATGGCGAACTCACCTGCCTGCTGTTCCCCTTCGAGGGGGTGGAGCTGGAGATGGGCAAGCTGGCCATGTGGCGCATCCAGACCCATGCCCAATTCGGCGGAACCTGGCTGTCCGATTATGTGCCCAACAGGCTGGGGGGCTTTATCCAGGAACCGCCTCGACAAAAGCCCACCATGAGACTGCTTGGTGTGGACGGCAATATTTTCGGCATTATGGGCCGGGCCTCCGCGCTGCTGAAGGAGGCAGGCATGGGGGAGCTGGTTAACCACATGGTCCAGCGCGTCACCACCTGCGGGGACTATTACAAGGCTCTCAACATCATCAGCGAGTATGTGGAGACCGAGCTGTCCGACCACACCCAACCCAAAAAATCTCACGAAAAGAAAGGAAAAGATGCCCATGAACGTTGATTCCCGCTGGCAAATCATCCACGGCGACTCCCTGAAGCTGCTGCCGGGCTTTGCCCCCGGTTCCTTCGACGCCGTTGTCACCGACCCGCCCTACGCCTCCGGGGGCCGCACCCAGGCGGAGAAAAACAAGTCCACCGCCAAGAAGTATTCCAGCATGGGCGCGGGCGCTCCCCCTGACTTCGAGGGAGACGCCAAGGACCAGCGCTCCTGGACCCGCTGGGCGGCGGAGTGGCTGGCCGACGCCAGAAAGCTGTGCAAGCCCGGTGCCCCGGTGTGTATGTTCATCGACTGGCGGCAGCTCCCCGCCGCCTCCGACGCCCTGCAGTGGGCGGGCTGGATCTGGCGGGGCACCGCTGTGTGGGACAAGGGCAACTCCCGCCCCCAGAAGGGCCGCTTCCGCCAGCAGGCCGAGTACATCGTCTGGGGGTCCAACGGCGATATGCCCATCAACCGCCCCGTCCCCTGCCTGCCGGGGGTGTTCAAGTACGGCAATCCCCAGAACCGCATCCACCTGACGGAGAAGCCCCTGCAGCTCATGCGGGACATTGTAAAGATTACCGAGCCGGGAGGCCACATCCTGGACCCCTTCGCCGGGTCCGGCACCACGGTACTGGCCGCTGTGCTGGAAGGTTACGAGGCCACCGGCATCGAGATGAGCGACGAGTATGCCAGGCTGGCGGTGGAGCGCATTGAGACTGAACTGAGACAGGCGGCATGAGTGTAAATTATTATCCCATCAACGAAGACCTGGCCAGGCGGGCCAACGAGATGAACAGCCTTTTCAGCTATGTGCCGGGGCGGGCCACCCAGTCCTACCGCGCCGAGGTGGATGAGGCCGCCGCCCTGGCGGAGCGGCAGAAGCAGCGGGTGGACCCTATCCACCACGACAAGATTGACAGCCTGCTGGACGCCTTCGCCCGGAAGCTGGCGGACAACATCAACCGGCGCAATGAGATTGCCACTCGGGTGCCCTCCATCCTGGTGGCTGGAGGGAGCAATTTCCCGGTCCGCAAAAAGGAGAAGCAGAACCAAGCGGATGCGGCGGCTATGGAGGAGTACCGGCAGATCCGGGGCATTCTGGACAAGATCCGGGGCACCGGCAGGGGCGGCATCAGCGCCGACGACCCCGCCGCCGTGGACAAGCTGAAAGCCAAGCTGGCCAGCCTGGAGGCTTTCCAGGACAAGATGAAAACGGTGAATGCCTACTACCGTAAGCATGGAACCCTGGAGGGCTGTTCCCATCTGTCCGCCGAGGAGATTGAAAATCTGAAGGCCGGTATGGCCCGGAGCTGGCGGTCTGAGCCCAAGCCCTATGAGGGCTATCTTCTGACCAACAACAGCGCCGTGATCCGGCAGACAAAGAAACGGATCGAGGAACTGTCTCATAAAGCTGAAACCGAATATGAGGGCTGGGCTTTCGAGGGCGGCGAGGTAAAAATGAACCGGGAGGCCAACCGGCTCCAGGTGTTCTTCGATGAAAAGCCGGATCGGGATACCTGCTCCGCCATGCGGCACAGCGGCTTCAAATGGGCACCCAGCGTAGGGGCATGGCAGCGACAGCTCAACGACAACGCCATCTGGGCTGCCAAGCACCTGGACTGTCTCCGGCCCCTGCCTGTGGAGCAGCCCGCGCAAGTGCCGGAGCAGGCGGAAGCTGTGCGGGAACCGCCCCAGAAGGAGGCTGGCTGGCGTCTTTACATCATTGCGGACTTGAAAACCTGGGCGGAAAACGCCGAAAACCGCTCTCCCTTGGAACACTTCGATTCCTTTGACGCGGCCAAGGCCCGGTTTGACGAGCTGCGGGGTATGCCCTACAACAGCGAAACCGCCGAGCCCGGTGTGGACGGTCAGCCCCCTGCCCGCCTGACCCTGGGGCTGGAGAGCACGGATGGCATGAGCGCCGCCGACATCCTCCACGTCCGGCAGGGAAAAAATTATCTGGTCACCGACTTTGTTCGGATGGAGCGGCTTCGGGACAATCCAGAGGTCATGGGCATTCTGGCCCGTGTCTCCCGTGAGATCGGCTTTGACCTTGTGCGTGTGCAGGAACAGCTCGGCGATGGCCGCCAGCTTTTGTCCACGGTTTCCTTCGCGGAGTGGGACAATCCCTGCTTCCCCTCCGCCACGCCGGGCCGGTTTGCCGCCCGGTACTATGACTTTATGCACCAGTGCTATCCGCTCCAAAAGGACGACGGGCGACGCCATGCGTGGATCGAACAGACCATGCAATACATCCAATTTGAAGGAAAACGGGGTACAGAGATGCTGGCCCAGGCTGTGGCGGGGCTTGCCGCAGGACTGCCGGACAACGCCGCTGTGCAGGAGGCGGCTGCCGCGCTGATCCAGGAGCTGGGGGAGTACGGTGGGCCGGAGCAGGCTGACGTGCAGCGAAAGAAGCCCAGGCACAAAGAGTCTCAGGAACGGTAGCCGGGCCAGGGGGTTATGCGTAACCCCCTAGCCTTTCTTTTTGGCAGATATTCGCTGGAATTACCCGGCAATGGTGTCTGTGACGACACCTGGGAGAAGGTAAAAGCTTGTCTCAATCTGTAATCAACGGCTGTAGACCGCTACAATCTGAAGCTTCGGAAGCCTAGCGGCCAACAGGAACGGCAGCCTGTTCCTTTGAGGGCGGGCACCGCCCGCCCGAGGGTCTCACCGCCAGCGGCGGTGAGACCGCAAGCATAGCGCCGATGTACATTCGGCGCGCTTGCAGGGGGAAATCCCCCTGTCCCCTATGCCGCCTGCGGGCGGAAGATCAGCGGCCGGAGGCCGGGAGAGGAGCGTGACGTGCGCAGGGTAGCCTCAGTAAGCTTTGGAAAAGACTCGTTAGCCATGATGCTGCTATTACTGGAACAAAATATATCATTGGACGAAGTGATCTTTTACAATTCGGAAATGGAATTTCAGGCCATATACGATATCCGGGACCGCATCAAGCCGGTCCTGGAGCAGCGGGGCATCCGGTTCACCGAGGTGAAGCCGGGTGTCCCGTTTTTGTACCATATGCTGGAGAGGCCGGTCAACTCCAAAAAGAATGGTTTCCACCTGAGATACGGATGGTGTGGAGGCCCCTGCCGCTGGGGAACCAAGCTCAAGACCCGCTCTCTGGATGGCGTGGCCTTGGACGCGAAAGTCCACTATGTGGGCATCGCCGCAGACGAGCCGGAACGGCTGGAGCGGCTGGAAGCCCCCAAGTGTTCTCCATTGGCGGAGGCCGGGATGACGGAGGCGGACTGTCTGGCGTACTGCTACCAGCGGGGGTTTTTCTGGGAGGAAAACGGTATCCGGCTGTATGACATTCTGGATCGCGTGTCCTGCTGGTACTGCAAAAACAAGAACCAGAAAGAACTGAAAGCAATTTACCAATTTCTCCCCCAGTATTGGGAGAGGCTGAAGGAGCTGCAGGCCCAGATTCCCATGCCCATGAAACCCTACAGCCGGAAGGGTATTCCCTATGGCAATGTGTTCGATTTGGAAAAGGTGTTTGAGCGGGAGATCCAGGCGGAGACATCCGGCACCGTTCCCAAGCAAAAAAGGAGGCGACTTGAGCAAAGCAGATAAAAAGGGCAGGCATCACCTGCACATTGAACTGACGCCGGCGCAGTATAAACTGTTGTGCGACAACGCCGGACAGTGCGGTCTGACCAAGCGGGCGTTTATCATACGGCTGCTGGAGGGCACGGAAGTCAGGGCCCGTCCCTCCCAGGAGATCAAAGCCCTGCGCACGGAAATCCACCACATCGGAAATAACATCAACCAGATTGCCCGCAGTGTCAACGCCGGGATCGCCAAGACAGAGGACGCCAAGCGGGGGCTGTACCTGCTGGATCAGGTCTATGAGCTGATGTACCAGGTGGCGAAA
>CAJTTS010000100.1 GCA_910579155.1 uncultured Oscillospiraceae bacterium | reverse complement strand
ACACGTCCACATGGAGCCACTGGCCGTCCGCGTAGACCATATTCCAGGTGTGGTTACTGGTGCTGATGGTGAAGCAGGGGATGCCAGCCGCCCCGCACAGGAACTTGAACGCTCTGGCGTAGGAGCCGCAGGCCGCTTGAAGTTCCCCGCTGTGCTGGGTAAAGGTGCGGGTCACGCCCGCCGTCTTGCCCTCTTGGTAGGTCAGCAAGGTACACAGGTAGTCGTTCAGGTACTCCACTGTTTTGCTATCTGTGTCCATCTTCGCCGCTTCCTTGATGACAGGCTGGATAAAGTCAAAAGGCGCTTGATAGTTTTCCGGCATGGCGGCGGACACGGCGAAGTAGTCCATATATTGCCAGTAGTTGGTGAAATTTTGCGGGACATGATGTTTGTACCGCAGCGTCCCCTCCATGCGTCCAAGCAGATTTTTCACCGAGCTGTAGTCTGCCTTGCTTACCATCGTATAGGCCGGGGCGGTGTCGCTGGTGCCATCCACAAGAGTCTGCCGGATAGTGTTGTACAGCGCACGATCATAAACGCCGATAAACACATTCGGATTAGCCTGCTGGGAGAAGTCTTCCCTACTCCAGTGGTCTGCGCTGATGGTATATTCCTGCGCTGCACCGTTACCCCCAGGCTGGGGGACTGGCTTTTCCGGCGGCATCTCTTCTTGCTTCCAGGCTCGACTGATCAGCACTGCCATCTCGCCGCGGGTGATGATAGGCGCCTGAGCGGTAGATTGGCTAATCAGGCCCAGACTGGCGGCGTACTGGCTGGCAGTTCTATAGGTCCATGCGCTGCCTTCACCATCTCCATAGCCGCAGCATCGGAGCACCACCGTACTGGCCATAGCTGGGGTAACCATATCATGGGGGCCGTAGTGGGATGTGTCGTAGCCGGACACCAGCAGATTGGCGACACAATAGCCTACATAGGGTTTGGCCCAGTCAGGTACGTCAGTAAAGTAGCAGGCCCAACTGTAGTGATCGGGGTTAACCTCGCCCTCACCATGAAGCCGAGTAAGGACAGCGGCCATCTCGGCCCGGGTCAATCCCTTGTCCAGCATAAGATCGCCGGAGCTATCCCCCAGGTAGATACCCCGCTCATGCAGATACTGTCCTGCAGCTTCAATTTCTGCTGGCTGTTCCGCAGCAAAGGCGGGGATGGACATAGATAGGGAAAGGATAATACAAAGTGCGGTAGTTGCGATCCGCTTCATTCAAATACCCCCTTGCGGTTTATTTGATTTTATTACACCACATATAGGGGATATTTGCAACAGTCAGTTACGAAATTTCACGCGCCTGGACGCACCAACGCATATTCCGGACATCCCGGACGCAGGTAATCAGTGTGATGATGTTCTCACTCGTCCGATCCAGACGGGAAAAATCCGTCTCGCTAATCTGACCAACATAGAAGACCTCATAGGTCCTGGTGCCGAGCTGTGTAGTGTAGACGATTTTATCGCCGGCTACGAGCGTATGGATTTTCCCAAAGTGATTGGTAACGCCTCGATTATGCCCGGCAATTCCGACATTCCCATCCCAGCAGGAGGTGGATTTGAAGTGACCGGCGCCCTTGGCAAGATTCTCCAGGCTTTCATCCTCGTAAACTTTGACGTTCAGGCCCAGCTTGGAGATCTTCAGCCGGCCAAGGCTGCCGTCTGAGTAGTAGAGTCCGTCCGGGAGCGTAAACTTATTGTTGCCCGTAGTCGAAGTGATCACATCGGAAGCGGAGGAGTCTCCAAGCGTAGCAGGCGGGACGTAGAAATCGCCGGCAGTACCGGTGGAGTTGCCCACGATACTAGCTCCGTTGGTGTTGACATTTCCGCCAGCAGTGCTGTTGTAATTGCTGTAGGAAACTTGGGGAATCAGCACTTGGCCGGTTCCGGACTGGTAGGAATCAGGACTGCCAAAGGAAGGCGGGGCAAGAGCGGCATTTTTGCTGCGGTCGATATTGCTTTGCTCAGTACTCCCGCCGCCGACTACAGTTACCTGCTCAACGGAAGAAGAGGGGGCAAACATACCCTCCTCAGGCTCTTCCACGTCATACTCCAGTGCCTGGGCCGGGGCTACCGCCATCGCCAGCACCATCACCAGAGAAATCATCGCCGTCGTGAACAGTTTCTTCATAGGATAAGCGCTCCTTTCGTTTTGTCCAAAAATAAGTGCCGCCTGCACCGACACAAAGTGCGATCAGGACGGCAGGAATGAGGATCCATGCTTCCGAACCACCCTGTTTTTCTGCGTCAGGCTCTGGGGTTAAGTCCGGTTCTGCTGTGGGCACAGGGGTTCCGGTAAAAATGACTGTGTAGCGAATTACTGTCACGCCAGTGCGATAGGCATCACCAACATAATCGGCGGTTGTGGTATAACCTTTTACATAGCTGACAGTTTTGGAACCGCCATAAGTGCAGATTGCAGTAAAGCGATCTCCAATTTCATAGTCATTGGCGTTGTAAGTGTTATCGGTCTGCCATTCAACACCCTGAAGATTCAGTGTTCTCCCACCCTCTGTGATGGTTTTAGGCAGATGGTTGGTGTCGGCACTGGCCAAATTTGGATAGCGCCGGGTAGCAGTGACAGGGCTGGTTTTGCTGCCGTATCCAGATGGCTCTGTGTGGATAGAGTCCAAATTGAGATACAACGTTCCCTCAAACCCATCTTCTGTGGTGACGACCTTTTCCTGGGGCAGCAGGCCCAGAATTGTTTCCATGCTTTTATTGTCGCTCTCCACGGTTTCGGTCTGGGTTACCTTTTGTGTCTCTGAGCCGATAACCACCTCGCGGAGGATATCGGAGCACTCATATCGGCAGCCATCCCGCTCAAAGCTCGCGCGGGGGAGGGTAGATGGGTCTGTGGTAGGTGAGAGATCATAGACCTTTCGGATCTCAAGCGCCTCCTGATTGAGAATGATGTCTACCGGAAGCAGGGCATCCGGGTCAGACCAGTCAGCCGCTGAGGCAGGAAGCGCCAGCGTGGTAATGAGCAGCGCCATTACTATGAGAGATGTAAACACTCTCTTCATGTTTGGGTCCTCCTTCTTTCTTAGCTCGGTGTGTACTGCCCACCCTGGATCAGCGGCTGCAGGTATGCAACGGCAAAGCCCAAGGTGTTCAACACGATCCAGGTCACGATAATCCGTTTGAGCCAGCTGGTGGCCTCAGACACAGCACGCTCATTGCGCGAGATCATCCGCACAATCAACGCAACTGACGCGGCAGTTACAGCTACAATAGTGCTGATTCCAACCAGCTCACCGTAAACATCCGCCATGATGGAGGAAAAGCGAGACCAGATCGTATCGCCTGAAGCCGCTGCCGCTGGCTGTGCGAACAGAACCATCATGTAGCAGGTACTTGCCGCCCCTTGGAACCAGCGTTGAAGCCGCGGGGATAGATGTTCCCGCAGCTTCTTTTGATTTTGTGCCATATTGGGATTCTCCTTTCGTATGAAATTTAGCAGCAAAAAACCGCTTCCGAAGCGAACTGCTGCCATTCGCATCAAAAGCGGCCTACTGCCATCGCCCAGTTTTGGACGATAACAGAATACCATATTTTCATCGCCATGTCATCGGCGGTGACACTGCCAATTTTCTGCCATAAACCCTGCCATCAATCGCCCTCCAGCAAAGTGAGCAATTCCAACCAGGCATCCAGGCAGCCTGCCGGCGCTGTCCAAAGCCGGATAGATAAGATATTGACCGCCTGTTGACGCAGGCGGTAGTAATGACGGTCCGATATATCCAACCGAAAAAGAATCTCTGTGTGGGTAAGCTTTTCTGGTGTGAGGAAGGTCTGGAAAATGATATCATACATCATTTCTCCATTCCCCGGCTTATGGCGCAGTACGGTCAGGGCGTCATTGATTCGGTCCAGCAGCAGCCGGGACTTCTGAATGCCGAGTAGCCGATGCTCCAATTTTGCGTTGCCCATCACTATCTGCGTATCCACGGCGCTGAGAAGCGCATCCAGGTCATGCAGCGGGCGGTCTAACTCTTCCGCTACCTGCTGCGGGAAGCATTCCAGCGCCCACACAATGTCGCGGTAATGTTTGAGCATCATCTGAGTATTGTGATACATATTACGGCGCAGTTCCTGCTCTGCCTCCCGGGCGTTCTTGTTGGTAATGCTTTGATCTTCCACAATACCCCGTCGCTCCAGCAGAGAAAGTATCTGCTCCGCCTGCGCGGACATGTCTTTTCCAGCCTGCTCACCAAAGCGGGATTCCTTCATATGTTCCATATTCAATGCCTCCTATATCGGCTGATGGACCGGTTTTTGGGCCAGCCCTGGGCAAAAGTTCAATTCCGGTCAGGGAAGATACCCTTACAACCTGGCAGTCCTTAACGAAACTCTTACAATGCCTACACGGAGAAAAATACGCGCGCGTAATAGAGTGGTCCGAAGCTGCAACACGGCACGCTCCTGTTGCGGAGGTGGTCTGCGCCTGTGGGATCTGCGATATCACCTTGCGGCTATACCAGGCAATCCAGCGGTTCATCCGCTCATGGTCGCTTTCGCCTTTTGTGTGCGTATTCTCACCCCAAATGCGTATTTCCTCTAAAATGCGCTTGACTTGTGCAGACTCCGGCAGAGTAAAAATGTTGTCTGTCGGATAGCCTATGTTGAAGATCAGGCAGCCGAAAGAGCCTGGCAGCTTTTGCAGCGGGAAGGCATCCGCATGTTTTTTGAAAAACCGCCAAACTTTCGTCTTTTCCCATCCCCAACGATGGCCAAGGGTTTCCAGGGTCAAAATGGCGCCGTATTTGCCAAACTGGACAGTAGGCGCCATATGAGAAAACGCATTGCCGGACTCTTGCCATACTGTGTGGCACCAGAGGTCCAGCCATGCGTCCGACTCATCAAAATGATAGTGCGCCTCAACGAGACGCTGGGTAATGTTGCGGGGTAGGCACAGGAAGCCATACCCCTGGGTGGCATAGACGGCCTCGGAGCCCATGCATGGTTCACCGGAGCACTGGACCACCCAGTCCTTGATCTGATAGGTGAGTTTCTTTGTTTTGGGGTCAAGCTTGTAATCTATGTAACCCAACTGGGACAGCTTGTCCATCATCTCTATGGCCTCGCTCCGGTTCTTGATGCCCAAGATGCTCTTGAGACCTACAATTCCGCCTGCCCAGGAGCCGATAGCAACCTGGTTGATATAACTACAGTAACGAGCCTGTCCGTTGCGAAACGCCGCGCGAGAGGCCAGCCGCGCCCAGGCACCCATGATGCCCTTGCCGGTCGGCATTTGACTGCGAGGGAGTTTGACCCACTGATATTTCATCAGGCACTTCATCGGCTGACCTCCTTTATGATATTTGGATAGAAAAAGCCTCGCTTCATGCTAAAATGGACATGCATGAAAGCGCGGCGAAAGCTCATGGAGGGATATTTGAATAAAAATAGTATAGAAATAGTTCAAAACACTTGAATCTCACTCAATATTAATTTAAGGTGATACTGCAACAAGTGAGAGCCCTGATAAAGCAGGACTCTCACTTGTTATACCATTATCAGTTGGTTTTGCTTACTAAGAAAGCATCACCCTACCCTTACTCGTTCAAGCGCAGGCATATAGGAAGGATAGGATACCACGAGGCAGTAACGATCATCACCATAGCTGTATACAGTATCGGAAAAGTCCATGAGGTCGAGCGTTCTCTTACAAAGTGTACGAATCCTTGCAGACTTGGGCGTCTGCAGATAGACAGAGCCCGTCAGTTTGTCTTTCACCTCTTTGATAACATCTGTCAAGGTGAAATCTCCCGTCTGACACAGAATCACATGGGTAATCAGATTCTGCAAATCCGGCTCTCTCTTGACCTCGCTACCCATCCTAACTTTACACATATCAAACACCACTTTCTAAATACCCGACGGAGTCTCGCACCCGTAGGGTAGTATTTACAAAAAGGAGCGGCTTATTTACAGCGGCTAATCTTCACTCAGAAACTACATCAGTAACTTCTGACGGGACTTCCAAAGATGTCGCTTTTTAGGTAAACCCTACTCCAATTTGGACGATAAAAGCAGTTCACTGAACACAGTCTTAACACAGACTCCAATCTCTTCCTTCACCTGCCTGTTCAAATCATTCAACACTTTTCCCACAACTTCTCCCTCCTGTAACTTGACATATACATGCAGCCACAGGCAGGAGTGTCTTTGCGCCTTCAGAAGTGGTTTCAGTGTGATATTAATATCATATTCATAAGGAACCTCTTCAGATGTAGAGGTATAGAGGTAGATGCGATCTTTCTTGTCGCTCGTGATGCCCAGACTTCTTCGGACGGGGTTCGGAACAACGATATAATCGGTGACACGAGGATCCCTCTCCAGTATATGCTTGATAATATCCTCGCAATCCCCAAAGGGGAGATACATCTGCAGCTCCTCAAAGTCGCCATAGGGAAAAACCCTCGTTTTCAATACCTGAATGCGGTGTAGGGAGTCTTTCGCTTCCTTTTTCTCTCCCTCTGTAAAAGAATTTAATAATTTCTCATTTTCATGCAGAATTTGGCTATTTAACTTTGCATCCGTTAGATCTGCTTTATTCCTGATCCCATCCATGAGCCTCTTTGCATCCCTTTGACGCTTGAGCATCGTGTAGTAGCGTGCATGGTTTAAAAGGAGCACCTCAAGCAAATCCTTGAGATTAAGCAGATTCTGCTCTGTGCGGCCAGGTCGATCACTTTGCAATGCCGTGCGAAGTGCGCTGTCACTTAGCTTTATGTATGTGTCGTGCAAAATTGATATAAGCCAAGAGTCGTTCCAATTGGAAATCTTCCCCTCAGCCTCACTTATGCCGAGACCATTGCCCAGTGCCTCCCACAAGCCGGCAATTTCCGGACAGATAGGGGCTTCATCGAGGATTTCTTCCTCACCCGAGGGCGTACGCAGGTAATCTTCTGCTAAGAGCCGAACCGACTTCTGCAATAAGTGGGCCGTTTTCACAGCGCGATGGTGAAAATTTATCCTGGAAAAGATTTTATATCGGGTTACCAGGAGATCATCCAAGTCATCCGTTACCTTTTCATGAAAAGCAAGCACAAACTCGCCCTTTTCAGATGTCATCAGTTTTGCCGATTGGATAATGCGTTCATAGGGAATTTCTCCCCACTGCGTTCCGGAATTGGTCGTGTCCCTTACGACATAATCAAGCCGATCCGCATCAATCGGGCCGTCCAATATGCGGTGAAGTGTGAAAAAGCCAGGTGATTTCTCTAACAAAATTGCAAAAGTAAACTCAACAACAGTAATGTAGTAAAGGGAACGGGTTACCTGTAGGGACAGTTTCTTTTTCCCCATTTCCACATCCTCCACATCATGAAACAGCGACTTGATAACGCTTTGAAACGAGAGCTGAAGCATTTTCAGTCCAATTTGTTCGTGGAGTGCGGAATTTAAATCGCCAGAAGATGACAAAATCGTACTCGGCTGCATATGAGTGCCGATAAAGAATTTCAATCGTCCCACAAGCGTTGCCGCTTTTTCCTCGTCAAATTCGTTGTCGCGGTTCTGGGAACACTCCTTATACAATTCATTCAGAGTTTTTTCCAGAATATGGCTGAACGGAGGGTGACCAACATCATGGAACATGGCGGCGATCCGAATGGCTTGCAACGTACACTGGTACAAAAATACGAAAAACAATATGTCTTCTCCCGACCAATTGGGATTATGGAGTTGATCGAAGAAACAAACGGTCTGTGCTTCTAGCGCCGAATCGTGAATGCAACTCTCCCGCATTCCACTAGCAATATGGGACTTGACGTTGTCAAAATTCTTCAAGGCCTCACTGGTCAAACAGCTTGCCATGATTTCCTGTATTGCCGTGTCTTTCCCATAAAATACAGTGGCTACCTCACGGCTTTTGATTCCCTTTATAATTTTTTTGAATTCGTCAGTCAGGAACTTTAGAAAATCCGCGCGCACCTGCACAGATGCATTGTTAACAGCAGAAAAGAACAACTGCCCAGCCAGTTTTAAGGTTCCTAGGCAGTGTTCATACCGCTTCGTGCGGTTTGATGGAAAAGTTAGATATACAGTAGAACTTTGATAAATATCATGCAAGCGATAGAAAAAAGATGTCGACATCATTTCCGATTCTATCCAACTCAAACAAATTGTTCCATGAATATTATCAGTAATTTGCCTCGGTTTTTGTTCCACGCCGAGCCCTCTTTTCATCTATCTATTTTTTCTTTCATTGCAAGGACTGATGAAACATATGTTCAAATTCGGGATTTCCAAGATATTCCCATAACTAGCTGCCTTATTAGTGTAATACAAAATGAGCGGCTTGTCCACTCCTTTTTATCTTTTTTGAAAATTGATTTTTGCCTGGCCTGTTACACTATCTGCTGAAAGGCTACTCGTGGAGCGTTCTCATGAAACCGATGGGGTGGATAATGTGCTCCCCTTTGGCGTCCAGGTCCAGGGCTGGGTCCACCAGCGTTATAGCCCTGCGAATGCTGCAATACCCATACTTGCCCCGAATCTTATCCAGTGCCCGGTCAATATCGGCCCGGCGCTGGTTTTTTTGCTCCTCCGGGAACATGGACAACTGCACAATGCCGCCCGCAGGGGTCAGCCCGATGACCTTCACCGATAGGCTGCGTACAGGCTTTCTGCCAGCATGGTACTGTCTGAACAGCTCCACGGCTGTCTCCCAAATGTTTAATGTGTTCGCTGTGGGGCGATCCAGCTTGGTCTGCCGGTCATAGGACATCAGTCGGTTGTCCCGGATGCCCACAGACACTGTAGAACAAAGGCAGTTCTGTTCCCGGAGTCTGGCTCCCACGCTTTCGCATAGGGCCATGAGGGTGATCTTCACGTCATCCTCGCTGATCAGGTCTCGTGGCGCGGTGGTAGAATTGCCAATGCTCTTCAGAGACGGAACCGCATAATACCGTCGGACGCCGGAGTGGTCCTGGCCGTTGGCAAATTGGTGTAGCATGACGCCATTCTTGCCTAATAGCCAGTATAAAAAGTCCACGCTGGCCTGGGCCAGTCCGCCGATGGTGGTAATTCCATACCGGTTCAGCTTCTGGGCGGTAGCTGGACCAACATAGAGCAGATCGCTCACCGGTAGGCTCCAGGCTTTCTCCCGGTAATTTTCTGGGGTGATGACCGTGGTGGCATCGGGTTTTTTCATATCCGAACCCAGTTTGGCAAATACTTTATTGAACGACACACCTACCGAAACCGTCAGCCGCAGCTCCTGTCGGATGCGGCTGCGGATGTTGTCGGCAATGGCCGGCCCCTCCCCGAACAGTCCCACAGAGCCGGTAACGTCCAGCCAGCACTCGTCCAGGCCAAAGGGCTCCACTTGGTCGGTATAGCTTGTATAGATGTCCCTAGCCTGGGCTGAGAAGGCCAGGTAGCGTTCGTAGTGGGCTGGAACACATACCAGGCTGGGGCACTGCTGCCGAGCCTCCCACAGCACCTGACCGGTGCGGATACCGAAGCGTTTGGCAATATCGTTTTTGGCCAGCACGATGCCGTGGCGGGCCTCCTCGTCCCCGGCAACCGCCACTGGCTTGTCCCGCAGCGTGGGATCGTACAGAATCTCTACACTGGCATAGAAATTGTTCATATCTGAATGTAAAATCACAGGCTTCATGCCCTCAGTATGTGAGGGCAGTCCGATCTTCATCCCCGAAAGGAGTCACAGCCATGTGCGGAAGATACAGCTTAGCCCCAGACCAGTCCCAGGAGATCGCCCAGATCGTGGCCGAGGTACAGGCCCGTTTTGGGGTTGCCAGTATCCATACTGGGGAGATATTTCCCACTAATGCTGCCCCAGTTTTGCTTCTGGAGAAACAAAAGATGACCCCCAAGCCAATGACCTGGGGATTTCCCAGCTTCAAGGGCAAGGGGGTCATAATCAACGCCCGGGGTGAGACGGCGATGGATAAACCGATGTTCCGCCGTTCTCTGCTGGAGCGGCGATGCGTGGTGCCCACAACAGGCTTCTATGAGTGGAACAAGCAAAAACATAAGTTCCATTTCCGGCTGCCGGGGCAAAGCAAGCTCTATCTGGCCGGGCTATGGAATGATTTTCGAGGGGAGGAGCGGTTTTTGGTTCTGACTACCGCTCCCAACGATACGATCATCAATGTCCATGACCGAATGCCGGTGCTGCTGACAGATGACGAAGTAACACCATGGCTCCATGATACCGGAATGGCGTCCGCAAAGTTGACCGCTCTGCAGCCAGCCCTGGAGCACATCGCTGTATGATCACCAGCGGATGCGTACCCTCTGACCCCACAGTGTTTTGATTTGAACGCCGACCAAGTACCAGCCGCGGCTATCCATCTCAATGCGGGTGGGAACCCACCGCTCGTTTAGCCATATGTCCATGGTGGTGCCGCAGTGCAACCCACCGTAGCAGTCGTCACTGTTGAAGCGGATATCGGCGCGACCACCCTGCATATCAGGAATCAAGATGCCTTCTCTCATATTGACCTACTCCTTTACTTTAGTTGTATGTAAAAGCAGTAGCTGGTGCAAGTTGTCTTTTGCACCAGCTACTGCTCAATTTTCGTGATATGGGAAAGTATTGCACTGGTTCTTTCTCGTTAGTATGGGGTCCATATTTACCACACCATTTCCACACCATTTTGGCATGTAGATGCATGGAATTGTATGGGCCTATATACTTGTGCTGATTCTGGAAAGCCTTGATATATCAGGGTTTATGGGGATTTATAGAATTACAAAACCAGGGGTATATCTTACGTTATCTAACCTCAGCTTTTGAACCAGGGTTATCCTGCCCGTAGCCCTCCAGGAGATTGATGCCGCCCCACACGCACAGGCCGCCGCCCAGGGCGACAACGAGGGTCTGCAAAACTTCGA
>CAJTTS010000099.1 GCA_910579155.1 uncultured Oscillospiraceae bacterium | reverse complement strand
TACGAGGGCTCCTCCCAGGTCCAGCAGATCGTCATCTCCGGCCAGATGCTCAAGTAAAACTGGCGGGCAAATGAGCTGAAATGGAGGGATCGAACCTGTGGAATTTCTTGAAATGACGCTGGGGCAGTTACTTCACCGCTCCGCTCTGGCCCATCCTGACGCTCCTGCCCTACGAAATGACGAATGTGTATGGAGCTATATTCGCCTGGATGGAGAAAGCGACGTTTTGGCGAAAGGGTTCCTTCGTGCGGGACTGCACAAAGGAGATCATGTAGCGATCTATTCCGGAAACAGCTTCCAAATGGTCTGCGCCATTTTTGCTTTAGCCAAGATCGGGGCCATCGCCGTACTGGTGGGAGGAAGCGATTCCGGTGCCGAAGTGTCCCGAATCACCCGTCAGTCCGATTGCGATTATCTGCTCTTTGGCGGAAATATCAGAGGTATCTCTACCTGTAAAATCGTAGAATCCGCTGACTTTTCTTTTCTGCAAGGCCGTTTCTGCCTGGAGGACGGCGCTTCGGTCAGCTGCCCCGACCTATCCGCGCTGCTTTCCCTGGCCAATGAGGTCTCTGAAGTCCAGCTACCTCCGGGCGGTGCGCAAGTACCTGGCCCGGCCTGAGCTGCGGGAGCAGTACAAGTTCAGCACCATCGCCTACCGGGCCATGAGCTGTGACGTACACCACTCCCGGGAGTATTGGACGAGGGCCAAGCGAAACCGCCAGGAGTGCCCCCTCGATGAGGAACGCCACATCGACGACTACCGGGATACGGTTTCCAGCGCGGTGGACAACGTGATCGACTTCGAGCGGGTGGCCCGCAGGCTCACCCCCTCCCAGCGCCGCATTGCCGCCCTGCGTGCCGACGGCTACCACGACAGGGAGATCGCCGCCATGTGCGGCATCGGCCACGCGGAAGAGGCGGCGGAAATGGAGGACGCCAGGAACCGCATCCTCATGTTCCGGGCGGAAGATACCGCTCTGGCCGCATGACGGCGAGAGGTACATATGCCGAAAAAGAAACCGCCGGCGCCGGTGACGTGCGCAAAGCTGTTGTCTGCTATGAGAAACATCCCGGACGATGCCAGCCTGTGGACAGGCCATGCGGTCAACCCCGATGAGGACTTTACACGGGGCCTATGCCTGAACCGAAGCGAGCGCATGACGAAAAAGCGGGTACTGGCCGAAATTGAAGCCTCCAGGTTTCAGGCTTTTCCCATCATGCCGGATCGTGATGACTATTTGCTGCTCAACCCCAGGCTGTACGTCTGGAAGGACAGCATCAACCAGTCCCAGCGGTTTCCGGCGGTGCCGGATGCGGAACGCTATACCCATGTCGTGGATAAAGGAAATCCCTGGTACGATATTTATTTCCGCCTGGACCGGGCGAAAAAAACCATTACCTTCGCCCTGGGGCTCATGAAAAAGGAGGTCCCGGTGGTGGAGGGCACAGAGTGGTGCTGGAAGCCCACCAGGCAGGGGATTCTCTGCCAGGACATCGACCGGCTGGAAAAGCATTTCCTTGACCCGTTTTGGAACCCCATCGCCGTCAATGTGGGCAGGAAGGTCCTCGGGGTCAAACCCTCCATCTAGGAGGTGCGTTGATGAGCTACATTGGCGGAGGGCCGTACCATGCGGAGCACTGTCCCGAATGCGGAGCGATCCTGTGGAATGGACGGTGCGAAAATCCTGACTGCCCATACCATTGGAATCCCAAACGGGACGATGATGATGAAAATGACGCCGAATAATGACGTCACAAAATAAAAAGGAGGACAATTTTATGTTGAATCACACTGTCATGATGGGCCGGCTGTGCGCTGACCCCGAGTTGAAGCGGACCCAGAGCGATATTCCTGTCTGCTCCATCCGCATCGCCGTGGATCGGGACTACGGGAAGGACAGGGAAAAGGAAACGGATTTCTTCGACGTGGTTGCCTGGCGCAAGACGGCGGAGTTTATCTGCAACTATTTTTCCAAGGGCCGCATGATCGTGGTCGAGGGCCGGATGCAGACCCGTCCGTGGACGGACAAAAACGGCAGCAATCGCGTCACCACGGAGCTGGTGGCGGAGAACGTCTACTTTGGCGACAGCAAACGGGAGGACAACGGCGGCGGTCAGGACAGCTATCCTGATCAGGGTCCCCAGCCGGGCGGCGGCTATAACGGCCCTTTGCCCGGTTCGGTGCCCGGCGACTACGCCCCGGATTTCCAATGATTTCAAGTCAACCCGCGCTGGGGAGATGGTGCTTCCATCTCCCCAGCCCCCAATTAACAAATTACGGAGGTGCGGTATGGAAAACCGATATATGCAGGCCCAGTGTAAAAACATGATGGCGATGATCGCCGCCTTTACCCAGGCGTGTGAGCTGGCGGCAAGGGAGGACGACGGCGTTCTCTCCAGGTCGGAGGAACGGGAACTGAAGAAGATCCGGGCCGCCGCCCAGCGATTCCAGGGCGAGCTCACCCGGGTCATGGGGTAACGCCATGCGTACTTATTTTCACAGCCTGGCCGATGTGCTGGGATCGCCGCTGGCGGCAGCGGCAAAAACAGTCCGGTCCAATGCCGGACAGCACCGTGTATTGAAGTCTACCCGGCTGGAGGACATGGTTTATCAGGACCTGCGCCGGGGAGATGACGGACTGGACGCCTTGGAGCAATCCAGCGCGGGAAAGCTGTCCACCTTTCCGGCCCTCAGCCGGGATATCTACCAGAGCTTCTATTCCTTAAATGTCAGGAAAAATGACGATGAGGCCCTGTCTGAGCTGGCAAAACGCTTTAACGCCCCGATTTTGGAGGAGCTGATGCGGGGAGACGATTATCCCGCCATCAAAACCGCCTGTGAGGGGCGGCAGCTCCCGGCCTATGAGGCCGCCGGGGAGTTTGTCTCGCAGGTGGCCGAAAATCTGGACGCTCTGATGGAGCAGGCCGCCGGAAATAAAAAGGCGCTGAACACCCTGGAGTGCCTGGAGCAGAAGCGGGATGACAGCCTGGAAGAGCTGGCCTGCCTGTTGAAGAAGATCGAGCAGTCCGGGCCTGATCCGGAGCTGGAAAAGCAGGCGCTGAAGGCCGCCGACAAGGCCCAGAGTCAGGTCAACCAGGCCAACGCCGTGGGGCGCATGGTGCAGGACAGCGCGCTCAAAAACAAGGACGGCATCGCCGCCTTCGTCGCCCAGGCCGCAAAATCGGCGGCGGAGAAGGCGGAGAGCGCCGCGTCCGCCATCATGGCCTGGGGTGACGGCCCGGACAGCAGCGACCCGAAAAAGCTGGAGTCCAACCGGGCGCTGGTGGAGCGGGTGTGCCGGAGCAAGACACTCATGGAGGTGGCCCGGCATCTGGGCCGCCTGAAGGAGCTGATTGACGGCAAACGCAAAAGCGGTTATGCCTATGGCCGGGGTGAAAAATACACCGTGGAGTTGGGTGGCGACATCAACCGGGCTTTGGGCTCGGAGTTCGCCATGCTGGCCGCGCCGGAGACCCTGCCGCTCTTTTTGCGCAGGCTCCAGCGGAAGGCGCTCAAACAGTACCAACGCCGCGAGCCCATTTCCAAAGTCACCGGGGATATCATCTGTATGCTGGATGAGTCCGGTTCCGCCGAGGAGGCGGTCCCCTGGTGCAAAGCGGTGGCGCTGGCCCTGCTGGACATCGCCATCCAGGGAAAGCGGCGCTTTGCCATGATCCATTTTTCCAGCGCGGGGAAGTTTCAGACAGACCTCTTTCTTCCGGGGCAGTTTGACCGGGAGGATGTGCTGAAAGCGGCGGAGACCTTTCTGGACGGAAACACTGACTATGCCACGCCGCTTCAAGAGGCCCTGCGGCTTATGGAGCAGGAGGGCTTTGAGGATGCCGATATGGTGTTTATCACTGACGGAGTGTGCTCTCTGCGCAAAGATTTTCTGGATGGCTTGAAGGAAAAGCAGGCCCAGCGCAAGTTTCAGATCACAGGTGTCCTGCTGGATCAAAACGCGGCGGGCTTCTCGTTCAGCCTGGAGCCCTTCTGTTCGGAGATCCTTCGCACCAGCCAGCTGACCCGGGAGAGTATCGCGGAGCACCTGCTGAATAAGCGGGTGTGAATGACGGACCTATACATGGTAAAAAAGCGCGTGGCCCGAAAGCCACGCACTTTTTTATTATATTGGCGCAGTGGATCAGTTGTTGGACGCCTGATTCTTGCACTGAGCTTCGCACGTTATACGAGCACGGGCCCTCTTGTCACCTTCTCCAGATACTCGCCCATGGCGATCAAAGCGTCAAGGCCATTGTTTCGGCGATTGGAAAGCGTACGGGAGGAGATGTGCAGTTCCTTTTGCAGTTCTGACCAGGACTTTCCTTCAAAATAATGCCCTCGGATGACCTCTGCCTGCCGTTCGTCCAACTGGGAAACGTAGAAATCCAGTTTCTCGATCCGGGTTTTCAGTATCTCTATCTCCTGGTCGATGTCCAGCAGTGTGTCGCAGTTCATGCGCTCCGTCTTTTCCCGAAAGCTCAATGCGATCTGCATGGTCTTGTCGGAAATATGTCCGGGCATCCCGGCACCCTCGATCAGCGGCCGGGCAAAAGCCAATCCATCCAGCACCTCCAGCTCGGCCGCCTTGGACGGATTGTTTCGCTCAAACTCCAGCAGTGTGATCTTCTTTTTCCATCCCGGGTACTTTTTCAGCAGATTTTCGATATCTTCGCGTGTGGTAAACATGATGCAGTGCCTCCGTACAGTCTGACCTGGAACAGGAATTTGCAGAGCAGCTAAAGCAGATCTGCTTGGTTCGTTCGCCGTCTGAGGTTGGCGGAGGCCGACCCTTGCGCGCATACGTTGTATCTACCCTGACAAAAGTAATTTGGTGCGTAGAGATCCCCCTTTCCAATGACACACCAAACTAAAGGGTTTTCCTGTTATTACCATACCAAACGATTTTAGATTCTTTTTGGACAAAACATGGTTTCTTTTCGGATTCGTTCGACACGCTTCGACAAAAATTGCAGGACGGCGAGAAATTTTCGCCGTCCTGCAATTTTTGTGTGTTTGAATGTGGTCATGAGGGCTCCACAAAGCGGTAGCCGGCGCCATAGACAGTCTGGATATAACGCCCGTCTCTAGGCGATAACCCTAATTTTTGCCGGATTGCCGAGATGTGGTCTGCCACGTTGGTCGAGACATACACGCACTCTTCGTTCCATACCTGCTCGTATATTTGCTCCTTGCTGAACACGACGCCGGGATGGCTGGCAAGAAAACTGAGAATGTCAAACTCTTTCACTGTCAGCGTCACTGGCCTGCCCTCTACGCTCACGCTACGCCGCATTGGGTCGATGACCAGCCCTTTACGCTTGATTTCTGAAACAGGACAAATTGGCTTTGGATGAGCCAGGCGGTCTGCCCTTCTCAGTACAGCGTTGATCACAGCGATGACTTCCTCAAAGTCGAGAGGCTTGTCTAAACAAATATCAGCACCAACATTTAGGATCTCGGCCTGTTCCGAGCTGCAATTAAAGGTATTTGCCGCTAAGATGTAGGGCGGGGGATCATAAAATGTGGCTACGACTTCTTTAAAAATGAAAGCGCGTCCTCTAAACTGAGGTCTACCAGAATAAAGGCGTAACTATGTGCTTTCAGATGCTCAAACGCAGCAGGGACGTTTCGGACCAGTGTAGTAAAGAAACCACAATTTTTGAGAAGCGTGCATAACTGTTCCGGATATGCTCTTGGTGATAATATGATCAAAATGTTACGTTCCATGAATATTCCCCCATAGCATATCCAGAAAGATTTTAGAATTTTGTTATAAAATGGGCGGCCAGCCTGACGGCTGACCGCCCCGATGGAGAGGAGTCGGCGGCTGGCTTGCAAACAGCCGCCTATTTATCATCGCCCAACACACAATGGCTCAAAGGTATGGGGATGAAGCGAATAAAGCAGAGCACCACAGAGCACCAAAAAACTACAAATTATTTTGTGAATTTCGTCCAAATACTTCAATTTGTTTCAATGCCGGGAAAAGCGAGGGGTCATCGGCTTTGACTAAATGTCCCACCTTCAGCCAGGTGATGCCGTTGCGCTTGATGTTGAATGATTGGGGTTCGATCCGTTTATCCAATTTAATGACTTCGGAAGTACCATCGGAGAAGGTCACGGTGCCCTGCACCCACCAGCTGTCATGTGGGAAGTCCGCCCGGGTGGTGAGTCGCAGCTTTTCCATGTTGATTGGCCGACCAAACTCCACAGTGATTTCAGCATCCTCCCGTTTGTCGATGCCCCAGGACTGGAATGGCCAGGGCCAGTGATGGGTGTTTGCTAACACGCCGTCAATCACGTTACGGGCGGCAAACAATGCTGCGATCTGGCCTTGTGTTTCCGCATTAGCATGGACGTGAGGATAGCATCCAGCACTGTCCCGCTGATCCATCACGTTTTTGGCCAGATTTCGGTAGTTTTCGTTTTCCTGGTCCCCAGCTTTTCGCATCGTGATGTAGTGGCGCTCCCCTACGAAGGTGCCAAGAGAATACGAGATTTTATCGATCTTGAACGGATTGTCCTGCTCAAAGGGAATGACATATTCCACTTGATTCTGAGTAAGGTACACATACGCCTCATCCATGGCTCCGTCCACACGAATCATATAATAAGCCGGAACCTCATCTGTGGTAAATACGATTTTATCCCCAGGCTCGTATACGCCTTGATGAACCACCCAAATCTCGTCGTTTCCCTCTGCTTGGCACATAGTGCCGCCTTGGCAATTCAAAACGGCAATACTCAGCTTTGCCATTGCTTTCTCCTCGTTTCTTTCAATTTACTCCTATGGTTTCCTTACAGCAGATTTTTTACATAGCTGGCGATGGCTTGGTCCTTGCAGTTGGGGAAGAACAGCTCCTGGAACCGGTCCCCGGCCACGGCACCACGGACCAGCTCCTGGTCGATTTCCTTGAGGCCGTCCACCAGGGGGCGCAGGGTTTTGGCCCGCACCTCATCCAGGATGCGCTTGTTGCGCATCTCGGGCTCTACCCGCTCGGGGGGATAGCCCTGGCCGTGACCGAAGCCGAAGAGCTTCTCAAACACATACTCCAAGTTCAACTCACCGCCCCAGCCGAAGCCCTTGGCGAAGGGCATAGCCACGGCGTTGCCGTCGTTGACATGGGCAAAGGTATAGGCATATCCACCGGGTCCTCCACGTGGCCGCAGATAACGCCGGGAAAGCTGTTCATGGCCAGCATGGCACCCTCGCCGGTACCGCAGCCGGTGACCACGAAGTCTGCCGCCCCGCTGTTGAGCAGGATGGCCCCCAAGATACCGCACTGGACATAGGTGAGCTGGGCCTTGTCATCCGCCCCGTACATACCATAGTTGTCCACGATGTGACCCATGGGTTCCACCACCTTTTTCAGTGCCGCCAGGATGATGCCGTTCTTGGCTGCCTGACTATTTTCATTGATGAGCGTGATTTTCATTTTATGAAACCTCCATAGTTGATTAGTTAGGCTTTGGCAGGTTACATTCCAATATAAGCCAAAATGTATCTATTGCTAAAATCAGAGAAGGGGACTGAGAACTCTCCCGCCTTGTCGATTACGGAGCATACTGGAACTGTCGGCTGAGCCAGGTTTTACATAGCGATACCCATACTCGGCACACCTCGTCTGGAGTTTCTACCTCCTGGGTACAGGTGGAGATTCCATGGGCTCCCGAACCAAATAGATAGTACTCAAAAGGTACACCGTGTCGCTTCAGCTCAACCGCCAGCAGCAGGCTGTTCTCCGGAGGTACACTGGTGTCCTCTCCGCCATGCCATAGTATCGTAATCGTCCCAGAGATATCCCTTTGCCTGAAAGGATATTGTTTGCATTACGGCTGCTTGCCGATGTAGGCCAGGATGCCGCCGTCCACATAGAGAATGTGACCGTTAACAAAATCAGAGGCGGGAGAGGCTAGGAACACCGCTGGACCGCCCAGGTCGGCCGCCTCGCCCCAGCGGTTAGCCGGAGTCTTGGCCAGGATAAACTGGTCGAAGGGGTGGCGGGAGCCGTCGGGCTGGATCTCCCGGAGGGGAGCGGTCTGGGGGGTGGCGATGTAGCCGGGGCCGATGCCGTTGCACTGGATGTTGTACTGGCCGTACTCAGAAGCGATATTTTTTGTCAGCATTTTCAACCCGCCCTTGGCGGCGGCGTAGGCAGACACGGTCTCCCGGCCCAGCTCACTCATCATAGAGCAGATGTTGATGATCTTGCCGCCGCCCTTTTTGATCATGGAGGGGATGATGGCCTTGGACACGATGAAGGGTCCGTTGAGGTCAATGTCAATGACCTGGCGGAAATCCTTGGCGGACATCTCCAGCATGGGAATGCGCTTGATGATACCAGCGTTGTTCACCAGGATGTCGATGACGCCCACCTCGGCCTCGATCTTGGCCACGGTCTCGTTCACCGCATCCTCGTTGGTCACATCGCAGACATAACCGTGGGCCTTGATCCCTTTCTCGGCATAGGCAGCCAGGCCCTTGTCCACCAGCTCCTGCTTGATGTCATTGAACACAATGGTGGCTCCTGCCTCCGCCATGGCAGTGGCGATGGCGAAACCGATGCCGTAGGAAGCGCCGGTGATCAGCGCCACTTTGCCCTTCAAGCTAAAATCAGTCATATCGATCTTACCTCCACATTTTATTTTTTGAGCGTTTTATCATTTTATGGTCACAACAGGGTCTGCCTCACTTTTGCCACCGCCTTACGGACAGTCCCTGTCTCACCGGCGGCGCAGCCAGGGCGGTGGATGTCGTTGGAGAAAAAGATGCAGTACCCTCCGGCGGACACATCTATAAAGTTTTCTCTCTCCAGATCTCGATAGAGAACGAGATCCTTGTCCTCCAGGGCCGCAAGCATGGACTCTTTTCCGGTATACGGCGTATAACCCATCCGCTCCACACCAGACGCCACATATTGTATGTCCAAATACTCGTTGTGCCGCTCCGGGCGGCAGGATGCGATAGGCCGGGTCGTGATATCCTGGATATTGACATACAGATCCCGCCCCTGGATCTCATAGGTGCCCGTTTCCATGTGGGCCACATCGTGCTCCGCGATCCAGTCTAACGCGGTCTGAATGGCAGCAGGATAATTATAGGGGCACTTTATTGCGTCAAGAGATGCAAAAATCATGATTCTTCACTCCTTACCAGGCGAACAGGGACTTCCCTTTCAGGCGAAGCACAGCCTCGATGAAATAATAGTCGCCGTAAATGATAGGCATATCGCTGGTCCGTCCGCTGGGGTCGTGGTAAAAGGTAGTGCCGCCGTCTACGATGGAGTCTACTTCGGGGTCCCAGTTGCAGAACTTTTCATCGCAGGCACGGAGAATGCGGTATGCCGCCTCCGTGTAGAACTGTTTCTCATACTCGCCCACGTGTTCTGCAATTTCCAGCAGGCCGCAGGCGATGATGATGGCAGCGTCGGAGTCGTATTTCACCGGCTCATCCGGGGCCCGGAAGTCCACCAGGGGCAGCCAGTCGTTGACCGCCAGATTGGCGATGCAGTAGTGGGCGCACTGCTTGGCAGTGTTCAGGAAGGACTCATCCCCGGTGTGGCGGTAGCTCAGTGCGAAGCCGTACACGGCCCAGGACTGGCCACGGCTCCAGGAGGAGCCCCTTCCATAGCCCTGTCCACCGGGGTTGTCCACAAATTCTCCGGTATTGGGGTCCATAGACACCACATGGTTGCAGCTCCCATCCGGACGCACAATGTACTGCTGGGCGGTCTTGGCATGGTTGACGGCGATGTGCATATATCGGGGGTCCTTTGTCTCGCTGGCGGCCCAGTAGAGCAGGGGGATGTTCATCATGCAGTCCACGATCATCCAGCCGCTGACACCTCCCCCGGCCTTCATCCACTCCGCAGTGGTCTCTGCTTCTGCGGTGCCGTCGTTCCAGGCCCGAATGAACCGGCCCGCTGGATTATACCGCCCTGCCAGCATATTGGCGGCGTGGAGCCCTCGGCGGCGGGCCTCTTTGCTCCCGGTCACACGGTAATCCGCCACGGCAGACAGCAGGAACTGGAATCCCGCGTCGTGGTCCACGCCGTCAAAGCTTTTGAGAATGGCTTCCAGCCGCTCCTCTACACCTTCAGCGGCCTTGCGGTAGCTTTCATCGCCAGTGGTATGGTACATCTGCCAGAGCATCCCCGGCCAGAAGCCGTTGGTCCAGAAATGAAGGCCAAGGGGAGTATTCTCCACATCAAAATACTTCCCGTTCCTGGGGGCAAAGGGGATCATGGTCCCCAGCCGGGCACATTCCGCGCTCATTTTCACCAGAAGCTTGTCGTACACTCCGTCCAGCCATTCCTGATTGGTGCGTCCTTTCATGCTTTCTTCCATGAACACTCCTCCTTTTGATGTCCTGCCTCAGATGTTTTTTCAGCTCTGATCATATTTATTTTACCAGTAAAATAAAGGGGGTGATAGGAGGTATATTTTACTTTTTAGCATTTTAATTTGCAATCAGACAATTCATTCCAGGATATGACTGCTTTTGCATATAAAGCATATGCTCAGGATACTATGCGAGGGATCGGCCATCAAAGCTGTTTTATTCACGCTCATAAAAGAATACATCAATTATGTATTGACTTTTGCCGGAAAACATTGTACCATACGCCTTGTTTACTTTGTTGCAATCAGTATTTTTGGAGTTTGATACCAAACAGATGCAATCAATAAGATTGAATGAAAAAAAGAGAATTTCAGCAAGACACGAAAGGATTTACAAAAATGACCATGGAGAATGTGAAGTTTATCAGCGTCTGACCGAACATCCGCTGGGGCAAAAAGAGTTGAGTAAAAATAGCGGGAGATATTGAATCATGGCGAAACGAGCTTTAGAGTCTGTTTTAAAACCTTGGTATTGTATACAAAGTGCTGAGATGATAAAAT